>NZ_JACBZI010000001.1:3426733-3768416 GCF_013408145.1 Nocardioides marinus
CCTCAACGCCGCCTCGCCCAAGGCGACCCTGGTGGTCACCGGCGTCTACGGCCCCGGCGTCGAGCCGGCCGTGAAGGACTGGCAGGACCGGGTGGGCATGGAGCCCTCCGGGGTCGTGAACAAGCGGGTCTGGCGCAAGCTGCTCAAGGGCGTCCGTAGCTGACGCAGGAGCTGAGGCCGAGCGGGCGCAACCTTCCGTCAGGACGCGCCGGTTCGACCCGTCGCCTGTGCCCGGCCACGGGGAGGGGCGCCGACGCGGGGACGCGGACGGGCGGGCTCACCCCCGGCGGAGGGTGGATGGGCCTGGCCCCCCTGGAGCGACGAAGGAGCGGAAGGGGTGGTTCCCCTCCGCCGGGGGTGGGCCCGACCGGGAGCGGCACCGCCTCGGCGGCCCTCCCCCTGAGGGTCTCGAGGCCCGGCCGGGGCCGGCCTCGCACCTCGACCAGCGACCAGGCGGCGGCTCAGGAGGTCGGCGGGCCGACGAGGAGAGCCAGACCGGTGAGGGCGGCGACGGCGACCAGGCCGGCGGCCAGGCCCTGGGTCGGGGAGCGGACCAGCCAGGCGACCACGCGCTCGAGCGGGCCGGTGGGGTCGGTCGTGCGGAGTCGCCAGGCGTCGGCCAGCGGGTGGCGCCGCTCGACCCACCGGTCGAAGGGCACGGTCGCGAAGGGGGGTACGGCGCAGGCCAGCGCGGCCAGGGTCCGACCCGGCCGCCAGCGCTGGTCGACCGCGACGACGAGCGTGACCACGCCGTACGCGACGAACACGACGCCGTGCAGCATGCCGAACACGCTCACCCCGAGCTCGGTGGTCTCGGTGACGTACTTGAGGAACATGCCGGTGAGCAGCAGCGCCCAGGTGATGGCCTCGGCGACCGCCACGCGGCCGAACAGCAGTGCAGGGCTCATGGTGGAGGTGCGGCTCAGGCGAAGGCGGACTCGACGAGGCTGGTGAAGAAGCCCAGCCCGTCGGTGCCGGAGCCGGTGAGCTCCTCCACGGAGTGCTCGGGGTGCGGCATCAGGCCCACCACGTTGCCGCGCTCGTTGGTGACGCCGGCGATGTCGCGGGCCGAGCCGTTGGGGTTGAGGTCGAGGTAGCGGGCGAGCACCTGGCCCTCGCCCTCGAGCCGGTCGAGGGTGGGCTCGTCGGCGACGTACCCGCCCTCGCCGTTCTTGAGGACGACGGTGATCTCCTGACCCTCGGCGTAGGCGGAGGTCCAGGCGGTGCGGTTGTTCTCGATGCGCAGGCGCTGGTCGCGGCAGACGAACTTGCGGTGGTCGTTGCGGATCAGCGCGCCGGGCAGCAGGTGGGACTCGCAGAGGATCTGGAAGCCGTTGCAGATGCCGAGGACGGGCATGCCCTTCTTCGCAGCCTCGATCACCTCGGTCATGACCGGGGAGAAGCGGGAGATGGCGCCGCAGCGCAGGTAGTCGCCGTAGGAGAACCCGCCGGGCAGGACGACCGCGTCGACACCCCTCAGGTCGTGGTCGCCGTGCCACAGGGCGACGGCCTCCTGGCCACCGATACCGACCGCGCGCGCGGCGTCGACGTCGTCCAGGGAGCCCGGGAAGGTGACGACGCCGATCTTCACGCGGGGCTCCCGGCGGCGGGCGTGACGTCGTCCTCGACGTGGACCGCGAAGTTCTCGATCACGGGGTTGGACAGCAGGGTCTCGGCCATCTTCTCGACCTCGGCGAGGACCTCGGCGGTCACCTCGCCGGCGATCTCGAGCTCGAAGCGCTTGCCCTGGCGGACGTCGGTCACGCCGGAGAAGCCGAGGCGGGGCAGTGCGCCGAGCACGGCCTTGCCCTGGGGGTCGAGGATCTCGGGCTTGGGCATCACGTCGACGACGACACGGGCCACGGGGCAGCTCCTGGCTCAGAGTGGTGACAGCAAGGGGTGGACAACCGGGGGCGAGTCTATCGGGGCCCGCGGACGCTCCGACGGGCGATACCCTCGCGCGATGAGGCGCCCCCGAGCCGCGGCCGTCGTGCCGCTCCTGCTCGTGCTCGGCGCTGCCGTCACCCTCGGGGCCGCGCTCGGCCCCGCCCCCGCCGGGGCGGACGAGGTCGCACCGCCCCAGGAGATCGTGACCGGCCACGTGCTGCGCCCGCTCCCGCTGGCCGGACGGCACGTCGTCGTGGACCCCGGCCACCAGCTCGGCAACGCCCGCTTCCCCGCCGAGACCGCGCGGCTGGTCGAGGCCGGCGGGTTCCGCAAGGCCTGCAACACCAGCGGCACCGCCACCGACGCCGGCTACCCCGAGGCGACCTTCACCTGGGAGGTCTCCCGCCGTCTCGCCGAGCGGCTGCGTCGGGCCGGTGCCACCGTGACGCTGACCCGCGACGGTGACTCCGCCGACCGCTGGGGGCCCTGCGTGGACGAGCGGGGCACCGCCGGCAACGCCGAGGGGGCCGACCTCAAGGTCTCGGTGCACGGCGACGGGTCGTACGCCGCAGGTGCCCACGGCTTCCACGTCATCGCCGGCGACGAGGCGTCGCTGCGGGTGGCCGAGGTGGTGCGCGGCGCGCTCGAGGACGCCGGGTTCGCCCGGGCCACCTACGTCGCCGGCGGGGACGGGCTCGACCTGCGCACCGACCTGGCCACGCTCAACCTCTCCGCGATGCCCGCGGTGCTGGTCGAGCTGGGCAACATGCGCGACGCCGGCGACGCCGCGGTGATGACCAGCCCCGCGGGGCAGGAGCGGTTCGCGAGTGCGCTGGCCTCCGGCGTACGACGCTGGCTGCGGTGAGCCCGCACCCCCCGGCCGCCTCCGGCCGGACGGGTGGGGGTGGCTGCGGCACACTGGAGACATGAGCCAGCAGCGCCCGGACCTCGCCTCTCCCCTGAGCCTGGAGTTCCCGCAGTCCCTGGCGGTCTACGACGACTACGCGCAGGCGCAACGCACCGTGGACTTCCTCAGCGACGAGGAGTTCCCCGTCGAGCAGCTGATGATCGTCGGCACCGACCTCAAGCGGGTCGAGAAGATCACCGGCCGGCTGACCACGGGCCGCGTGGCGCTGAGCGGGGCGGCGTCGGGCGCGTGGTTCGGGCTGTTCGTGGGGCTGATCTTCGTGCTGCTCACCGACGAGTCCGCCCTGGCCGCCCTGCTGCCGCCGCTGCTGATCGGCGCGCTGTTCGGGTTGGTGTTCGCACTCATGGGGTACGCCGCCACGCGCGGCAAGCGCGACTTCTCCTCCGTCACCCAGGTCGTCGCCACCCGCTACGAGGTGCTGGTCGAGCACAAGTCGGCCGCCCGTGCACGCGAGCTGCTCGCCGGTCTGCCCGGGGCACTGCCGAACCCCTTCGCGTGACGGGGACGCGCCAGCGGACCCGTCGATGGTGGTCGAGCGAGCGGCACGGCTGAGCTTGAGAAGCCGTGACCCGCGTGTCGAGACCCGGTGAGGGCAGACGACCTCTCCCGACGCTCAGCGCCGGCTCGGCCGCAGCACCACGATGAACAGCGCGACGCCCAGGCCCGCGAGGAGCGGGCCGAAGGCGACGTCGGGCGAGCCGTACCACCACAGGCCGCCGCCCACGGTCATGAGGGCGGCGACCATCAGGAGGAGCAGCCTCACGTGAGCTCGCGCTTGAGGATCTTGCCGGTGGCGGTCATGGGGAGGTTCTCGACGACCTCGACCAGGCGCGGGTACTTGTAGTTGGCCATCTGCTCCTTGCCCCACGCGACGAGCTCCTCGGCGGTCGTGGTGGCGCCCGGGTTGAGGATGACGTACGCCTTGACCTCCTCGCCGTGCGACTCGTGCGGGACGCCGATGACCGCGGCCAGCGAGACGTCCTCGTGGGTCAGGAGGACCTCCTCGATCTCGCGGGGGTACACGTTGTAGCCGCCGCGGATGATCATGTCCTTGGAGCGGTCGACGATGTAGTAGAAGCCGTCGCCGTCCTTGCGGCCCAGGTCACCGGAGCGGAACCAGCCCTCGGCGTTGAGGACCTCCTCGGTCGCCTCGGGGCGGCCGTAGTAGCCCTTCATGATGTTGTGGCCCTTGATGGCGATCTCGCCGACGGCGGTCTTGCCGTCCTCCTCGAGGTCCTCGGGCACCCGCTCCCAGGAGTCGGCCTGCAGCAGACACATCTCGACGCCGGGGATCGGGGTGCCGATCGAGCCCACGCGCGGCGGCTCGCCGTACGGGCTGAAGGAGGCGACCGGGGAGGTCTCGGAGAGGCCGTAGCCCTCCAGGATCGTGACGCCGAACTTCTTCTCGAAGTCCTTGTGCACCTCCACCGGCAGGGCCGACCCACCGGCGGCGGCGACGCGGAGGTTCTTGGCGAGCGTCTCCACGTCGACCTCGGGGGTCAGGGCACCCAGGAGGCCCCAGTACATCGTCGGGACGCCGGCGAAGAAGGTGACCTGCTCCTTGAGCATCAGGCCCAGGGCGGGCTCGGCCTCGAAGCGGGGCAGCATGACGACGGTGCCGCCGTAGGCGAAGCCGCCGTTCTGGATCACGGTCTGGCCGAAGGAGTGGAACAGCGGGAGCACGCAGAGGTAGGTGTCGGGGTTCGCGGCGTCGGCACCGAAGAGAGCCTCGCCGGACAGCGCGTTGTCGCGCATGTTGCGGTGCCGCAGCTCGGCGCCCTTGGGCTGACCGGTGGTGCCGGAGGTGTAGAGGATGACCGCGGTGTCGTCCTCGTCGGTCTGGACCGTGTCGAACGTCGGCGCCTGCGAGCCGATCGCCTGGAAGAGCGTGGTCGTGCCCTCGATCGGCGACGCGGCGGCCGGGTCGGCGGTGATCATGAAGAAGTGCTCGCAGCCCGGGGTCTCGGAGAATCCCTGGTGACCGGCCTCGCCGATCGGCAGCTCCGGGGTGCCCTGGAAGCAGAACAGCGCCTTCGCCTCGGAGTCGGCGAGGTGGTAGGCCACCTCGCGGCCCTTGAGCAGCACGTTGAGCGGCACGACGGCCGCGCCGGCCTTGAGGATGCCGTAGTAGACGATCGAGAAGTAGGGCAGGTTCGGGCAGCTGAGCGCGACCTTGTCGCCGTGGCCGATGCCGCGCTCGGCGAGTGCGCCGGCGACCTGGTTGGCCAGGGTGTTCACGGTCGCGTAGTTCAGGCGCGTGTCGCCGAAGACGATGGCGTCGCGCTCGGGGTACGTCGCGGCGCTGGTCTCGAGCAGGCTCGCGAGGTTGTAGCTGGTCACTGGTGGCCTCCGTCACGTCGGGTTCGGCGCCAACCTACCGACCGGTCACGAACCCGAGCAGTGCTGCGGTCCAAAGATCGCCGCTCAGGTGGTGCGTGAGCCCAGGATGGCCGCCGCGCGGCGCAGGTCGGCGCGCACCGGCAGCACCGAGGCGTACGACGCCAGCAGCCCGATCGCGCGGACCGGACCCGGCCCGGTGATGCGGAACCGGAAGTGCACGTCGCACCCGGCCCCGGTCGGGGCGAAGGTCAGGTCGAGCGCCGCCGTGACCCGCTTCCAGGTGCCGTCCTCGGACCACTGATGCGGACGGTCGTAGGAGGTCGTGCGCATCGCCGGGCGCAGCCCGGGCGTGGTCACGTCGGTCCAGGTCTGGCCGACCCCGACCTCCCCGGTGACGTCCTCGACCGCGGCCAGGCTGGACTGCCACTGCGGGCGGTTGGCCGGCTCGACGAGGTAGTCGAAGGCCACCTCGGCCGGCACCGGGAACGGCACGGTCCCCCCGACGGTGCGCATCGTCGTACTCCTCAGAACCGCTGACCGGTGAGGCGCTCGTAGGCCTCGATGTAGCGGGACCGGGTGCGCTCGACGACCTCGGCCGGCAGCGCGGGCGGCGCCTCGCCGGACGCCTTGTCCCAGCCGGACTCGGGCGAGAGCGCCCAGTTGCGCACGATCTGCTTGTCGTAGGAGGGCTGGGTGCGGCCGGGCTCGTAGTCGTCGGCCGGCCAGAAGCGGCTGGAGTCGGGGGTGAGGACCTCGTCGCCCAGCACGGTCGCGCCGTCCGCCCTCCGCCCGAACTCCAGCTTGGTGTCGGCCAGCAGGATCCCGCGCTCGCGGGCCAGCGACTCGGCGCGGGCGTAGACCTGCAGCGTCAGGTCGCGCAGCCTGGCGGCGTCGTCGGCGCCGATGGTGGCGACGACCGCGTCGTAGGAGACGTTCTCGTCGTGGTCGCCGAGCTCGGCCTTCGTGGCGGGCGTGAAGATCGGCTGCTCGAGGCGGCTGCCGTCCACGAGGCCCTCGGGCAGCGGTACGCCGCAGACCTCGCCGGTGGCGCGGTAGTCGATGAGGCCGGAGCCGGTGAGGTAGCCGCGGGCGACGCACTCGACGGGGAACATGTCGAGCTTCTCGCAGATCACCGCGCGGCCGCGCACGGCCTCGGGGACGTCGGTGGACACGACGTGGTGCGGGACGAGGTCGGCGAGCTGCTCGAACCACCACAGCGACATCCGGGTCAGGATCTCGCCCTTGTCGGGGATGGCCGTGTCGAGCACGAAGTCGAAGATCGACAGCCGGTCGCTGGCCACCATGAGGAAGCGGCCGGCGTGCTCGCCCTCGGTGACCTCGTAGAGGTCACGCACCTTGCCGGAGTGGACGTGCCGGGTGCCGGCGATCGCGGGAGCGGGCGGGATGTTGAGGTCGGCCACGGGCCCAGCCTAGGGGTCGGGACAGGTGGTCGAGCAGCGAGGAGCGCCACTGCCGAGCGGGCCACCCCCGGTGGTCGAGCAGCGAGGAGCGCCAGCGACGAGCGGCGTCGAGACCACCCGAGACCACTCAGCCGCGGGCGCGGCGCCAGGGCGGCGGCTGCCCCTGCAGGAACCACTCCATCCGTCGCGTGATCCACGGCAGCGCGAAGTAGGTCATCGTCGGCGTCATCACCGCGATGACCAGGAAGACCCGCAGCAGCAGCGTCAGGTCGTTGACACCGGCCTGGCCGGCCAGCCAGTTGACCAGCACCGACAGCGGGTAGAACACCAGGAAGATCGTCACGGCCTGCTTCCAGCGCGGCGGCGCCTTGGGCCCGACGCGCAGGTCGCGGATGTCGCGGGAGTGCGGCTCGTCGAACCAGCCCTCGATGCCGGTACGCCGCTCCACCCGGCTCTCCACGACGCCCAGCCCGGCAGCGGAGTCACGCCACCACTGGCGCTGCGGGGAGTCCTCCCACGCCTTCAGCGACTCGGCGTCGGCGAACCGGTAGAGCATGTGCCACGTCTCGGAGTCCGCCTCCGGCCGGACCCAGCCGGCGCCGAGGAACCCCGGGAAGCGCTGGGCCAGCGACGTACCCGCCTGGAGCCAGCTGGTCATCTCGATCTCGCGACCGGGGTCGAGGTGCCGGGTGATGCTCACGGTGACGGGGGTGGACATGCCTCCTATGGTCGCGGCCCTGCTCCCGGTCCGCCACGTCGGCGCTCCTCCACAGCCTCCCCGAGTGGCCACCACCACGCCCCAGCGCGCCGAACCGGCGTATCAATGCGCCGGCTCGACCCACCCCGCACGCCGAACCGGCGTATCAATACGCCGGCTCGACCCACCCCGCACGCCGAACCGGCGTATCAATACGCCGGCTCGACCCGCTGTGCTCCACCCGCTGTGCTCCACCCGCTGTGCTCGACCCGGGTGGGTGTTGGGCGCGGGGAGAGGGTGGGGTGGTGGTCGAGCAGCAGGCGCAGCCCGCGACGGGCGAGGACGCGCCGGGGCAGCGGGGTACGGCGTACGAGCCCGACCCGCGGCGCTGGCGCATCCTCGCGGTGTCGCTGGTCGTCGGCTTCATGTCGCTGCTCGACGTCACGATCGTCAACGTCGCGATCCCCTCGATGCAGTCGGGCCTCGACACGTCCGCAGCGGCCGTGCAGTGGGTGGTGTCGGGGTACGCGCTGAGCTTCGGGCTGGTCCTCGTCATCGGCGGCCGGCTCGGCGACGCGTTCGGCAGGCGACGGCTGATGCTGATCGGCCTGAGCGGGTTCGTCGCCTCCAGTGCCCTGGTCGGGCTCGCGCCCGGGATCGAGCTCGTCGTGGCCGCCCGCCTGCTGCAGGGCATCAGCGCCGGCCTCCTCACCCCGCAGAACTCCGGCCTCATCCAGACCCTCTTCCGCGGCGCCGAGCGGGGCCGGGCGTTCGGGCTGTTCGGCTTCGTCGTCTCGATCTCCTCCGCGCTGGGCCCGGTGCTCGGCGGGCTGATCATCACCCTCGCCGGCAGCGAGGACGGCTGGCGCTGGATCTTCTGGGTCAACGTGCCGGTGGGGCTGGTGGCGCTGGTGCTGGTCGCGCGGATCGTCCCGTCCGAGGTGTCCGCCGAGGGCAGCGACCCGCGACTCGACCTCGTCGGCGCGCTGCTGGTCGGGCTGACCGTGCTGTGCGTGATCTACCCGCTGGTGAGCCTGGAGGGCGGCGGCTACCGGTGGCTGGTGCTGCTCGCGGCGGTGCCGGCGCTGGGCTGGGCGTTCGTGCGGTGGGAGCGCCGGGTGGTCGCCCGGGGCGGTGCGCCGCTGCTGGACGTCGGCCTGCTCCGGCGTACCCCCGGCTTCGCCGACGGCATCGCGGTCGGCAGCCTCTACTTCACCGGGTTCACCGGCCTGGTGCTCGTGCTCGCGATCCACCTGCAGACCGAGCTGGGGCTGGGGCCGCTGGCGGCGGGCGCGGTGCTGACCGGGTTCGCCGGAGGCTCGGCGATCTCCTCCCCACTCGCCGGCCGGGTGGTCACCCGGGTCGGGCGCCCGCTGACGGTCGCGGCCCTGGTGGTGGTGCTGCTGTCGGTGGTCGCGCTCGCGGTGGTGCTGCCCGGGCAGGACGGTGCCGGCATCGGGTGGGTCCTGACCCCGCTGCTGTTCGTCGCCGGGCTCGGTGGCGGCGCGGTCATCTCCCCCAACATCACCCTGACCCTCGACGAGGTGCCGCCGCGCATGGGCGGCGCCGCGGGCGGCGCGCTGCAGACCGGTCAGCGCATCGGCTCCGCGCTCGGCACCGCCGCCGGCGTCACCGCCTACACCGTCGTCGCCACGTCGTACGGCGCTGCCGCCGGCCTGCGCGCGGCGCTGGTCGTGGCCGCGCTCATGGTCGCCGCCTCGCTGGCCGTCGCGGTCCGCTCGCTGCGGTCGCCGCGAGGCTCTGCGTAGTCGGACGGACCGAACGGACCCGAGGGGCCATGCGCCGGACGGGACCCACGGTCCGACCGCCTCGTTCGGTCCGTCCGGCTACGGCCGACGTGCTCAGCCGGTGTTGCGCAGCCCGGCGGCGATGCCGTTGATGGTCAGCGACAGCGCGCGCTGGACGTCCTCGGGCGCCGAGGCGTCCTCGTCGTCGCCGACAGCCTCGCGAGAACGGGCCAGCATCGAGACCTGGAGGGCGTGCAGCGGCGCGAGGTAGTGGTCGCGCAGCTCGAGGGTGCGACGCAGCACCGGCGCCTGCTCGAGCAGCGCGGACTGCCCGGTCACCCGCAGCACCTCCTCGACGGTGCGCTCGTGCTCGGCGCGGATGACGTCGAAGATCCCGATCGCCTCGCTGGGCACCAGCGTCCGGACGTAGCGGCCGGCGATGTCGAGGTCGGTCTTGGTCAGCGTCATCTGCACGTTGGAGAGGAAGGTGCGGAAGAAGCTCCACGAGCCGTACATCTCCTGCAGCGTCTCCAGGCGGCCGTCCTCCCGCGCCGCGGCGAGGCCGGAGCCGACGCCGAACCAGCCGGGCAGGATGATCCGCGACTGGGTCCAGCCGAAGACCCACGGGATGGCACGCAGGTCGTCGAGGCCGCCGGCGCCGCCGGGGCGCTTGGACGGGCGGGAGCCGATATTCATCTTGCCGAGCTCGTCGACGGGGGTCGCGGTGACGAAGAACGGCACGAGCGCCTCGTCGCGCACCAGCCCGCGGTAGGCCGTCTGGCCGTTGCCGGCGACCAGGTCCATGGTGCCGTTCCAGTCGTCGAGGACCTCCTGCGGCAGCAGCGAGGTGCGGTGCAGCACCGAGGCCTCCACCACCGCGGCGAGCGCGCCCTCGAGGTTGTAGCGACCGAGCTCGGGCAGGAGGTACTTGTCGGAGATGACCTCGCCCTGCTCGGTCACCTTGATCGGCCCGTCGAGCGAGCCGTAGGGCTGCGACAGGATCGCCTCGGCCGTCGGGCCGCCGCCACGACCGACCGAGCCTCCGCGGCCGTGGAAGAGCCGCAACCGCACGCCGTGCTCGCGGGCGATGTCGCGCAGCGCGCGCTGGGCGCGGTGGATCTGCCACTGGGAGGCCGCGATTCCGGCGTCCTTGGAGGAGTCGGAGTAGCCGAGCATGATCTCCTGCACGTCGCCGCGGGCGGCGACCACGCGACGGTACGCCGGGTCCGAGAGCAGCCGCTCCAGCAGCGGCCCGGCCACCTCGAGCTCGGCGACGGTCTCGAAGAGCGGCGCGAACCCGATCCGGGCCACCGCGTCCTCCCCCTCGGCACCGGTGTCGACCAGCCCCGCCTCGCGCGCCAGCACCACGACCGCGAACAGGTCGTCGACGTCGTGGGCCATCGAGACGATGTAGGTCTCCACGACGTCGGGTCCGTAGGTGTCGAGCGCGGTGCGCAGGGTCTGCATCAGCCCCAGGCTCGCGGCGGCCTGGCCGTCACCCAGCGGGTGCCCGGCGCCGACGAGCGGACGCCGACCCGCCATCTCGCGCGAGAGCAGCTCGATGCGCTGCTCACGGTCGAGGTCGGCGTACGGCACCTCGAGCTCGCCGGTGCGGTCGAAGAGCTCGGCGAGGGCGTCGTGGTGCGTGCCGGAGTGCTCGCGGACGTCGAGGGTCGCCATGCCGAGGCCGGTCGCGGTGGCGGTGCGGATGATCCGCAGGATCGCGCCGTTGCCGGTGAGGGTGTCGCCGTCGGCGAGCATCGAGTCGCGCACGAGCGTGAGGTCGCGCAGCAGCTCGGCGAACCCGAGGTAGTCGCGGCCGGGCTCGTGGGCGGTGCCGTGGGCGAGCCGGTCGCGGGTGCGCTGGAGGCGGACGCGGACGAAGCTGAGCTTGAGCCGGTAGGGCTCCTCGGCGTTGAGCCGCTTGATCGTGGAGTAGGTGATCGGCAGCGCCTCGGCGTCGGCGGCCAGCGACTCCTGCAGCTCCTCGGTCACGTCGACGACGCGGGTCGAGGCGCTCATCTCGGTGAGCAGCTCCTCGACCTGGCGGACCAGCTCGCGCAGCCCGAAGTCGTGCTGCAGGCCGAGCACCTCCAGCGTCACCTCGGGGGTGACGAACGGGTTGCCGTCGCGGTCGCCGCCGGCCCACGTGCCGAACCGCAGCGGACGCGCGTCGGCCGGCAGTTCGACCCCGACGGTGCCGAGCTGGTGCTGCAGCTCCTCCATCAGCCCGGGGATGACGTGCTGGGCGATCTGGGCGAGGTAGTAGAGCGCGGTGCGCGCCTCGTCGGTGGGCTGCGGCTTGGCGATGCGCAGCTCGTCGGTCTGCCACAGCAGGTCGACCAGCTCGGCGAGGCGGCGCTCCGTGCGCGCGTCGTCGCCGGGGCGGCGGCGCGGGTCCTCGGCGGCGGCGATGGTGGCAGCGACCTTGCGCAGCAGCCGCAGCACCGTGCGGCGGGTGGACTCGGTGGGGTGGGCGGTGAAGACGGGGCGGTACTCCACCCGGCCGAGCACCTCGGTCAGCAGCGCGGGGCTGAGGGTGCCCTCGTCCAGCGCCTCGCGGATGCGGCCGGTCGTCGCGGCCAGCGGCCCCTCGCCGTCCTGGGTCACCTCCTGCCAGCGGTGCAGCTGCTCGGTGACGTTGACGAGCTGGAAGTACGCCGTGAACGCCCGCGCCAGCGTCACGGCCGTCGCGTCGTCCTGCTCGCGCAGCAGCGCGCGCAGGTCGCCGTCGTCGGGGTCGCGCGAGAGCTCGCGGACCTGCTCGACCAGCGCCAACGTCTCCGGGCCCTCGTGGCGGCTGATCGCGTCGCCCAGCAGGGCACCGAGCTGGCGCACCGACGCCCGCAGCGCCGTGTGCTGCTCGTCGGAGGACACGCCCCCCGCGAACGCCGACACCCGGGGCTCGCGGCGGTCGGCCTCGATCAGGTCGGCGGTCTCCGGCGTACGGGTCTCCTCAGCCATGCGGCCCAGTCAACACGTCCGATGTTTCACCCGGGTGAGGTGTCCGGGGCTGGGGGCTGGCCGGGCGTCAGAGGATGGCGCCGGGCGAGTACGCCGCAGCCGCGGGGTGCCGCTCGCACAGCGCCTCGACGGCGCGCACGACCGTCTGCACCTGCGCGACGGCGGCGCCGGTGAAGCTGATCGGCTCGGCGACCAGCGCCTCGAGCTGCGCCTGGGTGAGGCCGAGCCGCTCGTCGGCGGCGAGCTTGGCGAAGACGTCGTTCTCGGCCTGGCCCTGGCGCATCGACAGGGCGGTGCCGACGGCGGCCTCCTTGATCGCCTCGTGGGCGGTCTCGCGACCCACGCCGTTGCGGACCGCGCTCATCAGCACCTTGGTGGTGGCCAGGAACGGCAGGTAGCGGTCGAGCTCGCGCTGGATGACGGCCGGGAACGCGCCGAACTCGTCGAGCACGGTGAGGAAGGTCTGGAACAGCCCGTCGACGGCGAAGAACGCGTCGGGCAGCGCCACGCGGCGTACGACGGAGCAGGACACGTCGCCCTCGTTCCACTGGTCGCCGGCGAGCTCGCCGACCATGGAGAGGTACCCGCGGGTGACGACGGCCAGGCCGTTGACGCGCTCGCAGGAGCGGGTGTTCATCTTGTGCGGCATCGCCGAGGAGCCGACCTGCCCCTCCTTGAAGCCCTCCGTGACGATCTCGTTGCCGGCCATCAGCCGGATCGTGGTCGCGAGGTTCGACGGGCCGGCGGTCAGCTGCACCAGCGCGGAGAGCACGTCGAAGTCGAGGCTGCGCGGGTAGACCTGCCCGACGCTGGTCAGCACCCGCTCGAAGCCGAGGTGGGCGGCGACGCGCTGCTCGAGGTCGGCGAGCTTGTCGGCGTCGCCGTCGAGGAGGTCGAGCATGTCCTGGGCGGTGCCCATCGGGCCCTTGATGCCGCGCAGCGGGTAGCGGGCGAGCAGGTCCTCGACGCGCTCGACGGAGACCAGCATCTCGTCGGCGGCGGTCGCGAACCGCTTGCCCAGCGTGGTCGCCTGAGCGGCCACGTTGTGGGAGCGGCCGGCCATCACGGTGGTCTCGTGCTCGGCGGCGAGCCGGCCGAGCCGGGCCAGGGTGGCGACGGCGCGGTCACGCAGGAGGGCGAGGGACTGCTTGACCTGCAGCTGCTCGACGTTCTCGGT
Organism: Nocardioides marinus; assembly: GCF_013408145.1. Lineage (NCBI taxonomy): Bacteria > Bacillati > Actinomycetota > Actinomycetes > Propionibacteriales > Nocardioidaceae > Nocardioides > Nocardioides marinus. The sequence goes on from NZ_JACBZI010000001.1 coordinate 3,439,896, forward strand.
GAGGTCGCGGCTGGTCATCCCCTTGTGGATGTGCTCGTGGCCGGCGAGCGCGCAGAACTCCTCGATGCGCGCCTTCACGTCGTGGCGGGTGATCCGCTCGCGCGCGGCGATCGAGTCGAGGTCGACGGCCTCCTCGCCGCGGGCCACCACGGCCTCGTAGGCCTCGACCACCCCGTCGGGCACGTCGATGCCGAGGTCCTTCTGGGCCTTCAGCACCGCGACCCAGAGCTGGCGCTCCAGGACGATCTTGTGCTCGGGCGACCAGATCTCGGCGAGGTCGGCGGCGGCGTAGCGGGTGGCGAGGACGTTCGGGACGGTCACGGCGGCCATTGTCGCGCGTCCGCTCGTGCGGGGCACATCGCGGTCCGGGGCGGGGGCCGGAAGGTTCGACTGACATCAGTCAGACCTTCGGGTTCGCGGTCGAAGGTTCGACCGCTACATTCAAGGTGGGACTGACATCAGTCGAACCTTCCGCCCCGCCGCTGCACCTGCATCGGGGCGCCGTGAGCCTCACCGGCCCCCCGCTGGACCTCACGCCTCGCCGGCCGCAGCCCGCGCCGCGATGTCGGTGCGGTGCTGGGCGCCCTCGAACTCGATGCAGCTCACCCCGTCGTACGCCGCCTCGCGGGCCGCACCGAGGGAGTCACCGGTCCCGACGACCGCGAGCACGCGTCCGCCGGCGGTGACCGTGGCCCGCTCGACCATCGAGGTGCCCGCGTGGATGACGTGCACGCCCTCGAGCGCCTCCGCGTCGGGGAGCCCGCGGATCACGTCGCCCTTGGAGGAGGACTCGGGGTAGCCGGCCGAGGCCATCACGACGGCGACGGCCGCGCCCGGCTTCCAGGCCGGCGCGGGGACCGAGGCGAGCGTGCCGGTGGCCGAGCCCATCAGCAGCGGGGCGAGCGGGGAGTCCAGCAGCGCCATCAGCGGCTGGGTCTCGGGGTCGCCGAAGCGGGCGTTGAACTCCACGACGCGCACGCCGCGCGAGGTGAGCGCGAGACCGGCGTAGAGCAGGCCGGAGAACGGGGTGCCGCGGCGCGCCATCTCGTCGACGGTCGGCTGCAGGACGTCGCGCAGCACCTCCTCGACCAGACCGTCGGGCGCCCACGGCAGCGGGGTGTAGGCGCCCATGCCGCCGGTGTTGGGTCCCTCGTCGTTGTCGAAGATGCGCTTGAAGTCCTGCGCCGGCTGCAGCGGGTAGACGGTGGCCCCGTCGGCCTCGTTCCAGCCGCACAGCGCGAAGAGCGAGACCTCCGGCCCGTCGAGGAACTCCTCGATGACCACCCGCTCGCACTGCGCGGCGTGCTCGACGGCGGCGTCGCGGTCGGTGGTGACCACGACCCCCTTGCCGGCGGCCAGGCCGTCGTCCTTCACGACGTAGGGCGGGCCGTAGGCGTCCAGCGCGGCCTGCACCTCCACCGGTGTCGTGCAGACCATCGCGGCGGCGGTCGGGACGCCGGCGGCCTCCATGACCTCCTTGGCGAACGCCTTGGACCCCTCCAGCTGCGCGGCGGCGCCCGAGGGACCGAACACCGCGATGCCCCGCGCACGCACCACGTCGGCGACTCCGGCCACCAGCGGGGCCTCGGGGCCCACGACCACCAGGTCCGCACCCAGCGACTCGGCCAGGTCGGCGACCGCCTCACCCGAGAGCGGGTCCACGTCGTGGAGCGTGGCGACCGCGGCGATCCCGGGGTTCCCGGGCGCCGCGTGCACCGCGCCGACGCCGGGGTCGAGCGAGAGCGCGCGGGCCAGCGCGTGCTCGCGCCCCCCGGTGCCGATGACGAGACAGGTCAGGGGGGACGAGCTCACGCGGAGGTCCTTCTCAGCCGGAGGGGAGGGTCAGATCAGCGGGTGGACGACGACGGTCGCGTCCCGCGAGGGGCCGACGCCGACGGCCGAGATCCGCGCGCCGGACATCTTCTCGACCGCACGCACGTAGTCCTGCGCGTTCTGCGGCAGGTCGGCGAAGGTGCGGGCGCCGGAGATGTCCTCCCACCAGCCGGGGAGGTACTCGTAGATCGGCACCGCGTGGTGGAAGTCGGTCTGGTTGACCGGCATCTCGTCGTGGCGGACACCGTTGACGTCGTAGGCCACGCAGACCGGCACCTGCTCGAGGCCGGTGAGCACGTCGAGCTTGGTCAGCACGAAGTCGGTCACCCCGTTGACCCGCGCCGCGTAGCGGGCGATGACCGCGTCGTACCAGCCGCAGCGGCGGGGACGCCCCGTCGTCGTGCCGAACTCGGCGCCCACCTTGCGCAGGTGCTCGCCGGAGTCGTCGAAGAGCTCGGTCGGGAACGGCCCCTCGCCCACCCTCGTGGTGTAGGCCTTCACGATGCCGATGACCTGGTCCATCCGCATCGGCGGGATGCCCGAGCCGGTGCACGCGCCGCCGGCGGTGGCCGAGGAGGAGGTGACGAACGGGTAGGTGCCGTGGTCGACGTCGAGCAGCGTGGCCTGGCCGGCCTCGAGCAGCACGGTCTCGCCACGGTCGAGCGCCTGGTTGAGCAGCAGGCCGGTGTCGCGGACCATCGGGCGCAGCCGGTCGGCGTGCTTGAGCAGCTCGGCCACGGTCTCCTCCACCAGCGGCGCACGCCGGTTGTAGACCTTGGTGAGCACCTGGGCCTTCAGCTCCAGGGCGCCCTCGACCTTCTGGCGCAGGATCTTCTCGTCGAAGAGGTCCTGGATGCGGATGCCGATGCGGTTCATCTTGTCGGCGTACGTCGGCCCGATGCCGCGGCCGGTGGTGCCGAGCCGGCGGGAGCCGAGGAACCGCTCGGTGACCTTGTCCAGCACCCGGTTGTAGTCGGGGATGACGTGCGCGCTGGCGCTGACGACCAGGCGGGAGGTGTCCACGCCGCGGGCCTCGAGCCCGTCGAGCTCCTCCATCAGCACGTCGAGGTCGACGACGACGCCGTTGCCGATGACCGGCGTGCAGCCGGGGGTGAGGATGCCGGAGGGCAGCAGGTGCAGCGCGTACTTCTCCTGCTTGCCGTCCGGGGTGTTGATGACGACGGTGTGGCCGGCGTTGTTGCCGCCGTTGAACTTCACGACGTAGTCGACGCTGGAGCCGAGCAGGTCGGTGGCCTTGCCCTTCCCCTCGTCGCCCCACTGGGCACCGATGATGGCGATCGCGGGCATCTGCTCGCGCCCCTTTCCTGTTGCCAGCCTTGTGCCGGTCACTGCGCTCCCAGCGCCTGCAGCGCCGGGGGAACGCGAAGAGCCCGGCACAAGACGCGCCGGGGCTCTTGCGGCGCAACGCTACCAAAATCAGGAGGCCGGGAGCCCGTCGCCGCCGCGCGCGGACACCCGCTCACCCCCAGGGCGCAGCGGCCGAGGGCTACGCTCCCACGTCGTGGAGCCCCTGCTCGTGATCAAGAACAGCGACGCCGGCACCGCCGACGACGAGACGCTCGAGCGGGGCCTGGCCGTGCTGCGTGGGGCCACGTCGGTGGAGGTCGCGGCGACCTCCGACCCCGGCGAGCTCAACGGCGTCCTGCACCGGGCCGGCTCGCGCACGATCGTCGTCGCGGGCGGCGACGGCAGCATGCACGCGGTGGTCTCCGCGCTGCACCGGCGCCACGAGCTCGCCGAGCGCACCCTGGCGCTGCTGCCGCTGGGCACCGGCAACGACTTCGCCCGCGGCAACGACATCCCGCTCGACATCGAGGACGCCGCCCGGGTCGTGCTCGAGGGCGAGGCGCGGCCTGTCGACCTGATCGTCGACGAGGTCGGCGACATCGTGGTCAACCACGTGCACGCCGGTGCGGGCGCCCAGGCCAGCCGTCGCGGGGCACGCTGGAAGGACCGTCTCCACGAGGTCGGCGTCGGCCGGGCCAACCTCGGCAGGCTCGGCTACCCGATCGGTGCGCTGCTCTCCTCGGTGAAGCCGCCCTACCTGCGACTGTGCGTCGAGGTGGACGGTCAGCGGGTCGTGGACTTCGACGAGCCGGTGCTGATGGTCGCGGTCGGCAACGGCTCCGAGGTCGGCGGCGGCACCTCGCTGGCCCCGCACGCCGACCCCGAGAGCGGGCAGGTCGACGTCATGGTCGCCCGCTCGATCGGCCCGCTCGCGCGGATGGGGTACGTCGCGCAGCTGGTGCGCGGGAAGCACCCCGAGCGCGACGACGTGATCTACCTGCGCGGCTCGACCGTGTCGGTCTCCGGCGACGAGTTCTACTGCTCGGCCGACGGCGAGGTCTACGGCCCGGAGCGGCACCGGACCTGGCACGTCGAGCCCGCGGCGTACCGGATGGTGCTGCCCCCACGTTGACCGACCGGCGGTCTCGACGCCCGCTCGTCGCTGGCGCTCCTCGTTGCTCGACCACCCGGAGGGGCTCCGCCCGCAGGAGGCCGGGCCGGAGGACTAGATCCAGCCGCGCTTGGCGGCCTCGACCCCCGCCTGGAAGCGTGACTCGGCGCCGAGCTCGGACATCAGGTCGGCCACCCGACGCCGCACGGTGCGCAGGCTGACCCCGAGCCGCCGGGCGATCTGCTCGTCCTGGGCACCGGCGGCGAGCTGCTGGAGCAGGAAGCCGCGCATGTCGCCGGCCCCGCGGCCGGAGGTGGACGTGAGCGGGGACGCCTTCTCCCACAGGCTCTCGAACCACAGCGTCATCGCCTCGACCCACCCGCGCTGGCGCACCAACGACCGCGGCTCGTCGACGAAGCCGAGCGGCTCGGGGAGGATCACGTGGGTGGTGCCGATGATGAACATCCGCGTCGGCAGCTGGGGCAGCAGCCGGATCTCCTCACCGACGCTCGCCCGCAGGGCCAGGGTGTCCGCGGCCTCGTGCAGCGCACGCACGGGGTAGATCGCCCGGGAGCGGCGGCCCTTCGCCACCTGCTCGCCCACGATCTGGGCCATCGCGTCCTCGCGCGGCTTGTGGAACTGGTCGGGCCGCAGCCACAGCAGGTCGCCCATGCTGCCGCGGATGAGGGAGGCCAGCAGCTCCACGGGCTGCCCGCCGCTGCTGATCTCCCCATCGACCGGCTGCACCTCGGCGAGCTCGCCGGCGGCGGGTCGCACGTTGCTCGCGGTGAGGTGGGGCAGCGCCCGCGCGACCGCCTCCAGCCGCCCGTGGGCGGCGGCCGCGGACTCCGCGCTGATCTCGACCATCCGCACCACCACCTCCGCGGGGGTCAGCACGAACAACCGGGAGTCCTCGACCCGCACGATGCCGCGCTCGACGAGCGGCGCGAGGTCGCGCAGCAGCTCCTCGGGGGTGCGCAGCACCGACGACGCGATCGACACCAGCTCGCGGCCGTTCTGCGAGACGACCTGGTGGTAGGCGCGGTCGGCGGTCTTGCCGAACCCCAGCGCGGTGATGACGGAGTCCGGGATGACCATCTCGCGATGGTACGACTCCTGACAGGATGGTGCCAGAGGCCTTTACCCTCCTTGTGGCACGCACCGGACAACCCCATGCTGGGTCGCGGTGGCACGGGCTCCGGTCCGTGCGGAGCGCCTTTCGTCGGGGGATGACGGCGCTCCGGACCACCTCGAGGGCGTCGGGGTCACCTACAGGGGATGGCTCCGACGCCCTCGCGCATCCCGCGGCCCACGCCGGGAGCACGGGCCCTCCACCGGTCCGGGCCGATGCGTCTCACACCCCCGCGAGATGGGCCGCCACCGCGCCCAGCGGGTAGCGTGGCCGCGGCCCGGAGCGGGCCGCATCCTTCCCGGACCACCAGCAGGAGCAGCACCCCATGTCACGAGGCGGTTCCGCCCGACCCAGCGGCAAGAGCACCGAGCCGACCGACTGGGTGACCCGCGCCGCCGACGACGCGATCCGGCACGCGGGCGGCCAGGAGGCGCTGACCGACGGCCTGCCCGAGGGCCGGGTCGTCACCTGCGCCTCCGGCGCCAGCCCGTCCGGCCCGATCCACCTGGGCAACCTGCGCGAGTTCCTCACCCCGCACCTCGTCGCCGAGGAGCTGTGCCGCCGCGGGGTGGCCGTGCGCCACCTGCACTCCTGGGACGACTTCGACCGCTTCCGCAAGGTGCCGGCCGGGGTCCCCGCGTCCTGGGCCGAGCACATCGGACGCCCGCTCTCCGCCGTACCCGACCCGTGGGAGTGCCACGACTCCTGGGCCGAGCACTTCAAGGCCCCCCTGCGCGCCGCGCTGGTCGAGCTCGGCGTCGAGATGGTCGAGGTCTCCCAGACCGAGCAGTACCTCGCCGGCGCCTACACCGAGCAGGTCCTGCACGCGATCCGCAACCGCGACGTCATCGAGGACGTGCTGGCCAAGCACCGCACCAAGAAGGCCGAGCCCGCCGCCGAGTCCGAGCAGGAGGCCGCCGCGCTGGCCGACTCCGTCGCCGACGAGGACGACGCCCTCACCGACGCCGGCTCGCTCGCGCGCTTCCCCTACAAGCCCTACTGCCGCACCTGCGGGCGCGACACCGTCGAGCTGACGTCGTACGACGACGAGACCACGGACCTCGCCTACACCTGCTCCTCGTGCGGCGACTCCCACGTCACCAACGTCGCGACGCAGGCCGAGGGCAAGCTGGTGTGGAAGGTCGACTGGCCGATGCGCTGGGCCTACGAGGGCGTCGACTTCGAGCCCGGCGGGCTCGACCACTCCACGCCCGGCTCGTCCTACACCGTCGGCAAGGAGCTGGTGAAGCGGGTCTTCGACTTCCGCGCACCCTCCTACGTCGCCTACGCCTTCGTCGGCTTCGCCGGCATGCAGAAGATGTCCTCCTCCTCCGGGGGCGTCCCCACCGCGAGCGACGCGCTGCGCATCCTCGAGGCGCCGATCCTGCGCTGGCTCTACGCCCGCCGCCAGCCCAAGCAGGCCTTCGACATCGACTTCGGTCCCGAGGTCGTGCGCCTGTACGACGAGTGGGACTCCCTGACCCGCAAGGCCGAGAACCCCGACAAGCGCGACGCCCAGGTGCTGGCCTACGAGCGCGCGGTCTCGACCGCGGCGGCCGGCACCCTGCCGCGACCGAAGGTCGTCGTGCCGTTCCGCCTGCTCAGCTCGGTCGCCGACGTCACCGCCGGCTCCGCGGAGCTGATCAGCAGGATCATCGGCGACGTCGGCCACGCCCACGACTCGGTCGAGGACCTCGAGCCGCGGCTGGGCCGCGCGATGACGTGGATGTCGGAGTACGTCCCCGCCGAGGACCGCACCACCGTCCGCGAGAGCAAGGACGCCGAGCGACTGGCGTCGTTGAGCGAGGACGAGGAGCTGTGGCTGCGCCAGCTGCTCGACCGGCTCCCCGACCGGCTCGAGCTCGAGGAGACCACCGCCCTGATCTACGGCGTCCCCAAGCTCGCCCGCGGCATGGGCCTGGACGACCCGCCGACCGAGGAGGTCAAGGCCGACCAGAAGGCGTTCTTCGGCCTGCTCTACCACCTGCTCGTCGACGCCGAGCGCGGCCCGCGGCTGCCCACGCTGTTCCTGGCGCTGGGTGCCGACAAGGTCCGCGCGCTGCTGACCCCGTAGGCGTCACCGGGTCTCGAGGCTCGCTCCGCGCGACGAGCCACGAGACCCCCGCACCCTCACAGGGCCAGCACCACCGGCGCCCCGAGCAGCACCACCAGCCCGGTCGAGCACGCGGCGAGCGCGAGCCCGCGCCCGCCGACCGCGCCGAGCACCCGCGGCCGCAGCGCGCAGCCCAGGGCGGCCATCGCGACCGCGAGAGTGACGTCCTGCACCAGGCCCGCGAGCGCCAGCAGGCCCTCGGGCAGCGGCACCCACGTCCGCACCACCGCCAGCAGCACGAACACCACCACGAAGCCGGGGACGACCGGCGCCCGCTCCCCCGCCGCCGCACCCGCCGACCGCGCCCGCCACCCGAGCACCGCGACGACCGGTGCGAGCAGCAGTACCCGGCCGAGCTTGACCAGCACGGCCAGGGAGAGCGCCGTCCCGCCGCCCGCGAGCCCACCGGCGACGACGACCTGGCCCACCTCGTGGGTGCTGGCCCCCGACCAGGCGCCCGCCGCCACCGGGTCCAGGCCGGCCAGCAGCGCGAGGACCGGCAGCCCCACCATCACGACGCTGCCGCACAGCACCACGAGGGAGACCGCCGCGGCCGTGTCGGCGTCCCGGCTGCGGCGTACGCCGGCGACGGCCGCGACCGCAGCCGCCCCGCAGATCGAGAACCCGGCCGCCACGAGCACGACGAGCTCCCCGCGCAGCCCGAGGACACGCCCCAGGGCCAGCGTCCCGGCGATCCCCCCGGTCACCACCAGCAGCACGACGGCGAGCACCGGCCAGCCCAGCGCCAGCACCTCGGTCAGCGCCACCTGCAGCCCCAGGAGGGCGACGCCGATGCGCAGCACGCGACGCGAGGCGACGTGCAGGCCCGGCGCGACGAGCGCACCCCGCCGGCCCTCCAGCGCCCCCGAGACGGCGACCACAGCGCCGAGCAGCACGGCGACCAGCGTGGTCGGGACGCCCGGCACCAGCGTGTGCACCACCACCGCCACCAGCCCGAGCCCGGCGGCCAGCGACAGTCCGGCCCGCACGCCGGGCGGCACCGGCGGGGCCTGGTTGCCGGCCGTTCCGGGGCGGACGGCGAGATCGGTGGGCATGGCACCAAGCCTGGGCGGTGACGCGCCCCGCGACTAGACGGCTCCTGCGCTCCGGTCCATGCCTGACAGACATGGGAACCCCGCCACCCATACGCTGTGCGCATGAATGATCGCCCCGACCTGGTCGCCCTCGACCTGCTGGTGCGGGTCGCGGCCGGCGGGTCGGTGGGCGCGGCCGCGCGAGACCTCGGCACCACGCAGCCGCACGCGAGCCGGCTGCTCTCCCGCCTCGAGCGCCAGCTGGGCCTGCAGCTGCTCGAGCGCAGCCCCGCCGGCTCGCGGGTCACCTCCGAGGGCGAGGTCGTGGTCGCGTGGGCCCGGCAGGCGCTGGAGGCGGTCGACCGGGTGAGCACGGGCGCGCGCTCCCTGGCCGCCGAGCGGGCCGCCCGGCTGCGTGTGGTCGCGAGCCTCACCATCGCCGAGCAGCTGGCACCGGCGTGGATCGCGCGGTTCCGCCGCGAGCAGCCGGGCCATCAGGTGCGGCTCGAGGTCGCCAACAGCGAGCAGGTCCTGGAGCGGGTGCTGAGCGGCGAGGTCCCCCTGGGCTTCGTGGAGTCGCCCTCGGTGCCGCAGGAGGTCTCGGTCGCCGCGGTGGGCCTGGACCGCCTCGTGGTCGTGGTCGCCCCGGAGCACCCGTGGGCCCGGCGTACCACCCCGCTCTCCCCGGCCGAGCTGGCCGACGCCGAGCTGGTGCTGCGGGAGGAGGGCTCGGGGACCCGCCGCACCCTGGCCCGGGCCCTGACCCGTGCCGGCGCACCGCTGGGCGGCCACCACCTCGAGCTGGCCAGCACCGCCGCCGTCCGCGCGGCCGCGCTGCAGGGCGACCTCCCGGCCGTGCTGAGCGAGCTGGGCGTCGCCGACCAGCTGGCCACCGGCGCCCTGGTCGAGGTGCCGGTGGCCGGGCTGGACCTCGCCCGCACCCTGCGCGCGGTGTGGCTGCCCAGCCGGCGCCCGGTCGGCGACGCGGCGCGGCTGCTGCGGATCGCCCGCGCCTCCCACGAGACCACCCGGGACGAGCCGAGGGCGTAGCCAGCCGCCGCCGGGAGGAGCACGATGGCGCCATGAGCACCGACGAGGCACCGGCCCCCCTGACGGCGTTGCGCGAGGACTGGGAGCGGCTGCTGTGCGTGGTCGCCCACCCCGACGACCTGGAGTTCGGCGCAGCCGCCGCGGTGGCCCGCTGGACCGGTCAGGGCAAGCAGGTCGTCTACTGCATGGTCACCAGCGGCGAGGCGGGCATCGACGCGATGTCGCCGGAGGAGTGCCGCCCGGTCCGGGAGGCCGAGCAGGTGGAGTCGGCGCGGGTCGTCGGGGTCGACACCGTCGACTTCCTCGGGCTGCCCGACGGCGTCCTGGAGTACGGCGTGCCCCTGCGGCGCGCGATCGCCGGGGCCGTGCGACGCCACCGCCCCGACGTGGTGCTCACCGGCAACTTCCGCGACACCTGGGGCGGGGCCAACCTCAACCAGGCCGACCACATCGCCGTGGGGCGGGCGGTCCTCGACGCCGTCCGCGACGCCGGCAACCGCTGGGTGTTCACCGAGCAGCTGGCCGAGGGCGGTGGGTCGCTGGAGCGGTGGGACGGCGTCGGTGAGGTGTGGGCCTTCGGGTCACCGCAGTCCACGCACGCCGTCGACACCACGGACACCTTCGATGCCGGTGTGGCCTCGCTCGAGGCGCACCGCGCCTACATCGACGGCCTGGGCTGGGAGCACTTCGACCCCCGCGAGTTCCTCGAGGGGATGGCCCGGGCGACCGGGCAGCGGCTGGGGTGCGCGTTCGCCGCGCCGTTCGAGGTGTTCGCGATGGGCTGGGGCGAGTAGCCCCAGCCCACGGGGCTCAGCCGAGGTCGGTCAGCAGCTGGTCGTACGCCGTGGGGCTGGAGTCGCGCAGGAAGGTCGAGCAGCGCTCCCACTCGTCGTCCTCGCCGATGCTGCGGGCAGCCAGAGCCAGCAGCGCCAGGCACATGAGGAACCCGCGGTTGGGCTCGTGCTCCCACGGCACCGGCCCGTGGCCCTTCCAGCCGCTGCGGCGCAGCATGTCCAGGGAGCGGTGGTAGCCGACGCGGGCGTAGGCGTAGATCGTCACGGGGTCGGCCTGCTGCTCGGCGGCCGCGCCGGCGAGCGCCGCCCAGGCGAACGGTGAGGCGGGGAACTGCCGCGCCACCGCGTGCCGCTCCTGGCCCTCGGCCAGCGCGGCGGCGGCCGGGTCCTCGGGGAGGTGGGTGGGGGGCGGGCCCGCCATCAGGTCCTGTCCGATGCTCATGGTCGCCATCGTGCCAGGCCGACCTGAGCCTCGACGCAGTCGTGCCCCCCAGCGGGCGCCATGGCGCGCGCTGGGGGGCACGACTCGGTGCTGCGGTGCCGTGGGGGCGCTCAGCCCAGCGAGCGACCCGCCGAGCGGAGGTGCTCACAGGCCTCGACCACGCGGGCGGCCATGCCGGCCTCGGCCGCCTTGCCCCAGGCGCGCGGGTCGTAGGCCTTCTTGTTGCCGACCTCGCCGTCGACCTTCAGCACGCCGTCGTAGTTGTTGAACATGTGCGCGGCCACGGGCCGGGTGAAGGCGTACTGGGTGTCGGTGTCGACGTTCATCTTCACCACGCCGTAGTCGACGGCGTCGGAGATCTCCTGGGCCGTCGAGCCCGAGCCGCCGTGGAAGACCAGGTGGAAGGGCTTGGAGCCGGCCTCGAGACCGAACTCGCCGACCACGGCCTCCTGGGCCGCCTTCAGCACCTCCGGACGCAGCTTGACGTTGCCCGGCTTGTAGACGCCGTGGACGTTGCCGAAGGTCAGCGCGGTCATGTAGTAGCCGCGCTCGCCGTAGCCGAGCGCCTTGGCGGTGGCGATCGCGTCCTCGGGGGTGGAGTAGAGCTTCTCGTTGATCTCGTTCTCGACGCCGTCCTCCTCGCCGCCGACCACGCCGACCTCGATCTCGAGGATGATCTTGGCGGCGATGCACTTCTCGAGCAGCTCGCCGGCGATGGTGAGGTTCTCCTCCAGCGGCACCGCCGAGCCGTCCCACATGTGCGACTGGAACAGCGGCGCCTCGCCGCGCTTGACCCGCTCCGCGGAGAGGTCGAGCAGCGGGCGGACGAAGCCGTCGAGCTTGTCCTTGGGGCAGTGGTCGGTGTGCAGCGCGATGTTGACCGGGTAGTTCTTCGCGACCTCGGCGGCGTACGCCGCGAACGCGACGGACCCGGTCACCATGTCCTTGCGGGTGGGGCCGGAGAGGTACTCGGCGCCGCCGGTCGAGACCTGGATGATCCCGTCCGAGCCTGCGTCGGCGAAGCCCTGCAGCGCCGCGTTGAGGGTCTGGCTGGACGAGACGTTGATCGCGGGGAAGGCGTAGGCACCGGCCTTCGCGGCGTCCAGCATCTCGGCGTACTTCTCAGGGGTGGCGATGGGCACGTGGCGCTCCTCGGGTGGGGTCAGACGTCACTCACCCTAGTAGGAAGGGTCCGTGGTCTCGATGGGTCGTCCGTCCCTTTCCCTGCGCCTGCCCCGGTCGCTGCACACCTCGGGCCGGGGCTCGACGTCGCCCCGCTCGGCCGACGAGGCGTGGGCGGTGCTCGCGGGTGCCGGCCCCGGCCGGCACTGGTACGCCGATGCCGCCCCGTTCGTGGTGCGCGGGGCGCTCGACCGGCTGGCCCTCGGCGGTGGTCGCCGCTGGCCGGTCCCCTACGGGCCGCTGCTGCGGGCCGGTGACCGAGCCGGCTTCTGGCGGGTCCTGGCCGCCGGCCCGACCACGACCGGGCACCGGCTGGTGCTGGAGGCCGCGGTGCGGGCTCCCGGCCGGGTGCGGCTCGAGCTCCGTGTCGACGGACGCCCGGACGGCTGCGCGGTCGACCTGCAGATCACCTTCGAGCCCGAGGGACTGCTCGGGACCGCCTACCTGCTGGCCGACGTCGGCGCCCGCGAGGTCGTGACGACGCTCGTCGATGCCCGGATCCGCGCCGACCTCTCCTAGCATCCACGGCGCCTGCGCCCCGCCGGGGCGCCCCTTCCGAGGAAGTCCATCGTGCGTCTGCGTTCCATCGTCCTGCCGGCCCTGGGTTCTCTGCTCAGCCTCACGCTGCTCACGGCACCCGCCGGCGCAGCCGACGAGCCGGTCGAGCCCGACCCGATGGCGGGCGCGCCCGCCGTCGGCACCTGCGCCGACATGACCTGGGCCGACGTCATGGGTGAGACCGCGACCGAGGACGTCGACTGCGCCCGCCGGCACACCACCGAGGTCGTGGGCGTGGGCCAGCTCCCCGACGACCTGTCGTGGGACCGGCGACGCAAGGTCGGCAAGGCGGTCGTCGCCGCCTGCGCCCCGGGGTGGGAGACCATCACCACCGACGACCACCTGCTCTACCGCCGCTCGGCCTACGAGAAGTTCTGGTTCATGCCCTCGCAGGAGCAGCGCGACGCCGGTGCCCGCTGGTTCCGCTGCGACCTGGCCCGGGTCAAGGGCGAGAGGCTGATGGTGATCACCGGGGCCGGGATGCCGACGGTGACCAAGAAGCTGCACAGCAACGTGCGGCGCTGCATGACCAAGGACTTCTACGGCACCGTCTGCAAGACCAAGGTCCGTCACCTCGGCTGGCGCAACAAGGAGGCCTTCTGGCTCTCGGTCCCGGCGAAGGACGCCCGGGCCGAGAAGAAGGTGCGCCGGGCCGCCCTGGAGCGCTGCCCCGACCGCGTCCGGACGCCGAAGTTCGCCTGGTCGTGGTTCACCGACGAGAACCGCCGGTGGGTCGTCCTCTGCTACGAGAAGGTCTGACCGGGGAGCGGGCCGGCCGGGCGGCCGGCCCGCTCGTCCGCTGTGAATCCGGTCCCACCGGGCGCCGCAGCCGTCACCACTGAGCCGGCGGCGCGTTGCGCAGTCATGGCCCCCCTCCGCCGCCCCCTCCTCGCCGCCGCGGTCGGCGCCGCCGCGCTCGCCGCCTCGCTGCTCGGGCCGAGCCCGGCCGCCGTCTCCACCGAGCGTCCCTGGACCCCACAGCTGGTGCGGGTGCACGCCGACGCCGAGTCGGTCGGAGCCCTCGGGCTCGACCTCACCGAGCACGGCGGCACCGAGGGCGTCGACGTCGTCCTGCACACCGCCGCGGAGCGGGCACGCCTCGAGGCGTCCGGGTTCCACTCGGAGGTGCTGGTCCCCGACCTGGTGGCCCGCGAGGCCGAGCGCAACCGCCTCGATGCGGAGTACGCCGCCCGCACGGTCCGCTCCGCGCTGCCGTCCGGCCGCACGTCGTACCGCACGCTCGAGGACTACGAGACCGAGCTGCGTGACCTGGCCCGCGAGCACCGCTCCCTGGTGCGGCACCTGACGCTCCCTGAGCCTGGTCTCGACGGCCGCGAGGTGCACGGCGTCGAGATCGCCCACCGGGTCCGGCGTCCCGCCGACGGCCGCCCCACCTTCCTGATGCTGGGGCTGCACCACGCCCGCGAGTGGCCCTCGGCGGAGCACACGATGGAGTTCGCCCACGACCTGGTGGCGCTCGAGCGCACCGACCGCGACGTACGCCGGCTGCTGCGGCGCGTGCGCGTGGTCGTCGTGCCGGTGGTCAACCCCGACGGCTTCGACCTGTCGCGCACCTCCGGCGGGCTGGTCGACCTCAACGTGCTCAACCCGCTGGACCCCACCGGGACCCTGCTCCCCGTCGCCACCCAGGTGCTCACCCCGGGCCTGGCCTACCTCCGCAAGAACTGCCGCCTCGTCGCCGGGGTCGACACCCCCGACGGCACCTGCGCGGCGATGCTGACCACGCCTGCGGGCTTCGGCCTCGGCGTCGACCTCAACCGCAACTACGGCCAGTGGTGGAGCGGCCCGGGCGCCGCCGGGACCGCCCCGAGCGTCACCGAGTTCCACGCCGGGCTGCTCGACCCGCGCCACCACGGCGCCGACGCCTTCTCCGAGCCCGAGACGCGCAACGTGCGCGACCTGGTGCTGTCGCGGCAGGTGACGACCCTGATCACCAACCACACCTCCGGCAACCTCGTGCTGCGGCCGTGGGCCGGCGCGCCCGACCACGTCACCGACGGCGGCGTGCCCCTCGGCCTGGCTCCCGACGAGAAGGCCCTGCGCCGCCTCGGCGCGCGATTCGCCGCCGAGAACGGCTACACCAACCAGCGCAGCCACGAGCTCTACGACGGGGTCGGCACCACCGAGGACTGGGCCTACGCCGCCACGGGCGCGTTCGGGTTCACCTTCGAGATCGGGCCCACCGAGTTCCACCCGCCCTTCGAGGACGTCGTCGCGGAGTACGTCGGCGCCGACCGCCCCGGGGGCGGCAACCGCGCGGCGTACCTCGTCGCCCTGGAGCACGCCGCCGATCGGCGGGCGCACGGCGTCCTCACCGGGCGTGCGCCCGCCGGCGCGACGCTCACGCTGACCCGGGATGCTGCGACCACGACCTGGGACGGCACCAGCCCGGCACGCCTGCGCACGACCCTCGTCGTGCCCCGGTCCGGAGACTTCACCTGGCACGTCAACCCGTCGACGCGACCGACGTCGCCGCAGGCGGAGAAGTACCGCCTGACCTGCACGTCCGCACGGGGCAGGAGCCAGGTGACGCGGGTCCGGGTGGAGCGCGGTGAGCGGGTCCGGGTGGCCCTGCGACGGTGCTGACACCTCCACCCCAGAGGTGAGCCACGCCTCAGGTGCGTGACCTGACGGCCGATCCTGCGTTGACAACTCAACCCGCCATCCCCCGACTCGGGACGACCCAGGAGCTCGACGATGATCCGCCGAACCCGCGCCCGCCGGACCGCCCTCGCGGCGACCGCCACGCTGGCCGCCCTTGCCCTCGCCCCTCTCACGGCGATCGGCTCGGAGGCCGCCACCACCTCCCCCGCCAACATCTTCCGTCCGCAGCTGGTCAAGGTCGACACCCCGACCCGCGCCGACAAGATGGTGCTCTCCAAGCTCGGCCTGGACCTCACCGAGCACGCCGGCCACGACTACGTCGAGGTCGTCCTGCACTCGGTCGCCGACCGCGCCCGGCTGCTCGCCGCCGGCCTGACCTACGACGTCGAGATCCCCGACCTCGTCGCCCGCTCGCTCGAGGTGTGGAAGACCGACGAGGCCTACGCCGCCTCGGTCGTGCAGAGCCCGCTGCCCTCCGGCCGCGACGGCTACCGCACCCTCGAGGACTACAACGCCGACATGGCCGACCTGGCCGAGCGGTTCCCCCAGCACGTCAAGCTGTTCGAGCTCAACCACCCGACCCTCGACGGCCGCATCGTCCAGGGCGTCGAGATCGGCCAGGGCGTCAAGGGCCCCGACACCGGCAAGCCGACCTTCGTGCTGATGGGCCTGCACCACGCCCGCGAGTGGCCCTCCGGCGAGAACGCCATGGAGTTCGCCATCGACCTCGCCGAGGGCTACGGCAAGGACAAGCGCACCACGAAGCTGCTGAAGAAGGGCCGCGTCGTCGTGGTCCCCGTGGTCAACGCCGACGGCTTCGACCTCTCCCGCACCGACGGTGAGTTCGTCGACCTGCGTGCTCTGGACGGCGGTGACACCGTCTCCATCCTGGGCACGCCGGGTCACGCCTACATGCGCAAGAACTGCCGCCTCATCGACGGCGTCGACACCCCCGACGGGTCCTGCGCCGCGCAGCTCACCACCAACGGCGGCTTCCTGCTCGGCGTCGACCTCAACCGCAACTACGGCGGCTTCTGGGGCGGCCCCGGCGCCGCCGGCAGCACCCCGAACCCGGCGGAGGTCGAGCTCGGCCCGCTCGACCCGACCTACCGGGGTGCCGCTCCGTTCTCGGAGCCGGAGACCCAGAACATCCAGGAGCTGGTGCGCAGCCGCCAGGTCACGATGCTGATCTCCAACCACACCTTCGGCAACCTGATCCTGCGCCCCAACGGCGTGGCCCCCTCCACCATCGGCCCCGACGGCCTCCCGGTGGGCGACAGCCCCGACGAGAAGGGCCTGAAGAAGGTCGGCGCCAAGATGGCCGCCCAGAACGGCTACTCCAACCAGCACGGCTGGCAGCTCTACGACACCACCGGCACGACCGAGGACTGGTCCTACAACGCCACCGGTGGCTACGGCTACACCTTCGAGATCGGCCCCGACGAGTTCCACCCGCCGTACGAGGACGTCGTCGACCAGTACCTCGGTGCCGGCGAGTACGCCGGCAAGGGCAACCGCGAGGCCTACTTCATCGCCCTGAAGCACGCCATCGACACCAAGTACCACGGTGTCCTCAAGGGCAAGGCCCCCAAGGGCGCGACCATCCGCCTGCGCAAGGACTTCGACTCCCCGACCTGGGACTCCAGCTTCGAGGACTTCGTCGACTCCTCCATCACGGTGGGCAAGAAGGGCAGGTTCAACTGGATCGTGAACCCCTCGACCCGCCCGGTGGTCATGGGCAAGAAGGTCGACGAGCTGGCTGACGCCCCGTTCGCCTCGGAGACCATCGAGGGCTCGGTGACCGTCCCCGGCGTCGGCACCGCCACCCACGAGTACGTCGCCAAGAAGGCCTCGGACGTCATGCGGATCGATCTGACCTGGCCGACCCCGGACGACCTCGACCTCGCGGTCTACCTGAAGAAGGGCGACGAGCTGGTCGAGATGGGCACCTCGGGCAACCTGCCGGGCTCCGGCGAGGCCGTCGAGATCCCCGACGCCCCGGCCGGCACCTACGTCATCGAGGTCATCAACTACGCCTCGGTGACCCCGACCTACACCGTCGAGGTCGGCCAGTTCTCCGCGAAGTCCTCGAAGGTCAAGGGCACCAAGGAGTCCTACGTCCTCACCTGCGAGGTCGACGGCAAGGTGCAGAGCAAGAAGAACCTCTACATCGCCCGCGGCCAGGTCAAGAAGCTCGACCTGCGACGCGCCTGCCGCTGACGCACTGCAGCACCTGGACGCCGGGTCGGACCCTCGTGGTCCGGCCCGGCGTTCGCGTTCGGCCCGTCGCTGACCTAGGTGCTCGCGGCGGCGCGGGACGTCATACGTCCAGCGCAAGCGGACGTCCCGTCCGTATGACGTCCCGCGGGGCTCCGCCGCCTCAGCCGCGCCAGGTGTCGTCGTGGGAGAGGTCGGCGTGCTGGACCACCCAGGTGTGCATGGCGATGGCGGCCGCGGCAGAGGCGTTGATGGAGCGGGTGGAGCCGAACTGGGCGATGGAGAAGGTGGCGTCGCAGGCCTCGCGGGCGGCGGGCGAGAGGCCGGGGCCCTCCTGGCCGAAGAGGAAGCACACCTCGCGCGGCACCGCCATCGTCTCCAGGTGCTGGGAGCCCGGCAGGTTGTCCACGCCGTACAACGGCAGGTCCCGCTCGCGCAGGTGGGCCGTGAGGTCCTCGACCGTCGGGTGGTGGAGGACGTGCTGGTAGCGGTCGGTCACCATCGCACCGCGGCGGTTCCACCGCCGGTTGCCGACGATGTGGACCTCGGCGGCCAGGAAGGCGTTGGCCGAGCGGACGACGGTGCCGATGTTGAAGTCGTGCTGCCAGTTCTCGATGGCGACGTGGAAGCCGTGCCGCCGGGTGTCGAGGTCGGCGCGGATCGCCTCCATCGTCCAGTAGCGGTACCGGTCGACGACGTTGCGTCGGTCGCCGTCGCGCAGCAGGTCGCGGTCCCAGTGGTCGCCCACGGGCCACTCGCCGGGCCACGGGCCGACCCCCACCTCGGCGGGTCCGTGCGGCATCGGGTCGTACGGCGCACGCCGCTCCTCCTCCTCGGAGGACTGCTCGATTCGCGACACCCCCGCACGGTAGTCGGCGGCGCTGGCTAGGTGTTCTGCCCGGGGAGGTTGGGCACGCGGTCGATGGGTGACTTGCCTTTGAGGCTGGTGTGGCCGCGGTGGTGATTGTAGTGATGGAGCCACTCCGGGTAGGCGGACGCGCGGTCGGCTTCTGAGGTGTAGGCGCAGGCGTAGGCCCATTCCTCGAGCAGGGTGCGGTTGAAGCGTTCGACCTTGCCGTTGGTCTGGGGCCGGTAGGGGCGGGTGCGGCGGTGTTTGACGTCCTGGCCCAGGGTCGCGGCCCAGAGCCGTGATCGGTAGCAGGAGCCGTTGTCGGTCAAGACGGCGCTGACCGCGATGCCGTGCTCGGCGAAGTAGGCGCGGGCGCGTTGCCAGAACCCTGCGGCGGTCTCCTTGCGTTCGTCGGTGAGGATCTCGGAGTAGGCCAGCCGGGAGTGGTCGTCTACGGCGTGGTGGAGGTAGACGTAGCCGCGCGAGGGTGTGGCACCGGAGCGGGCGGCCCGGTCGCGTGTGGCGCCGGCGCTGCGGTCTTGGGCTGATCCGCGGCCGTGGACGCGCCAGCCGCCGCCGTCGGGGATCTTGCCGAGCTTCTTGATGTCGACGTGGACCAGATCGCCCGGTGCGGCGTGCTCGTAGCGTCGCTTGTCCCGCGAGGAGGTCTTGATCCGGGTGCCGGTGGCGGGGTCGGTCCACTTCAGCCGTGGGCAGCCGTAGCGGCGCAGGACCTGGTGGACGGTCGAGGGGTTCTGCCCGAGGTGGTAGGCGATCCGGGCCGGTCCCCAGCGCCGGGTGACTCGCAGGCTCACGATCCGACGCTCGGTTCGTCGGGGCAGCTGGTTTGGGCAGCGGTGCGGTCGTGAGGACCGGTCGACCATGCCGGCCCTGCCGGATTCGCGGTAACGCAGGGCCCAGCGGCGGGCGGTGGTGATGCTGACGGAGAACCGTTCGGCGGCACGGGCGTAGGTCCAGTCGTGGTCGACGACGAGCTGGGCCAGACGCAGTCGCCCGGCTGGGGTGAGGGTGGCGTTAGCGTGGGTCATGAAGACCTCCGTGGTGGATGTGGTTGCTGTGGTAGCTCCACACCTCACCCGGAGGTCTTCGTCATGGTCCAGCCGACCCGCCGTACCTAACGTCCGTGGTCAGAACAGCTAGGCTGAACGGGTGATGGGGATCGAGCCGCTCCTGTTCGGCATCGAGTTCCTCGACCTGGAGTGGTGGCTGGGTCATTTCGGGGAGGCGCTCTTCTGGATCAGCCTGGCGGTGCTGTTCGTCGAGTGCGGGCTGCTGTTCCCGTTCCTGCCCGGGGACACGCTGCTGTTCAGCATCGGGCTGTTCATCGCCACCGAGCAGATCGACCTCTTCCCCGGCGGCGTGGCCACCGAGCTGACGATCGCGATGGCCCTCATGGTGCTGGCCGCGTTCGGCGGCAACGTCGCCGGCTACGAGATCGGCCGACGCATCGGTCCGCCGCTCTACGAGCGGGACGGGCGGCTCCTGCGCCGCAAGCACTTCGACCGCACCCACGAGTTCTTCGACGAGCACGGGGCGATCGCCCTGGTGCTGGGACGCTTCGTCGCGTTCGTGCGCACCTTCATCACCGTGGTGGCCGGCGCCACCCGCATGGACCGCCGGGTGTTCTTCGTCTGGAGCTTCGTCGGCGCCGTGCTCTGGGTCGTCGGCATCACGCTGCTCGGCTACTTCCTCGGCAACATCAAGTGGCTCGGCGACAACCTCGACTTCGCGCTGCTCGCGATCCTCGCGGTCTTCGCGATCCCGCTGGTCATCGAGTGGCGGCGCGAGCTCGCCAGGTCTCGAGGCTGAGCAGCGCGGCCACCACGGCCGCGCCCAGCAGGGCCAGCAGCAGCGGCCCGCCCACCGGGTCGTACGGCGCCAGCAGCGCGCCCGGGCCGTGCGCCTCGCCCGCGGCCCCCTCGGGAGCCTCCTGCCAGGGCCACAGCGCGCGCAGCGAGCCGGCGAGCAGCCCGGCCATCACCAGCAGCGTGGTGCGCCGGTGCGCGTGCAGCAGGTGGCGCAGCACGGGCACGAAGACCACGAGTCCGGCGACCGCGCCCAGCGCGAAGACGCCGACGTAGACCAGGTCGCGCGAGTCCACCGCGTCCAGGGTGGTGGTGTAGAGACCGACGGTGAGCAGGAAGAACGAGCCGGAGACACCGGGCAGCACCAGGGCGCAGATCGCGACCGACGCCGCCAGGGCGACCAGCACCAGCGGCGGGTCGGCCGTCGCCCCGGAGCCGGCCAGGCCGACGACCACGAACGCGGTCACGGCGACCGCCACCACGAGCAGGGCGTCCGCCCAGCGCGGCCGGGTCGCCTCGGGGAGCATCCGGATCGGCACCAGGATGCTCACCAGCACCAGGCCGAAGAACAGCCCGCGCGCGTGCTCGGGGTGGTCGGAGACGAACGACTCCATCACCCCGGCCACCGTCAGCACCGCGGCCCCCATGCCCACGAGCACGGGCAGCACCAGCCACCAGTCGGTGCGCGCCAGCTCGGTCCGCAGCGCAGCCCGCCGGCCAGCGATCCCCTGACGGGCCGCGCCGATCACGTGGGAGGCGGAGTCGATGAGCTCGTCGTAGACACCGGTCACCAGCGCGACCGTGCCCCCGCTGACGCCCGGCACCAGCTCGGCCATCCCGATGAGGAAGCCGCGGAGCAGGTCGAGCGGCAGCAGGGCCCGCGAGCGGCGTACGGGCGCGGCGGGCTCCGCGGGGGCGGTCCTGGTCATCGGCCGGCAGCCTGGGCGGCGTCGAGCTGGGCGCGGGTCAGCACGGGGCGGACCTCCAGGCCCACGTCGGCGAGCGGGTTCTCCCCCTCGGGGCTGCGGTCGATGGCGCAGACGACCGTCTCGACGATCGCGCCCGCGGCCCGCAGCTCGCGGGTCGCGTCGCGGACGGCGCCACCGGTGGTGATCACGTCCTCGATCAGGGTGATCCGGCGACCGGAGACGTCGGGGCCCTCGGCGAGCTTGCAGGTGCCGTACTCCTTGGCCGTCTTGCGCACGAACAGCGCCGGCGTGCCCGTGAGCTGGGCGACCATCGTGGCGATCGGCACCCCGCCGAGCTCGAGCCCCCCGAGCAGCTCGGTGTCCTCGGGCAGCAGCGGCACCATCTGCTCGGCGACGCGGCGCAGCAGCGCGGGGTCGGCCTCGAAGAGGTACTTGTCGAAGTAGGTGTCGGCCACCTGCCCCGAGCGCAGCGTGAAGGTGCCGGTCAGGCGGCAGCGGGCGTCGATGTCGGCGGCCAGCGCCGGGTCCGTGGCGTTCGCGTCGGTCACGGGGCCCATTCAACAGGGCCCGCAGCCGACCGTGTCTACGGTGGGGTGCATGGTGGCCCCCGCAGATCGCTCCCTGCTCGCCTCGCGCCTGGCGGGGATCCCCCCGACGGTCTTCTCGGAGATGTCGGCACTGGCCGTGCGCACCGGCGCCGTCAACCTCGGGCAGGGCTTCCCCGACGTGGACGGCCCCTCGTCGGTGGTCGAGCAGGCGGTGCGCGCGCTGCGCGAGGGCGCCAACCAGTACGCCCCCGGCATCGGGGTGCCCGCGCTGCGGCAGGCGGTCGCGCGCCACCAGCAGCGGCACCACGGGATCGAGCTCGACCCCGACACCGAGGTCTGCGTGACCACCGGGGCCACCGAGGGCATCGCGGCGGCGCTGCTCGGCCTGCTCGACCCGGGCGACGAGGTGATCGTGCTCGAGCCGTCGTACGACTCCTACGACGCGATGATCGCCATGACCGGCGGCGTACGCCGTGGGGTGACCCTGCACGCGCCCGACTTCCGCCTCGACGGCGACGCGCTGCGTGCGGCGGTCACGCCGCGCACCCGCCTGGTGCTGCTCAACTCCCCTCACAACCCGACCGGGACGGTCCTCACCCGCGAGGAGCTGCGGCTCGTCGCCGACGTGGCGATCGAGCACGACCTGCTGGTCGTGACCGACGAGGTCTACGAGCACCTGGTCTTCGACGGCCGGTCGCACGTCCCGCTCGCGGGTCTGCCGGGCATGCGCGAGCGGACCCTGACGCTCTCCAGCGTCGGGAAGTCGTGGTCGTTCACCGGCTGGAAGGTCGGGTGGGCGACCGGCCCGGCCCGGCTGGTCGCCGCGGTGCTCGCGGCCAAGCAGTGGCTGACCTTCACCTCCGGCTCTCCGCTGCAGCCCGCGGTCGCGTACGCCCTCGACCACGAGGCGGAGTGGCCGCTGGAGCTGGCGCGCGACCTGCAGGGGCGTCGCGACCTGCTGCTGGAGGGGCTGCGCTCGCTGGGGCTCTCGCCGCGCACGAGCGAGGGCACCTACTTCACCGTCACCGACGTGGAGCACCTCGGCTGGGAGGACGGTCGCGCCTTCAGCCTCGGCGTGGCCGAGCGGGCCGGCGTCGTCCCCATCCCGTTGCAGGGCTTCTACTCCGAGGACCCCGCCGCCGGGCGGCACCTGGTGCGCTGGGCCTTCTGCAAGACCCCCGACGTCATCACCGAGGGGATCGACCGGCTCTCCCGGGCTGACCTGGCCCGCTGACCTGCCCCGCTGACCTGCCCCGCTGACCGGCTCGTGCGACAGCGCGGCCCATGGCCCGCGCTCGGACACACGAGGCGGTGGTGAGGCGTCAGCGGCGGTACCACTCCCGCACCTCGGGCCGGATCAGCAGCGCGAGGCTGCCGGCGGTCGCCGCCAGGGCGATCACGGCCACGAAGGCGCCCAGCACGGTCACGGCCAGGAACAGCCCGGCCGAGAGCCCGGCGGAGATGCACAGCAGGACCCACGCCCACGACCGGCCGACCCACGCGAGCACGGCCAGGCCGGCGGCCAGCAGGGCCCACAACCCGAAGCCGGCCAGCACCACGAACAGCGCGATCCGCACCTGCTCGGTGGTCACCTCGCC
Organism: Nocardioides marinus; assembly: GCF_013408145.1. NCBI lineage: Bacteria > Bacillati > Actinomycetota > Actinomycetes > Propionibacteriales > Nocardioidaceae > Nocardioides > Nocardioides marinus. The sequence goes on from NZ_JACBZI010000001.1 coordinate 3,463,046, forward strand.
GGCCATCGAGGGGTTCTGGTCCATCGCCTGCTGGATCGCCTCGTCGACCAACGACGGGTCGACGGCCATCGCCACGACGCTCAGCCCGAGACCGAGCAGCACCATCGCGCAGGTCACCCACGTGATCACCAGCCCCGCCCTCAGCGGCTGCGGAGCGGGTCCCCGCGGGGCGCGGTCGCCGGCGGCGTACGGCGGCAGCTGCTGGGGCCAGGTCCCACCCTGCGGCCCGGGGAACTGGCCGGGCTGCTGGCCCGACTGCTGGTCGGGCTGCTGAGCGGTGCCCTCGGTGGGCTGCTGGCCGAACCCGGAGTACGGCGCGGGGCCGGCGTCACCGGCGCCGCCCTGCCCCTGCGGGGGGCCGGGCGGGGGCCAGCCACCGGGGGCGCCGGGGGCGCCCGAGGGCCGGTCGGCCCCGTCGGACCCGCGGTCGCGGCGCGCGTCGTCGGGCGGGCGGAGGTAGCGCTCGGGGACCGGGTCGCCGTTGACCCACGCGCGCGCCGGCTGCAGCCACAGCACCACCGCCGCAGCGGCCACCAGCGAGGTGGTGAACCCACCGGTGACGAAGCCGGCGAGGAACATCGGGACGGCCAGGACCGTGAGCACCAGGCGGGCGGGGCGGCTGCGCTGCATGACCTGCCAGCCCAGGATCGCGGTGGCCGCGGCCATGGCGCCGGTCGCGGTGGCGATGACCCGGATCAGGTCGAGGACCGTGCTGACCTCCAGCCCGAGACCGTCGGCGGGCGGCTCGGAGAGCAGCTCCTCGAGACCACGGCGGGTCTCCAGGGAGTCCAGCGAGCCGATCTGGGCGAAGACGGAGAGGATCACCAGGACCGAGCCGAGGATCGTCACCCACCCGGCCATCGTCACCTGGCGGGGGCGGTCGTGGGGGTTCGGCACGGACCCCATTCCAGCAGACCCCTGGGCGCGGGACGCCGCCGCAGGGGGCCGGGGCGTCGACCGGGATGATGGGCGGGTGCTCCCCCTCTCCCTCGGCACCGGCCGCGCCGGCGCGCTCACGGCGGACTGCTCGGCGTGCACCGGGCTGTGCTGCGTCCTGCTGCCCTACCGACGCGACCAGGGGTTCGGGGCGGACAAGCCCGGCCAGGTCCCCTGCCTGCACCTGCTGGGCGACGACCGCTGCGGTATCCACGCCGACCTCGTCGAGCGGGGCTGGTCGGGGTGCGCGACCTTCGACTGCTTCGGCGCCGGCCAGCAGGTCACCGCGGTGACCTACGAGGGTCGCTCGTGGCGCGAGGTCGAGGACCTCGGCGAGATGGCGGCCGTCCTCTCGGCCCAGCGGCTGCTCCACGAGATGCTGCTGCACCTGGAGGAGGTGGCCCGTCGCTCCCCCGACCCCGAGGCGGAGGCGCTGGCCGGCCGGCTCTGGACGCTGCGGGACGCCACCCCGCTCGACCTGCTCACCGCCGACCTCGACGAGCTGCACGAGACCTGCGGAGGACTGCTGGCCGCCGCCTCGGCACGCGTGCGGGGCCCCGGTCGCCCGGACCACTCCCGCGCCGACCTCGCCGGCGCGGACCTGCGCGGCACGGACCTGCACGGCGCCTCGTTGCGTGGGGCGCTGCTGATCGGCGCCGACCTCTCGGGCGTCGACCTCGGCCCCGCCGACCTGCTGGGCGCCGACCTGCGCGGAGCGGACCTGCGCGGCACCCGGCTCGACGACGCCCTCTTCCTCACCGGCCCCCAGCTCGCCGCCGCCCGCCGCTGAGTCGGTCGGTCCGGCACGGCAGCGCCGAACCGGCGTATTGATACGTCGGCTCGGCGGGAACACGGGTCGAACCGGCGTGTTGATACGCCGGCTCGGCGGGAACACGGGTCGAACCGGCGTATTGATACGCCGGCTCGGCGGGAACACGGGTCGAACCGGCGTATTGATACGCCGGCTCGGCGGGAACACGGGTCGAACCGGCGTATTGATACGCCGGCTCGGCGGGAACACGGGTCGAACCGGCGTATTGATACGCCGGCTCGGCGGGAACACGGGTCGAACCGGCGTATTGATACGCCGGCTCGGCGGGAACACGGGTCGAACCGGCGTATTGATACGCCGGCTCGACCCGATCGACGGTGGGCCGGGGGCGGGACGACCGGCGGTGGGTCAGCCGGCGGAGAGCACCAGCCCGCCGTCGCCGACGTCGACCGACACCGTGCCGCCGTCGGTGACCTCGCCTCCGATCAGCATCCTGGCCAGCGGGTCGCCGATGGCGGACTGGATCAGCCGGCGCAGCGGGCGGGCGCCGTACGCCGGGTCGTAGCCGACGTCGGCCAGCCAGGTCCGCGCGGCGTCGGAGACCCCGATCGAGATCCGGCGCACGGCCAGCCGCTTCTCCAGCAGCGCCAGCTGCAGGTCGACGATGTGGGTGAGGTCGTCCTTGGACAGCGCGTCGAAGGTGACCATCTCGTCGAGGCGGTTGAGGAACTCCGGCTTGAAGGCCGAGCGCACCACCGCCAGCACCGACTCCTTGCGCTTCTCCGGGTCCAGCAGCGGGTCCACGAGGTGCTGGGAGCCGAGGTTGCTGGTGAGGATCAGCAGGGTGTTGCGGAAGTCGACCGTGCGGCCCTGGCCGTCGGTGAGCCGCCCGTCGTCGAGCACCTGCAGGAGGATGTCGAAGACCTCGGGGTGGGCCTTCTCGACCTCGTCGAGGAGCACGACGGAGTACGGCCGCCGGCGCACCGCCTCGGTGAGCTGGCCGCCCTCGTCGTAGCCGACGTACCCCGGAGGCGCACCGACCAGCCGCGAGACGGCGTGCTTCTCGGAGTACTCGCTCATGTCGATGCGCACGATCGCGCGCTCGTCGTCGAAGAGGAAGTCCGCCAGCGCCTTGGCCAGCTCGGTCTTGCCGACCCCGGTCGGGCCCAGGAACAGGAAGGAGCCGGTGGGCCGGTTCGGGTCGGAGATCCCGGCCCGCGAGCGGCGTACGGCGTCGCTGACGGCCGTGACCGCCTCGCGCTGCCCGATGAGGCGCTCGCCGATGACCGCCTCCATCTCCAGCAGCTTGGTCGACTCCCCCTCCAGCAGCCGGCCCGTGGGGATGCCGGTCCACGCCTCGACCACGTCGGCGATCTGCTCGGGGCCGACCTCCTCGCCGACCAGCGGCTCGAGGTCGCCCTCGTCGACGGACTCCGTCGCGGCGGCGATCTGCTTCTCCAGGGCGGGGATGCGGCCGTAGAGGATCTCGCTGGCCTGCCCGAGGTCGCCCTCGCGCTGGAGCCGCTCGGCCTCGATGCGCAGGGTGTCGAGCTGGCGGCGCAGCTCGCCCTCGCCCTCGAGCGTGGACTTCTCCCGCTCCCAGCGGGCCTCGAGGCCGCGCAGCTCCTCCTCGGCGTCGGCGAGGTCGGCGCGCAGCGCGGCCAGACGCTCGACCGACGCGTCGTCGGTCTCCTTGGCCAGCGCGAACTCCTCCATCTTCAGCCGGTCCACGTGCCGGCGCAGCTGGTCGACCTCCTCCGGGGAGGACTCGATCTCCATCCGCAGCCGGGAGGCGGCCTCGTCGATGAGGTCGATCGCCTTGTCGGGCAGCTGACGGCCGCTGATGTAGCGGTCGGACAGCGTCGCGGCGGCCACCAGCGCGGCGTCGGTGATGCGGACGCCGTGGTGGGCCTCGTACTTCTCCTGGATGCCGCGCAGGATCTGGATGGTGTCCTCGACGCTGGGCTCCCCGACCAGCACCTGCTGGAAGCGGCGCTCGAGCGCGGGGTCCTTCTCGATCCGCTCGCGGTACTCGTCGAGGGTGGTCGCGCCGATCATGTGCAGCTCGCCGCGCGCCAGCATCGGCTTGAGCATGTTGCCGGCGTCCATCGCGGAGTCGCCGCCGGCACCGGCGCCGACGACGGTGTGCAGCTCGTCGATGAAGGTGATGACGCGGCCCTCGGCGGACTTGATCTCCTCCAGGACCGCCTTGAGCCGCTCCTCGAACTCGCCGCGGTACTTCGCGCCCGCGACCATCGCGGCCAGGTCGAGCGAGAGCACCCGGCGGCCCTTGAGGGAGTCGGGCACGTCGCCGTCGACCACGCGCTGGGCCAGGCCCTCGACGACGGCGGTCTTGCCGACGCCGGGTTCACCGATGAGCACCGGGTTGTTCTTCGTACGCCGGCTCAGCACCTGCACGACGCGCCGGATCTCCGCGTCGCGACCGATGACCGGGTCCAGCTTGCCCTCCTCCGCGGCGGCCGTGAGGTCCACGGAGTACTTCTCCAGCGCCTCGTAGGTGTCCTCGGCGTCCTGGCTGGTCACCCGCCGGCTGCCGCGGACCGCCGTGAGGCCCTCGCGCAGCCCGGCCTCGCTCAGCCCCACGTCGGTCAGCACCTTCTGCGCGCTGGACTCGGTGCCGGCCATGGCGATGAGCAGGTGCTCGGTCGCGACGTAGTCGTCCTTCATCGACGACGCGAGGTCGAGCGCGGCGGCCAGCACCCGGGTCAGCGCGGCCGAGGCGGCCGGCTGCTGGACGGTGGCGCCGCTCGCGCGGGGCAGCTGCTCCAGCGCGCTGCGGGCTCCGGCGACCAGCGCGGCGGCGTCGACGCCGGCCTTGGTGACCAGCGACCGCGCGACGCCGTCCTCCTGGGACAGCAGCGCGACGAGCAGGTGGATGGGCTCGGTGGCCGAGTGGCCGGCCGACGTGGCGGTCAGCTGGGCGGTCTCGATCGCCTCGCGGCTGCGGGTCGTGAACCTGTCGGCGCCGAACTGGCTCATGGGTGTCTCCTCCTCGACGACTGGCGGGACCGAGTGTGGCTCCCACCTCGTGCAACGCACCACAAGTTGAGTCTGTTCCACTCAACTTATCTGAATTCTCCCGGCATGACCCGTTCGGGTCCACCCCTCCCCTCCGATCGGCCGGTCCACCCCGGGGGACGTGACGAAAGTGTGCATTCCACTCGCCCCGGGGACCGCTCGCGCCTACCGTGTGCGGCAGGCCACCTCGCCTGGGGAGACGGGGTGTGGGAGGGAGACCCCGTGACTGCCTGGTCGCAAGACACCCTGACGCTGCTCGCGCACGCCGTGCACTACGCACTGGTCGCCGGCGGCCTCATCGGTCTGGGCTGGCTGCTGGTGCCACACCTGGTGACCCCGCACGCCCCGGGGAGCCCCCGTCCCACGGCACCGGGCGAGCACGAGCTGCGCATCGCCGCACTGCGCAGCGCCGCCGCCACGGGCCGACTCGCCACCCTGGCGCCGCCCGCCGCCGGCATCGTCGCCCCCGTCCGGTCGACCCCCGCGGCCACGGCCGCACCGGAGGTGTCACTGCTGCTGCCGCTCGCGATCGTCGCGAGCACCGCCGCTGCGGGGGTGCACGCCGCGATGGGTCCCCTGCACTTCCGCGAGGCCACGCTGTTCGGCCTGTTCTTCGCCACCGCCGCCGTGGCCCAGCTCGGGTGGACCGCCCTCGCGCTGCGCTCGATCACCCCCGCCCTGCTGCGGGTCGGCGTGGCCCTCAACCTCGGGTGCGTCGTCCTGTGGGCGACCACCCGGGCCTGGGGACTGCCCCTGGGCCTCATGCCCGCGCCCGAGCCGGTGGGTCCCTGGGACCTCGCGGCCGTGGCGTGGGAGCTCGGGGTGGTCGCCGCGTGCGCAGTCCTGCTGCGCGCCCGTCCACCCGCGTCGTACGCCGGTCTCCGGCTGCCGGCGTGGGTCGACTGGCACCGCGGGGCCCGGGCGGTCGCCGTCGCCTCCGTGCTGGCGCTGCTGACGCTCTCGTTGAGCGGGGCCGGCGGATGACACCGCACCAGGGCGCCGCACGCACCGCGCACGACCCCACGGACCTGACCACGAGCGAGAGGAGGTAACCACCATGGAACCCTGGGTCATCGGCATGATCTGCAACGGCATCATCGCCACCGCCTACGTCTTCATCTCCCTGGCGATCACCGTGCCGCTCGCCCGGTCCGGCCAGCTGCGCAGCAACCCGCTGGGCGCCGCCACCGCGTCGATCTTCTTCTCCTGCGCCGTCCACCACGGCATCCACTCCGTCCACATGGCCCTGCCCTCGCTGGGCATCGACGACCCGCAGGGCTACGCCATGCGTGAGGCGTGGGACTGGCCGCTGTCGCTGTGGGACGTCGTCGGCGCGGTCGTCGGCGTCTACTACTGGACGCTGCGCCGCAACTACTCCTCGCTCATGGAGGGCGCCCAGCTCTTCCAGGACCTGCGCCAGCGCGAGCAGCAGGCCCTCGAGCTCAACGACACCGTCCTGCAGGGACTGGTCGTCGCCAAGATGGCCCTCGACCTCGACGACCGCCAGCGTGCCCAGGAGTCGCTGACCGTCTCGATCGACTCCGCCAGCCGGATCATCACCGATCTCCTGGGCAGCAGCTACCACGCGCTCGACCTGGTCCGCAGCAGCGCGGCCACCGTCGGTGCGGACGCTTCCCCCGACCCGTCGGTCGCCACCGAGCCGAACGACGACCGACCGCAGCAGAAGGACCCCGAGAGGCCATGACCATGAGCGCCGCCACCCGCGTACGACCCCTCCGCACGGTGATCATCGACGACACCGCGGACCTGCGCGACCTGCTGCGCCTCGCCCTGAACCGCGGCGGCTTCGACGTGGTGGGCGAGGCCGGGGACGGGAAGGCCGGGATCGACCTGGTCCGCACCGAGCACCCCGACGTCGTCCTGCTGGACCTGTCGATGCCCGTGATGGACGGCCTCGAGGCACTGCCCACCATCCGCCGCACCGTGCCCGGCGCGAAGATCATCGTGCTCTCCGGCTTCGGGGCCACCCAGATGTCCGAGCGCGCCCTGGCCAACGGCGCCGACGGGTACGTGCAGAAGGGTGCCTCGCTGGACTCCATCCTCGACTACGTCCGCGACATGACCAGCGGCTCCAAGCCCAGGCCCGCCCGCTCGCTGTCGGTCGTCCCGCCGCTCGAGGTCCCCGAGAGCATGGCCCCCCAGCCGCCGACCTTCGGCCAGGCCGACCCCGAGGCACGGGCGGGGACCTCGCCCCAGCCGATCCCCGGCGGCGCGGCCGGGCACCTGCCCGCCCCCGCCTCGCCCAGCTCCCCGGCCACCCCCGGCGGCGTCGCCGCCTCCTCGATCTCCTGGTGGCAGGCGATGAGCATGGCACCGGTGGGGATCCTCGAGCTCGCCGACGAGCCGCTCTTCCGCATCGTCTACGCCAACACCACCGCCCAGCGGCTGCTGGTCAACAAGACCAGCCCCGGCACGCCCCTCGGGTTCAGCGCCCCCAACCTCGCCACCCTGGTGGCCTACCACCGCCTCGACGCCGACGCGTCGTTCGAGGTCGAGCTCGACGGCGGCACCTGCCGGGCCACCATCCGGCGTACCGGCTGGTCGTTGCTGGTCTACCTCGACTCCACCTCCGACGACGTCGCCCTGCTGCGGCGGGCGATCGCGACCACCGCCCACGAGATCCGCGGGCCGGTCGCGGTCATCTGCGGCATCGCGGAGGCCAGCGGCTGGGACGGCGAGGAGCAGCTCGACACCGAGATGCAGGCGCGCTTGATGTCCTCGGTGGCCCGCCAGGCGCGGATGCTCGACTCCATCACCGCCGACCTGCTGACCGCGGCGCAGATCCAGCGCGGCACGCTGCGCATCGACCTCGCCCCGCTGGACCCGCGCACCGTCGTGGAGTCGGTGGCCGGCGACCGCTACGGCATCGACGTCGAGGTCACCGTCGAGGACGACCGGATGGTGCGCGCCGACCCGTTGCGCCTGGAGCAGATGGTGAGCAACCTGCTGGGCAACGCCATCAAGTACGGCGAGGCGCCGTACACCATCCGCATCCGCCCCGACGACCAGCACGACGACCACGTCGCCATCGACGTCGTCGACCGGGGCGCCGGGGTGCCCGAGGAGTTCCGCGCGCAGCTGTTCAAGGAGTTCTCGCGCGCGACCGGCACGGTCGCCACCGGCACCGGCCTGGGCCTCTACGTCGTCCGCACGCTCGCCGAGGCGCAGAACGGCGACGTCTCCTACCGGCCGGGCCAGTACGGCGGCTCGGTCTTCACGATCTCCCTGATGGCGGTCGACGAGCCGCCGCTCTCCGAGCCGCCCGTGGAGGGAGCGGGCGGACCGGCCCTGAGGGACCCGTCTCCAGACCAGTCCTAGAGCCGTTCCGCAGTTCAGGGAGCACCGACCCCTGGCCACCCCCGGGCGGGGCGTGGTCAGGGGTCCGGCTACGACGTGAGCGCAGCGAACGTGGCTGCCGGGGGCGTCCGAGGCAGCACCTGAGCGCAGCGAAGGGGCGCGGCCGAGGAGGTCGAGCAGCGGCGCGCCTGAGCCTGCGAAGGCGCGACCCGCGTGACGAGACCGCGGTCGATGCCCGAAGTGGTCCGTCCGGCACCAGCGGGCGGACTGAGGTCAGTCCGGGGCGGGCTCGCCGCTATGCGCCTCCGGGGGCGCCTGGTGGGCGGGGAAGGTCCGGGCGGCGGCCTGCTCGTCGACCAGCACGGTGCGGCAGAAGTCCTCGCCGAAGGGCGTGAGGTGGATGCTGCGACGCACGACCTTCGCGAACTTCACCGAGTGCATCGCGGCGAGCACGTCGGGCTGCGCCTCGACGACCTGGTACTCCAGCGGGTCGCGCAGCGGCTCGCGTGAGAACCACACCAGGCCGAGCCGGTGCAGGTTGTTGAGGTAGGCCGGGACCTGGTCCACGAAGCGCGCCCCCGAGCGGGCGCCGATCATCGTCAGCCCCGGCGCGATCAGCTGGCTGGAGACCATCCCGATCGGCCCTCCGGTGCGCACGTCGACACTGGGCTGCGGGCCCTTCTCGAGCAGCAGCACCAGGATGCGCGCCTCGTCGGGGGCGAGCTCGCTGAGGATCCGTTCGTACGCCGGGTGGCCGGCCTCGCTGGACCACACGTCCCGGGAGCGCTCGAGGAGCTCCGCGCCCCGCTCGCGCAGCGACTGCGACTGGGGCTCGTCCCGATCCACCAGCCCGCCGGGCACGACCGGGCTCCCGGAGCGACCGGTCGGCTCGCGGACCGCGCCGAGCGACTCCGCGGCGCGCAGCAGCGCCGTACCGACGGGGGTGCCGGCGCTGACCGCGCGGGCCAGGTCGGAGACGACCTGCGCGGCCTCGGTGGCCTCCTGGGCCAGGTGGGCGGCCTCCTCGCGGTCGGTGGCCGCCCGGGCCAGGCGCTTGGCGGAGCGGACGTAGCTGCGCACGCCCCACTCGCCGGTGTGCCAGGCCGCGGACGCGGCGACGCGCGCCAGGCCGGGCAGGGCCTCCACGACGGGCGCGACCTGCTCGGCCAGGGCCCGCGCGGACTCCGTCTCCGCCCGGGGCTCCACCCGGGGCTCGACCCGCGGCTCGACCCGGGGACCCACGGTGGGCCCGGCGGCGCCGGGGCGTCGCTCGGTGCCGCTGCTCATCCGCCCGACACCCCGAAGATCCACAGGTGCAGGAAGCCACCGCCGAGCCCCATGATCGCGCCGTGGGCGTAGAGCATCCACTCATCCTCCTTGATGGCCGAGCGCATCATCTCCACGAAGTCGCGGGGCGGGAGCTCCTTGGTCCGCCGGGCGATGAGCGTCCGGATCTTCTCCGACTGCCGTCGGCTGAACTCGGGATCCTTGAACGGGGTGAGCGTGCGGCTCACCGCCTCCTCCGCGACGCTGTCGCGGATCGTGTCGAAACGCGCCGGCCCCATCGCGACCCGCACCGCGGCGCGCGCCGGGCCGGCCGCCTTCTCGATCGCCGGGCGCAGGGCGGTGGCCAGCATCTGGCGGGTCCGGTCGCCACTGGGCCCCTCGAGGATGAAGTCGCCGATCCGCTCGAGGGTGATGACGTCCTCGGCGATGATCCGGGCGTAGACCTCGGCCGCCTGGTCCTGACGGCGCAGGAAGAGCCCGTGCACGGGGATGCCGAGGATCCGCCGCGGCTCGGGCGGCTCGAAGATCAGCCACATGCCCAACGCGTTGGTGATCCAGCCGACGACGACGCCGAGGATCGGCAGCAGCCACCACTGCGCGAAGATGCTGTCGATGAAGGCGACCGGGATGCCGAGCAGGAACCCGAAGACGAAGCCGAAGGTCACCATCAGGTTGAGCTCGCGCTGACCGAAGTCGCGGAAGATGCGCACCACCAGCGCGGGGTTCTCGCGGAAGTGGTCGATGACCATGATCTTGGGGTCGAGGATCTGGTCGATGTGGATGCCGATCTCGGTCGTCACGTTGCCGACGACACTGGGCAGCTGGGCCTGCACGCGGTCGATGACCGCCTGCCGGACCGGTCGGGGCAGGTCGCGCCACAGCCGCGGGTGCTCGCGGCGCATCACGTCGTCGACGAGCTGGGGCAGCTCGGGACGGAAGACGGTGACGATGTGCTCGGCGATCTTGTCGGGCTCGAGCTGCTGGTAGAACTCCGCCGGCGTGCCCAGCTTGGCGATCGCCTTGTCCACGGCGATCGAGCCCATCTTGGCCGCCCGCGCCGGCACGATGCCCTGCCAGCCGATCCCGCCCTGCAGGACACCCGGGACCTCCTGGACCTTGCGCGGCAGCACGCTGGCGAGCTCGCGCATGCCGGGGATCCGCACCCCCTTGAAGTGCACGGGACTGAAGAGCATCCACAGGCCCGACCAGTTGATGAGCCAGCCCACCACGCCGGTGAAGACCGGGATCGTCAGGAAGTGCACCCAGTGCACGTGCGCGGCCCAGTCCCGGACCCACTCGAGCAACCAGTCCACCGTGCTACCCCTGCCGTCCCGCCCGACCCCGTCGTCGGCCGTCCGCGCAGGCTATCCGCCCGCGGCGCCGCGCGACAGGGGTCCGGGACGTTGTGTGCGACACGACGTCTCAGACAGGTTCGCGTCGTGCGGAGCCGAGCGACCACCGGGACGGCGATAACGTTTGCGTGTGAGCCGTCACACCGCCAGCGTCCTGCCCGAGTCGGTCCGAGCCGAGGTCCGCGCCGCGCTCGCCGACCTGCCCGACCACCTCGCGCGGACCTTCGAGCGGCGCGTCGAGCGCTGGCTCCCCGACCTGCGGGCCGGGGTCGAGGCGGTGTACGCCGACGCGGACCCCGTCGTCGAGCGCCTGCTCCTCGTGGCGGCGCGCCGGTTCGCCGCGCGCCCCGAGGATCTCCACGACCTCGACGAGCGCCGGGTCCTCGCGCCGGACTGGTTCCAGGCGCCCGACACGCTCGGCTACGCGACGTACGTCGACCGCTACGCCGGGACCCTCGACGGGGTCGGCCAGCGCCTGGAGCACCTGCGCGAGCTGGGCGTCACCTACCTCCACCTGCTGCCGCTGCTGCAGCCGCGGCCGGCACCGCACGACGGCGGGTACGCCGTGCAGGACTACCGCTCGGTCCGCTCCGACCTCGGCACGATGGACGACCTGCGGGCGCTGACGGCCCGGATGCGCGAGCAGGGCATGAGCCTGTGCCTGGACCTCGTGCTCAACCACGTCGCGCGCGAGCACGCCTGGGCGGAGCAGGCGCGCGCCGGCGACCCGGCCCACCGGGACTTCTTCCTCGTCCACCCCGACCGCACCGAGCCCGACCGCTGGGAGGAGACGCTGCCGGAGGTCTTCCCCGACTTCGCACCGGGCAACTTCACCTGGGACGACGACCTGCAGGGCTGGGTGTGGACGACGTTCAACGCCTGGCAGTGGGACCTGAACTGGGCCAACCCCGCGGTGCTCGAGGAGTTCGCCGACATCATCTGCGACCTCGCCAACTCCGGCTGCGAGGTCTTCCGCCTCGACGCGATCGCGTTCATGTGGAAGCGGAAGGGCACCACCTGCCAGAACCAGCCGGAGGTCCACGCGCTGACCCAGGCGTTGCGCGCGGTGGCGCGGATCGCCTGCCCGGCCGTGGTCTTCCTGGCCGAGGCGATCGTGGGTCCGCGCGACCTGCTGGCCTACCTCGGTGAGGGCGAGCGGCACGGCAAGGTCAGCGACCTCGCCTACCACAACGCGCTCATGGTCCACCTGTGGTCGATGCTCGCCAGCGGCGACACCCGGCTGTCCTCGCAGGCGCTCGCGGCGCTGCCGGCACCGCCGTCGACCACCGGCTGGATCTGCTACGCGCGCTGCCACGACGACATCGGCTGGGCGATCTCCGACGAGGACGCCGGCGCGGCCGGTCTCGACGGCGCGGCCCACCGACGCTTCCTCGCCGACTGGTACGACGGCTCCTTCCCCGGCTCCTGGGCCCGCGGGCTGGTCTTCCAGTTCAACCCCGCGACCGGCGACAAGCGCACGTCGGGGTCGCTGGCCTCGCTGGCGGGCCTGGAGGCCGGCGACCCGCTCGCGGTGGAGCGGATCCTGCTGCTGCACGCCGCGATCCTCGGCTTCGGTGGCGTCCCGGTGATCTGGATGGGCGACGAGGTCGGCCTGCTCAACGACCCGACCTGGGACGCCGAGCCCGAGCACGCCGACGACAACCGCTGGGTGCACCGGCCACGGATGCCGTGGATCGACGGGTCGCCCCGCCCGCCCGACCCGCACGGGCTGCTGCCCCGGATCCAGCACCTGGCCTCCGTGCGGGCCTCGACCCCGCACCTGCACGCCGCCACCCCGGCCGAGGTGCTCACCGAGGCCCCCGACGGGGTGCTGGCCGTGCTGCGCCGCCACCCCCACGGCCCGTTCCTCGCCCTGCACAACATGACGGCCACGCCCCGCGCGGTGCCCCGCTGGCTGCTGGAGCGGGTCGGCCTCGACGGGCCGGAGCCCGTCCGCGACCGGCTGGCCCCGACCGGGGGCGACGTCGGGCCCGGCGAGGTGCTCCTCGCGGCGTACCAGGTGCGCTGGCTGACCCGCTGACCTGCCAGGCGACCGGGGGGCGACCGGGGGCCCGCTCAGCGCTGGCGGCGCCAGACCACCAGCGAGGAGCCGGGGTCGGGGCCGCGCAGGACCGGCAGCCGGTTGGGTGCGGCCGCCGCGGCGCGGGGGTCGGTACGCCGCTGCGCCAGCGCCTGCCGCAGCGCGTCCCGGGTCGCCTCGAGCTCTGCCTGCAGCTCCTCGTTGCGCTGGGCGAGGGCGGTGACGCGGTTCTCGAGGTCGAGGATCCGTCGCACGCCCTCGATGCCGATGCCGGCCGAGGTCAGCTCGGAGATGACCCGCAGCAGCTCGATGTCACGCTGGGAGTAGCGGCGACCGCCGCCGCCGGTGCGACCGGGCGAGATCAGGCCGAGCCGCTCGTAGGTGCGCAGGGTCTGCGGGTGCAGGCCGGAGAGCTCGGCGGCGACGGAGATGACGAAGACGGCAGCGTCGGGGTCGGCGCCGTACGGTCCGCGTCCGCGGGTCATGTCCGGCACCGCCCGCTCACGACCGGGCCTGGTCAAAGAGGTTCGAGCGCAACGGCTTGTCGGCCATCGCGATGCGGTAGGCCTCGACCGCCGCGCGGGCGTCCACGTCGAGGACCGCGGGGACCTGGACCTCGACGGTGGCGAGCAGGTCGCCCTTGGTCCCGTCGGCCTTGGTCGCGCCCTTGCCGCGCACGCGGAAGGTGCGCCCGTTGGGGGTGCCGGCGGGGACGCGCAGGGTGACCGGCGAGCCACCGAGGGTCGGGATCTTGACCTCGGCGCCGAGCGCGAGCTCGTCGAAGGAGACCGGGACGTCGAGGGTGAGGTTGTCACCCGAGCGCCCGAAGACGCGGTGACCGGAGACCTTCACGGTCACGTAGAGGTCACCAGCGGGACCGCCGTGCTGCCCGGGGCCGCCCTTGCCGCGCAGGCGGATCCGCTGGCCGTCCTTCACCCCGGCGGGGATGCGGGCCTGGATGGTCCGCGAGGAGGCGCCGCGGCCCGAGCCGTGGCAGGTGGGGCAGGCCTCGTCGTAGAGCAGCTGCCGGCCGCCGCACGCGGGGCAGGTCTCGTTGAGGGAGAAGCCGCCGCCCATCGACCCGGTGACGAAGCCGCTGCCCTCGCACTGGGCGCAGACGTGCGGCTTGGTGCCGGGCTTGCCGCCGGTGCCCGAGCAGGTCGCGCACGCGGTGTCGGAGGTCAGCCGCAGCGAGATGGTGACGCCGTCGATGGCGTCGGTGAAGGAGATGGTGGCGGTGCTCTCGACGTCCTGGCCCTTCGCGGCCCGCGGGCGCGCACTGCCACGACGGCCACCGAAGCCGCCGCCGAAGAGGTCGCCGAACATGTCGCCGAACCCGCCGCCGCCCCCACCGGCCCCGCCGGCACGGTCGCGCAGCAGGTCCTCGAGGTTGATGCCCTGGCCGCCGCCGAAGCCGCCGCCGAAGCCGCCGCCGAAGCCACCGGAGGCGACCATGCGACGCAGCTCGTCGTACTTCGTGCGCTTCTCGGGGTCACCGACGACGTCGTAGGCCTCGGCGACCTGCTTGAACCTGTCGTGCTTGGTGGTGTCACCGGGATTGGAGTCGGGGTGGTTCTCCCGGGCGAGGCGCCGGTAGGCCTTCTTGATCTCGTCGGCGCTCGCGTCCTTCTTCACGCCGAGCACGGCGTAGAAGTCCTTCTGCGCCCAGTCCGGACGCATGCCGTCATGGTCGTTGCCCGCCACGGGGGAACCTCCCTTCGTCTCAGTTCTTGCTCAGTGCCGCTCCGCTACGCCGGTCGGCACGTCGGTCAGGACCCAGCCGGGTCCACCACCAGCACCTGCGCGGCGCGCACGACCCGCTCACCGATCCGGTAGCCGGCCTTGGCGATCACCTTGCAGGTCGTGACCTCCACGTCGGGATCCTCCCCGATGTGGGACAGCGCCTCGTGGAGGGTGGGGTCGAACGCGTCGCCCGGCGCGCCGAAACGCACCAGCCCCGCGTTCGCGACGGTGCGCTCGAGCTGGTCGACGACCGACTTGAACCCGCCGGCGACCTCCTCGTGCTCGCGGGCCCGGTCGATGGTGTCGAGCACCTCGACGATGGGCGCGAGAGCGGCGTACGTCGCGTTCTCCTTGAGCAGGTCGCGGTCGCGGTCCACGCGCCGCTTGTAGTTGACGAACTCCGCCTGCAGGCGCTGGAGGTCCAGCGTCCGCTCGGCGAGCTCGGCCTTGAGCGTGGCCACCTCGTCGTGCGCGGCCTGGAGCGGGTCGACGTCGAGCGCCCCGCCGTCGTCCGCGGCGTCGCCGGTGGCACCGGCCTGCTGCTCGGCGGGGCCGGCGTCCTGCTGCTCGGCCGGGGTGGGCTCGGCGGCGGGGTCGCCGCCCTCGGCGCCCGCCTCGACCTCGGTGTTCTCGGTCATGGTCGCTGCCTCCTCGCCGAAGGACCCCGAGCCGGGGGCCGCGTGCTGCGACCCCCGGTCGGTGGTGCCCTCGTGGTCGGGCTGGGTCACTTGCTCTCGTCCTGGCCGTCGGCGCTGCCGTCGGCGTCGGTCTCGTCGACCACCTCGGCGTCGACGATGTCGTCGTCGGCCTCACCGGTGGCGCCGGTGCTGCCACCGGCGGCCGAGGCGTCGGCCTCGGCGGCGGCGTACATCGCGGCGCCCATCTTCTGGCTCGACTCACCGAGCTTGGTGACGGCGGCCTGGACGTCCTCGGCCGGGGCCTCGGCGTTCTCCAGGACCGACTTCAGGGCGTCGACGTCGGCCTGGACCTCGGTCTTGACGTCCTCGGGGAGCTTCTCGTCGTTGTCGGCGAGGAACTTCTCGGTCGTGTAGACCAGCTGCTCGGCCTGGTTGCGGGTCTCGACGGCCTCGCGACGCTTGGCGTCCTCCTCGGCGTACTGCTCGGCCTCCTTGACCATCCGGTCGATGTCCTCCTTCGACAGCGCGGAGCCGCCGGAGATGGTCATCGACTGCTCCTTGCCGGAGGCCTGGTCCTTGGCGATGACGTGGACGATGCCGTTGGCGTCGATGTCGAAGGTGACCTCGATCTTCGGCACGCCCCGCGGCGCCGGCGGGAGACCGGTGAGCTCGAAGTTGCCCAGCGGCTGGTTCTGGCTCCACATCTGGCGCTCGCCCTGGGCGACCTTGATCTCCACCGAGGGCTGGTTGTCGTCGGCGGTGGTGAAGATCTCCGAGCGCTTGGTCGGGATCGTGGTGTTGCGCTCGATGAGGGTGGTCATCACGCCACCCTTGGTCTCGATGCCGAGGCTGAGGGGGGTGACGTCGAGGAGCAGCACGTCCTTGACCTCGCCCTTGAGCACGCCCGCCTGCAGGGCCGCGCCGTCGGCGACGACCTCGTCGGGGTTGACGCCCTTGTTGGGCTCCTTGCCACCGAGCAGCTCCTTGACCAGCTCGGTGACGGCCGGCATGCGGGTGGAGCCACCGACGAGCACGACGTGGTCGATCGAGGAGATCGAGACACCGGCGTCCTTGAGCACGGCCTGGAAGGGGGCCTTGGTGCGCTCGAGGAGGTCCTGGGTCATCCGCTGGAACTCACCGCGGGTCAGCCGCTCCTCGAAGTGCAGCGGGCCGGACTCGCCGTGGGTGATGTAGGGCAGGTGGATCGTGGTCTCGCTGGAGGAGGACAGCTCGATCTTCGCCTTCTCCGCGGCCTCCTGCAGGCGCTGCTTGGCGATCTTGTCGGCGGCGAGGTCGACCCCGTTGTTGTCCTTGAACTTCTTGACCATCCACTCGACGATCCGGGCGTCCCAGTCGTCACCACCGAGGTGGTTGTCACCGGAGGTCGCCTTGACCTCGACGACGCCCTCGCCCACCTCGAGCAGGGAGACGTCGAAGGTGCCGCCACCGAGGTCGAAGACCAGGATCGTCTGGTCCTCGCCCTTGTCCAGGCCGTAGGCCAGGGCGGCAGCGGTCGGCTCGTTGACGATGCGGCTCACGTTGAGACCCGCGATCTCGCCGGCCTCCTTGGTGGCCTGGCGCTGGGCGTCGGAGAAGTACGCCGGGACGGTGATCACCGCGTCGGTGACCGTCTCGCCGAGGTAGGCCTCGGCGTCGCGCTTGAGCTTCTGCAGGATGAACGCCGAGATCTGCTGGGGCGTGAAGTCCTTGTCGTCGATCGACTGCTTCCAGTCGGTGCCCATGTGGCGCTTGACGGACCGGATGGTCCGGTCGACGTTGGTGACAGCCTGCCGCTTGGCGACCTCACCGACGAGGACCTCGCCGTTCTTGGCGAAGGCGACGACGGACGGGGTCGTCCGGGCGCCCTCGGCGTTCGCGATGACGGTGGGCTCGCCACCCTCGAGGACGGACACGACGGAGTTCGTCGTACCCAGGTCGATGCCGACGGCACGGGCCATGGTTGCTACCTCCACGATGAGTTGGATCTGGGGAACACCGATCCCGGGATCGCTCGCTCGGGATCGCGCTTGATGGAGCCAGTGTGCGTCGCTCCGGATGCTCAGGCAAGTTACTTGAGTGGGAGTGACTCAACTTTCTTCACTGGGCTCAATGCATTCGCGCCCGTGTTCATTCCCGTGATCGGCTGCACCCATGACGGAGATCTGGGGAGAGCTGCTGCTGCGACCGCTGCGGGTGGAGGACGAGGCCCCGGCCAGGGCCGCCCACGAGGAGCTCGCCGCCGACGGCTTCGACTTCCTGCTCGCGCAGCGCCGCGAGGAGGGCGCCGCCGAGGAGACGTGGGCGGAGTACGTCGCACGCCTGGAGGACCAGCGCCACGGCCGTCGCCTCGACCCCGGCTTCGTGCCCGCCTCGTTCCTGGTCGCCGAGGTCGACGGGGTGCTCGTCGGACGGGCCTCGGTGCGCCACGAGCTCAACGAGTTCCTCGAGGTCTGGGGCGGGCACATCGGGTACGGCGTGCGGCCGGCGTACCGGCGCCGGGGCCACGCCACCGCGATCCTGCGCGGCTGCCTGGCCCTGTGCGCCGACCTCGGCATCGAGCGCGCGCTGGTCACCTGCGACGTCGACAACGCCGCCTCCGCGGCGGTCATCGAGCGCTGCGGCGGCGTGCTCGACCCCGACCGACCCGTCGCCGAGGGGACGCCGCAGGTCGCCGCGAAGCGACGCTTCTGGGTCCCCACCGCCTGACGCCGACCCGGCGTATTGATACGCCGGTTCGACACCGGTCGAGCCGGCGTATCAATACGCCGGTTCGACCGTGCGACGCTCGCCCGCGGGGCGCTCAGCGCAGGGCCAGGCCCGCCATCCGCAGGCCCACGTCGACGACCGAGACCCGGTCGAGCCCGGCGACCTCGGAGACGTGGAACCACGCGGCCTCGTCGGTGCTGCCGTCGCGCTCGTGGGTGAGCTCACCACCGGTGACGTGCGCGCGGTAGAGCACCCGGAAGGCCTTCATCGGCCGGTCGGTGGGGACGCTGCGTCGCTCGGCCGGGAAGACGTAGCTGTCCACGCCGAGCAGCTCGTCGATCTCGACGTGGTAGCCGGACTCCTCCAGCACCTCGCGGACCGCCCCGTCCTCGGCGCGCTCGTGCAGCTCCAGGCCACCGCCGGGCAGGGTCCACTGCCGCCGCGAGCCCTCGTTCCACAGCGCGAGCAGCACCCGGCCCTCGTCGTCGGTGACGACGGCGTAGGCCGCGAGACGGGTGTCGTACTCGGTGTAGTGCACCGCCCCATTGTGACAAGCCGTCAGGAACGCTCGGCGGCGGCGTAGCCGGACGGACCGAACACCGGCCCGACCCCCGGCGCCGAGCGTGGTCGGGCCGGCTGCGGTCGCCATCGGTCCGTGCGGCTACGTGGCGACGCGCCGGATCTCCTCGAGCAGGGCGGCGGTGGCGGGGACCTGGTCGGCGCCGGGGCGGTGGGCGACGCCGACGACGCGGTGCCCGAGGGCCGCCTCCTCCACCACGCGTACGCCGGGGTGCCGGTAGGCCGTGAGGGCCGACTGCGGCAGCGCGGTGACGCCGAGCCCGCGGGCGACGAGGTTCTGCACGACCACGTAGTCGTCGGTCTCGTGGCGCAGGGCCGGCTCGAACCCGGCGGCCCGGCAGCAGTCGACGAGGTGGACCCGGCAGCGCTCGCAGCCACCGATCCAATCGGCGTCGGCGAGGTCGGCGAGCCCGACCCCCGGGCCCGACGCCACGCCCGACGCCGCGCCCGACCCAACGCCCGACCCCACGCCCCCGGGCAGCACCAGGTGCACGGGCTCGGTGAGCAGCGGCCGCCACACCAGCGACCCGAGACCGACCGGCTCCGCGTCGTACCCGAAGGCCAGGGCGAGGTCGGCGTCCCCGGCCTCGACGGCGGCCAGCGCCTCCGGCGGCTCGGCCTCGACCAGGCCCACGGAGATGCCCGGGTGGGAGGTGGCGAGGGCGCGGACGGCGTCGGGGACGAGGGTGGCGGCGGCCGAGGGGTGCGCCTGCAGGCGCACCCGCCCCGCGCGCAGCTGTGCCAGCGCCGCGAGCTCCTCCCCCGCCGCGTGCAGCTCGGCGGCCACCGCGTCGGCCCGGCGCAGCAGCACCTCCCCGGCCTCGGTGAGCGAGGTGCCGCCCGGGCCGCGCAGCACCAGCGGCATCGCGACGGAGCGCTCCAGGGCCGCGAGGTGCTGGCTGACCGCCGGCTGGGTCCAGCCCAGCGCCCGGGCGGCCGCGGTGAGCGAGCCCGCCCGGGCGACCTCGCGGAAGACGAGCAGGCGGCGCGGATCCATGACCCAAGCATCGCTTATGGGGTGCCGAACCAGAACACGGATTCCTTATCAGTCCCCGTCCGTCGACGATGGAGCCATGAGCGAGCGCCTGCGTCCCCTCGGCCTGATCGGTGGCATGTCGTGGCACTCCACGGCGACCTACTACCGCCGGGTCAACGAGCGGGTGGCGCAGGCGCGCGGCGCGCACGCCTCGGCCCGGATCTCGCTGCAGTCGCTGGACTTCTCCGAGGTGCGCGCCTGCCAGGTCGCCGACGACTACGCGCGGTCGGGCCGGATGCTCGCGGAGGCCGGCACGGCCTGCGAGGCCGGCGGCGCCGAGGTGCTGGCGATCTGCACGAACCTGATGCACCGCAACTACGACGACCTGGTCGCGGCCGTGCGGACCCCGGTGCTGCACATCGCCGACGCGGTCGCCGCGGCCTGCCTGCGCGAGGGCCGCACGCGGGTCGGCCTGCTCGGCACCCGCCCGGTGATGGAGCTCGACTTCTACGCGACCCGGCTCGCGGCGTACGGCCTCGAGGTCGTCACCCCCGACCTCGAGGACCGGGTGGAGGTGGACCGCGTGGTCTTCGAGGAGATCACCCGGGGCGTCTTCCGCGAGTCCTCACGCGATCGATATGTCGACATCATGCGGGGCCTGGCGTCCCGGGGAGCCGACGTCGTCGCCCTGGCCTGCACCGAGATCGGCCTGCTCGTGCCGCCCGGGGCCGCGCCCCTGCCGGTGCTCGACACCGCCCTCGTGCACGCGGACGCACTGGCCGACCTGGCGCTCGACCCGGCCCTGCCGCTGCCCCTGCCGCAGGCGCTGCCCCGCGTCCCCGCCTGACGCCGCGCGCACACCGGAGCCGCGGTGTGAGAAGGCCCGCACCCACTCGACCGGCCGGGTGGTGAATACCGGTACACCGGCTGGTGTTGTGGGAGGCATGAGCGTTCCCACCATCACCCTGAACAACCAGACGCAGATCCCCCAGCTCGGCTTCGGTGTCTTCCAGGTGCCGCCCGAGCAGACCGCCGACACGGTCAGCACCGCCCTGGAGGTGGGCTACCGCCACATCGACACCGCGCAGATGTACCAGAACGAGCAGGGCGTGGGCCGGGCGATCGCCGACTCCGGCCTCCCGCGCCGCGACCTGTGGGTCACCTCCAAGCTCAACAACGGCTTCCACCGTCCCGACGACGCCCGCCGCTCCTTCGACGAGTCGCTCCAGGCGCTGGGGCTCGACCACGTCGACCTGTTCCTCATCCACTGGCCGCTGCCGACGCTGTACGACGGCGACTTCGTCTCCACGTGGCGCACGCTGGGCGAGTTCGTGGCCGACGGCCGGGCCCGGTCGATCGGCGTCTCCAACTTCCAGCCCGCCCACCTCGACCGCATCGTGGCCGAGACCGGCGTGATCCCCGCGGTCAACCAGATCGAGGTGCACCCCTACTTCTGCAACGAGGAGGCCCGTGCCGCCTCGATCCGCCACGGGGTCGAGGTCGAGGCCTGGTCCCCGATCGCGCAGGGCGCGGTCCTCGACGACGAGGTGATCGGCAAGATCGCCGCCGCCCACGGGAAGACCCCGTCCCAGGTGACGCTGCGCTGGCACGTCGAGCGCGGCGACATCGTCTTCCCCAAGTCGACGAAGCGCGAGCGCATGGAGGAGAACTTCGCGATCTTCGACTTCGAGCTGAGCCCCGAGGAGATCGAGGCGATCAGCGCGCTGGACCGCGGCGAGGAGGGTCGTCGGGGTCCGAACCCGGACACCTTCGACTACGTGCCCGCCTGAGCGGTCGGCCGCCGCGACGAGCAGAGTGTGGAGCCCCGGATCAACCTGGTGGATCCGGGGCTCCACACTTCGTCGTCGTACGCCGAGAGGCCGGCCGGGCTCAGCCGCGCAGCAGCGCGGCGATCTCCTCGGCCTGGCTGCCGCTCCACGGACCGCTGACCTGCAGGCTGCCGCCCACGACACCGGCGACCATCGGGGCGTTGAGGACCAGCCCGTCGGCGAGCAGCGCGATCTGGGAGTCCGAGGAGGCGGCGTCGGAGGTGAGGTCCTCCATCGCCGCAGCGGCCTGGTCGTCCAGCACGATCTCGATGAGGTAGTCGTCGGCCGAGGCGCGCAGCTCCACGCTGACCACCCCGCCGTCCACCGCGGCCCGCCCGAGGCGGTAGCCGACGCCGTCGAGGGCGCAGGCCTCCACCTCGTCCTCGGCCGGCGCGTTGCCGGGGAGACCCAGGTCAGCGAGCGACTGCTCGTCGCCCAGCGCGGTGCAGCCGAGCCCGTCGGCCCCACCGAGCACGGGCCGCACCTGCAGGCCGTCGGCGGGAGGAGCGGCCTCGTCGTCGCCGCCGCAGCCGGTCAGGGCCAGGGAGGCGACGAGCAGGCCCACGACGGCGGGGGCGGTGGTGCGACGGCGCATCAGCCGACCGTCACCTTGATCTCGTTGGACGCCGTGCCGGTGTCGTTGTCGACGACCCGGAACCGGTTGACGCCCTGGAAGCTGGTCTGCACGAAGGTCGAGAAGGTCTCGTTGCTGACGACCGCCGTCACCGGGAAGTCCTGCCAGCCGCCGCTGGCGAACTTCTGCACCTGCAGGACCGACCCCTCACCGCCCGGGTAGACGCCGGTCAGGTCGATGTTCTCCATGACGCCCACCGAGGTCTGGCCGGCCGAGAGGGTGATCTCGTCCTGCTCCGGCTCCTCGGACTCCGACTCCTCCGGCTCCGCGGGCTGGCTCTGCGACTCGCCACCGTCCTCGGACGGCGCCAGCGTGATGAGCGGTCCGGAGGGCCCGTCGGTCGGCGAGGGCTTGGGCAGGTAGAAGTCGACGTCGTCGGAGACGGTCTCGGCGGACGGGTCCTCGCCGATGCCGAGGAAGCGGGTCGCGCCGAGCGCCACGCCACCGAGCACGAGCCCGACCACCAGGCCGACGGACACGAGGGCGACCAGCCCCGTGAGCACGGGGTGGTCCTCGGTCCGGAGCCTGTCGATCACGCGCCCATCATCGCGGAGACGTCCAGCCCTTCCAAGCCGGGTCCCCGGCGACGAGCCGTGCTCCCGACGAGGTCACCTCGGGGAGAGGACGACCACGGGGATGTCGCGGTCGGTCCACACGGCGTACTTCGCGAAGTCGGCGTACAGGTCGACCAGCAGCGGCCAGAGCCGCTCCTTCTCCGCGGGGCTCGCCCGGTGGGCGTGCACCGGGACGTCGCGGCGGCCGGGGAGGCTCACCGTGCAGTCGGGGGCGGCCATCAGGTTGTGGAACCACTGCGGGTTCTTCGGGAGCCCGCCCTGGGAGGCGACGATCACCAGGTCGGCGTCGGGGCCCTCCCCGTCGCGCAGGTAGAGCAGGGGCGTGGTGAACACGGTGCCGGACTTGCGGCCGACGTGGTGCAGCAGCAGCGTCGGGACCGGCTTCTTCCAGCCGGCGCCGATGCGCCAGTACTTGCCGATGCGGCCGTTGGTCAGGCGGAAGACCTTGACCTGCGCCTTGGCGCCGTACTTGATGATCCGGGCGGTCCAGGGGCTGTCGAGGCCCGGGGGACGCTCGTCGGGGAGACCCATCACAGACCCCTCTTCCAGACGACCTCTTCGACGAGCTTGCGGGAGCGCCAGCCGTCGGGGGTGCGGACCATCGTGTGGTGGTAGAGCCCACCGACCTCGACGATCTTCTCACCACCCTGGCCGTCGGCCATCGGCATCGGGTTGTCGAAGTAGGCCACGCACTGCAGCTCGTCGGCGCCCTCGACCCACGGGACGTCGACCTGGCCGATGGTGTGCATCCGCTTCGGGAAGAAGGCGGGCAGCATCTCCGCGAGCCAGGGCTTCACCACCGCGAAGGTGTCGTGGATGCCGCCGGACTGGACGTAGTCGATGTCGGCATCGGGCGTGAAGACGGTGTCGAGCAGGTCCCAGTCGCCGGTGTCGATCGCGCGGGTGTAGCGGGTGACGACGTCGGCGATCTCGAGCCGGTCGCTGATCTCCTGGAGGTCCACGGGGACACTCTGGCAGATTTCTAGAACACGTTCTACTGTGCAGTCATGAGGTTCACCTACGCCGAGGCGATGACGCAGGCCAGCTACTACGCCCCGCTGGCCCAGGCCGCCGAGGCCGCCGGCTACACGTCGATGACGGTGGCGGACTCCCTGATCTACCCGGAGAGCTCGGACTCGAAGTACCCCTACACCGACACCGGGGACCGCGAGTTCCTCGACGGCAAGGAGTTCATCGAGACGATGGTGCTCTGCGCCCACCTCTTCGCGCACACGACGACGCTGCGGTTGACGCCGTTCGTGCTCAAGCTGCCGGTCCGCCCGCCGGTGCTGGTCGCCAAGCAGGCCTCGTCGCTGGCCCACCTCTCCGGCGGCCGCCTGGGTCTCGGCGTCGGCCTCTCCCCCTGGCCCGAGGACTTCGACGCCCTCGGGGTGCCGTGGGAGCGGCGCGGCAAGCGGATGGACGAGTGCATGGACATCCTCAAGGGCCTGACCACCGGCGAGTTCTTCTCCTACTCCGGGGAGTTCTACGAGATCGAGTCGCTCAAGCAGTGCCCCGGCGCCCCCTCGCCGATCCCGCTGCTGGTCGGCGGCCACGTCGACGCCGCGCTGCGCCGTGCGGTGCGCAAGGGCGACGGCTGGATGCACGCCGGCGGCGACGGCGAGGAGCTCGACCGGCTGCTCAAGCGCCTCGCCGAGATCCGCGCGGAGGAGGGCGATGACCGCGACGACTTCGAGGTGCACGTCATCTCCTACGACGCCTACACCGTCGACGGCATCAAGCGCCTGGAGGACAAGGGCGTCACCGACTGCATCGTCGGCTTCCGCGTGCCCTACATCAAGGGCCCGGACACCGAGCCGCTCGAGGACAAGATCAAGCACCTCGAGCAGTACGCCGAGAACGTCATCGCCAAGGTCAACGGCTGAGTCCGGGGGCAGCTGAGATGTCGCACGCACCCCACGGCACCGAGCCGCTGGCCAACCCCGACGTCGAGGGCACCGACGGGTCCTGGGACCTCACCGCCCCCCTGCGCGAGGCCATCGCCGAGGGCGAGCGGCTGATCGCCGCCGCGCCCTTCATCCGCACCGAGGCCGACCTGCTCGAGGGCTACGACTACCTCGCCGGGCGGATCCGGATGGCGATGCAGACCGCCTTCGACTACGACCTCGACCGGCCGCTGTTCGTCCAGCCGACCCACCAGTTCTCCCGGCAGGGCCTGGACAACCCCGACGCGATGTACTTCAACGCCTACCTCCGCGAGGGCGTCGAGTACGTCGTCCGCGGCCGCCGCGGTACCTCGGCCGACCTGTCCTTCCAGGTGATGGGCGGCGCCTACACCGCCGACTCCGCGGCCACGTCGCTGATGGCCTTCGACGACCGCGAGCTCGAGCGCGACGCCGAGGGCAACTTCGAGTTCACCTACACCGCCGAGCCGGGCGCCAAGACGCTCATCGTGCGGGAGGTCTTCTGCGACTGGGACACCGAGGAGCCGGGCTGGATCTCGATCGAGCGCACCGACACCCTGGGCGCTGCCGCGAAGCCGCTGTCCCGGGCGCTGCTGACCAAGAAGTACGAGGTGGCGGCCCGCTCGATCACCTCCTCGATCCGCACCTGGTTCGCCTTCCCGCACTGGTTCCAGTACGCCGAGGAGGTCAACACCCTCACCACCCCGGTCTCCACGCCCGGCGGGCTGGCCTCCCAGCGCTCCTCGATCGGCCACTACGCACTGGGCGAGGACGAGGCGATGGTGGTCTCGGTGCCGCGCTGCGACGACGCCGCCTACCAGGCCATCCAGATCGGCTCGGACTGGTACGCCTCGACCGACTACGAGACCCACCAGACGTCCCTGACCAAGGCACAGGCCGAGACCGACCCGGACGGCGTGATGCGGTTCGTGGTCAGCGAGCGGCCGCCCTCGGGCGACCCGGCTGCGCCGTACCTCGCGAACTGGCTGGAGACCACCGGTCACCGCACCGGCTCGATGATGCTGCGCTGGCAGCGCCTCGAGCGCGACCTGGGCCCCGAGGACGGGCCGACCGTGCAGGTCGTGAAGCTGGCCGACGTCCCGTCGCTGCTGGCGCACCTCGCGCCGCTGACCGAGGAGCAGTACGCCGAGCGGATCGCCGCTCGCCAGCGCCACGTCGCGCGACGGATGATCAGCTGAGGCCGGCCCCCCACCGGGGGCGCGCCGGGCCGCGCCGGGCCGCGACCGCCGAGGAAGGGGCCGCGCGGCCGTGCGGGTGCTAGGGTCGTGGTTGTTGAAGGAGATGCATCCGCTGGTCTCCCCGCGACCGTCGGTCGCGGCGCATCCTTACCCTTTCTTGGTCTTCGGTTTCGCTGGACATCAGGTATGAGCACAGATGTCTTCAGCGCGGTTCGCGCAGATGGCGCGCACCCGATCACCGAAAGTACGAACATGGCACAGGGCACCGTCAAGTGGTTCAACGACGACAAGGGCTTCGGCTTCATCGCGCAGGAGGGCGGCGGCGCTGACGTCTTCGTCCACCACACCTCCATCGCCGGCACCGGCTTCAAGTCGCTGAAGGAGGCCCAGCTCGTGGAGTTCGAGGTCACGCAGGGCCCCAAGGGTCCGCAGGCCGAGAACGTCCGCGCTCGCTGACACCGATCCTCGGCGGCGGTACCCGACACGCTCGGGTGCCGCCGCCGAGCTCGTTCTCGGTCCCCCTCCCGGGGGCCGTGCTCGAGCGGGACACCACACCCCTCGACCAAAACTGAAACACGTTCTAGTATCCGGGGTGTGACCCAGACCCTCGGCTACGCAGCAGCACACGACACCTCCATCGAGGACCGCTACACCCCCGCGCCCGTCCTGGCCGGGAAGGTGGTCGTCATCTCCGGCATCGGCCCCGGTCTCGGGCGCTCGCTCGCCGTCGAGGCCGCGAAGATGGGCGCGAAGCTGGTCATCGCCAGCCGCACCGAGGAGCGCCTCAAGGAGGTCGCCGCCGAGGTCGAGCAGCTCGGCGCCGAGGTCGCGATGGTCGTCACCGACGTCACCGACGAGGACTCCCGCGCCAACCTGGTCGCCCGGTCCCTGGAGGCCTTCGGCCGCGTCGACTGCGTCATCAACAACGCCTTCGCGATCCCGCCGATGGACCCGATCACCCAGATCGACCCCAAGAAGCTGGCGAAGGTCAACGAGACCAACGTCTTCGCCCCGCTGCGTCTCTCGGCGCTCTTCGCCGACGCCCTCGCGGAGTCCAAGGGCTCGATCATCATGCTCAACTCCTGCGTGGCCTTCTCCAGCCAGCCGGAGTACGCCGGCTACAAGCTGTCCAAGGGCGCCCTCGAGCACCTCGCCTCCTCGCTCGCGACCGAGCTGGGCCCGCGCGGCATCCGGGTCAACAGCGTCGCGCCGTCCTACATCTACGAGGACGTCAACCGCGGCTACTTCGACTTCCTCGCGGCCGTGGAGAGCAAGACCCACGACGAGGTGTACGCGGAGAAGGCCGCCCCCACCGACCTCAAGCGGCTCGCGTCGTCGGAGGAGGTCGCCCGGGCGACGCTGTTCCTCGCCACCGACCTCGCCTCCGCCGTGACCGGCCAGATGCTCACCGTCGACTGCGGCGAGTTCCACGACTGAGACCCCGCTGGTCGAGCAGCGAGGAGCGCCAGCGACGAGCGGGCGTCGAGACCGAGGATGAGCGATGAGTGACAACGTGATGACCCGCGAGCGGGCCGACGTCGGGAGCTACGAGGACATCGTGGCCGCGGCGGTGCGCACCGTGGGGATGGACGACTTCGGCGGCACCGCCCACGAGGAGGGGCTGCGGGTCCTGGTCGAGGACCTCAACTCCCCCGAAGCCGGTCTGACCGGCCGCGGGAACTACTTCCAGCGCTCGGAGGTCAAGAGCGCGCTGGTCGGCCGGCTGCTCACGCAGGCGCAGTTCAACGCGCTGCCCCAGCACCGCGACGTACCCGTCGAGCGGCCGATCTTCGTGATGGGCCTGCCGCGCACCGGCACCACCGCGCTGCACCGCCTGCTGGCCGCCGACCCGGCGCACCAGGGGCTGGAGATGTGGCTGACGCAGTACCCCCAGCCGCGCCCGCCGCGCGAGACCTGGGAGGACGACCCGATCTTCGCCGCGATGCAGCAGGCCTTCGCCGCGCACCACGTCGAGGACCCGGAGTTCATGGGGATCCACTACATGGACGCCACCTCGGAGGAGGAGTGCTGGCGGCTGCTGCGGCAGACCGGCAAGTCCAACTCCTACGAGTCGTTGGCCAACCTGCCGCGCTACACCGAGTGGCTCAAGGGCCAGGACTGGACCGACGCCTATGCGCGGCACCGGGAGAACCTCCAGCTCATCGGCCTCAACGACCCCGAGAAGCGCTGGGTGCTGAAGAACCCCTCGCACATGACGGCGCTCGATGCGCTCATGACCGTCTACCCGGACGCACTCGTCGTCTACACCCACCGCGACCCGGTGGTCTGCATCGCCTCGTCGTGCTCGCTGTCGGCAGCCACGACCGCCGGTCACAGCGACACCTACGTAGGCGGCGTCATCGGCCACACCCAGCTCGACCTGTGGTCGCGGGCCTACCACGCGTTCCACGACGCCCGGCCGCGCTACGACTCCTCGCAGTTCGTCGACGTCTCCTTCGCCGACCTGCAGGGCGACCCGATGGGCACCGTGCGCGGGGTCTACGACGCGTTCGGGCTCACCCTGTCGGCCGAGGCCGAGGCGGTCGTCAAGGCCATCGACGAGGAGGCCCGCACCGGCCACGCCAAGCCCTCGCACCGCTACTCGCTGAAGGACTACGGCCTCTCCGAGACCCAGGTGCAGGCGGCGTTCGACCGGTGAGGGGCGTGAGGTTCAGCGGGGCGCCGCTGAACCTCACGCCCCACCGTTGCACCTTCAGCGGGGGCGCGTCAGGTGCGGCTCCACCAGGTCGGCGTAGCGACGCGCCAGCGTCGCGACCGTCCGGTCACCGGGGGCCGCCCAGATGTCGGCGTTGAAGATCTCGACCTCGATGTCGCCGGTGTACCCCGCGTCGGCCACGGCCCGGGTGAAGGCAGCGAAGTCGATGTGCCCGTCGCCGGGCATGCCACGACTGAGCAGGGCGTCGGGCGGCAGCGGGGTGATCCAGTCGGCGAGCTGGTAGGAGACGATCCGGTCCCCGGCCCGGCGTACCGTCTCGTGGACGTCGGGTTCCCACCACAGGTGGAAGGTGTCGACCACCACGCCGACCTGCTCGACGGGCAGCCGCTCTGCCATGGAGAGTGCCTGCGCCAAGGTGGAGACGACCCCGCGATCGGCGGCGTAGATCGGGTTCATCGGCTCGATCCCGAGCCGTACGCCGCGTGCCGCCGCCTCCGGCGCCAGGAGCGCCACCGCCTCGGCCGCCCGCTCCCGCGCCGCCCCCAGGTCACGATCGCCCTCGGGCAGCCCCCCGGGCACCAGGACGAGCGTGGGCGCGCCCAGGGCAGCGGCCTCGTCGAGGGCGCGGAGGTTCTCCTCGTGCGCCTGCCTGCGCGCCACCGGGTCCACCCCGGTGAAGAACCCGCCCCGGCACACGCTCGAGACGCGCAGCCCGGCACCGCGCACCCAGGCGACGGCGACGTCGAGGCCCACCTCGGCGACCGGCTCGCGCCACACGCCGATCGCCGGCAGTCCTGCCCGCACGCACCCATCGATGGCCTCACGCAAGGACCACTCCGCGGTGGTGCGCTGGTTGAGCGAGAGCCGGCCCGTCACCGGAGGACCCCCTGCACTCGCAGCCAGTCGGTCATCCGGGCGGCGGCCAGGTCGGGGTCGCGCAGGAGCCGGGCGTCGTTGGCCAGCTCGAAGAGCCGGCTCAGGTGCACGACCCCACGCGCTGACTGCAGACCTCCGACCATGGTGAACCCTGGCTGGTGCCCGTTGAGCCAGGCGAGGAAGGCGATCCCGGTCTTGTAGTGGAAGGTCGGCGCCTCGAAGACGTGGCGCGAGAGCGGCAACGTCGGGGCCATCGCGGCGTCGTACGTCGCGAGATCGCCCTCGTCGAGGGCAGCCAACCCTGCCGAGGCGGCCGGCGCGATCGCCGCGAAGGCACCGAGGAGCGCGTCGGAGTGGTGGGTGCCGTCGCCGCGGATCAGCTCGGGGTAGTTGAAGTCGTCGCCGGTGTAGAGCCGCACCCCAGCAGGCAGCGCGGCCCGGAGGCCGGTCTCGTGGTCCGCGGAGAGCAGCGAGACCTTCACCCCGTCGACCTTGGCGGCGTGCTCGCGCACCAGGTCGAGGAAGGTGGCGGTGGCGGTGTCCACGTCGGTGCTGCCCCAGTAGCCGCGCAGCTGCGGGTCGAACGCCTCGCCCAACCAGTGCAGGACCACGGGCTCGCGCACCTGCTCGAGCAGCCGGCTGTAGACCCGGAGGTAGTCCTCGGCACTCCCGGCGACGTGGGCCAGGTGGCGCGAGGCCATCAGGATGACCTGCGAGCCGGTGGACTCCACGAAGGCGACCTGCTCGGTGTAGGCAGCGAGCACCTCGTCGAGGGTGCGCAGCGCCCCGGGTGCTGCCTGGTCGGTGCCGGCGCCCGAGGCGATCCGGGCGCCGTGGGCCTTCGCCTGGTCGGCGCTGCGGCGTACCAGCTCCTGGACCGCGGGCCAGTCGAGACCCATGTTGCGCTGGGCGGTGTCCATGGCCTCGGCCACGCCGAAGCCGTAGCGGAACAGCTCCCGACGGAAGGCCAGGGTCGCGTCCCAGTCGACGACGGCCGGAGCACCGGGCACGTTGTCACCCAGCGGGTCCGCGGCGACGTGCGCGGCGGCGAAGGCCACTCGGCTCGCGTAGGGCTGCGGGTGCTCGACCCAGGGACCGGGCTCGGCGAGCCGGACCTCGCGCCAGGCACCGTCCACGCCGGGCAGCCCGAGGTGCCCGGCGATCGTCGTGGTGCTCACGAGGTTCGCGTCTCCACCTCGACGCGGCGCCCCTCGGCGGAGGACTGCAGGCCGGCCTCGACGAGCTCGAGCCCACGGACCGCCGACATGAAGTCGTAGGGGTGCGGACGACCCGCGACCACGTCGCGCAGGTACTCCTCCCACTGCGCGCGGAAGCCGTTGCCGAACTCCTGGTTGTCGGGGACCTCGTCCCACTGGGAGCGGAAGTCCTGGTCGGTGGGCAGGTCGGGGTTCCACACCGGCTTCGGCGTGCGCACCCTCGGCTGGACCCGGCATCCGAACAGCCCGGCCACGGCCGATCCGTGGGTGCCGTCGACCTGGAACTCCACGAGCTCCTTGCGCTCCACGCGCACCGCCCACGACGAGTTCATCTGCACGATCGTGTCGCCGATCTCGAAGATCGCGTACGCCGCGTCGTCGGCGGTCGCGTCGTAGCGCTCACCCCGCTCGTCCCAGCGCTCCGGGATGTGGGTCACGGCCTTGGCGATCACCGAGTCGACCCGCCCGAAGAGGTGCTCGAAGACGTAGTTCCAGTGGCAGAACATGTCGAGCACCATCCCGCCACCGTCGGCCGCGCGGTAGTTCCAGCTCGGGCGCTGGGCGGGGATCAGGTCGCCCTCGAACACCCAGTAGCCGAACTCGCCGCGGACGGAGAGGATCCGGCCGAAGAAGCCGCTGTCGACCAGTCGCTTGAGCTTGATCAGTCCGGGCAGGTAGATCTTGTCGTGGACCACGCCGTTGACGGTGCCGGCGGCGGCGCCGGCCTCGGCGATCTCCAGGCCCTCCTCGACGGTCTCGGCGAGCGGCTTCTCGGTGTAGACGTGCTTGCCGGCGGCCAGTGCCTTGAGGATCGCCTTCTTGCGCTCGGAGGTGACCTGGGCGTCGAAGTAGATCGAGGCGGTGTCGTCTGCGAGCGCGCCGTCGAGGTCGGTGGTGAACTCGGCGATGTCGTGGCGGGCCGCGAGCTCGGCCAGCTTGTCGTGGTTGCGGCCCACGAGGATCGGCTCGACCTGGAGCCGGCTGCCGTCGGGCAGCTCGATGCCGCCCTCGTCGCGGATGGCCAGGATGCTGCGCACGAGGTGCTGGCGGTAGCCCATCCGGCCGGTGATGCCGTTCATGATGATGCGTTGGGTGCGGACGCTCATGGGTCTGCTCTCTTCTCGGACGAAAGGGGTCAGGGTGTGGCGGCGGGTGCGGGCCGGCCGCCGAGGTACAGCTCGGCGAGCTGGGGGTCGGCGAGGAGCTCGGGAGCCGGGCCGGTGATGTGGACGGTTCCGAGGTCGAGGACGCAGCCGATGTCGGCCGTCTCAAGCGCCCGACGGGCGTTCTGCTCCACCAGCAGGACGGCGATGCCGGCGTCGCGCATGCGCACCACCTGCTCGAACACCTTCGTGGTGGTCTTGGGATCCAGGCCCATGCTGGGCTCGTCCAGCAGCACGACCTTGGGGCTGACCATCAGCGACCGGGCGAACTCGACCTGCTTCTGCTGGCCGCCCGACAGCGCGCCCGCAAGGGTGCCCCACCGCTCGGCCACCACGGGGAACAGGGTCTTGACGAAGTCGGCGCGCTCGGCGATTAGGGCCTTGTCACGCACCGTGTAGGCGCCGAGTCCGACGTTCTCGGCGACCGTCATCTCCTTGAAGACCGAATGACCCTGGAGGACGTGCGAGAGGCCCGAGCGGATCATGTCCTGCGGCCCGTTGCGGGTGACGTCGACGCCATCGACGCGGATGCTGCCCGAACGCGGCGTGAGCATCCCGCTGGCCACCTTGAGCACGGTGGACTTGCCGGCTCCGTTGGGGCCGACCAGGCACACGATGCTCGACGGCGGGACCTTCACCGTGAGCCCGCGCAGGACCAGAGCGGCGCGACCGTAGCCGGCCTCGATGTCGGTGAGCTCGAGGAGGTACTCGGGTGCGGGGGTGTCAGATGCCAAGGTAGGCCTCCAGGACTCGCGGGTCGCTCTGCACCTCGGCAGGCGTCCCTTCGGCGATCGGTCGGCCACGGTCGAAGACGACGACGTGGTCGGACAGGCTCATCACCATGTCCATGTTGTGCTCGACGATCACGAACGTGCGGCCCTCGGCGTTGAGCTCGCGCACCAACGTCCCGATCCGGCCGATCAGCGCGGGGTTCACACCGCCGGCGGGCTCGTCGAGCATGATCGTCTCGGGATCGGTCATCAGCACGCCGGCGAGCTCCAGCAGCTTCTGCTGCCCGTAGGAGATGTCCCGGGCCTCCGAGGCCTCCAGGTGGTCGATGCCCACCCGCCGCAGGAGCTCGCGGGCCTTGGCGATGTCGGCGGGGTTCCTGGCCCCGCGCAGCCGGTGGACCAGTCCCTCGGGGCGCACCCCGACGAGCATGTTCTCCAGCACCGTCATCCGGGGGAAGACCCGGCACAGCTGGAAGCTGCGCCCGACCCCGGCCGCGGCGATGCGGTGCGGGGCACGCCCGGTGATGTCGTCGCCGCGATAGGTCACGGTGCCGGAGTCGGGCTTGATCATCCCGGTCACGCAGTTGAAGAACGTGGTCTTGCCCGAGCCGTTCGGCCCGATCAGCGCGTTGATCCTGCCGGGCCGGAAGGTGACGCTGGCGCCGTCGACGGCGTGCACGCCCCCGAAGGACTTGCGCAGCTCCACCGTCTCCAGGGAACGCACGGCAGCCGGTGCCGCGGTGGCACTCATCGGACGACCTCCTCGGTCTCGCGGTCCTCGGCGGCACCGTCTGTGCCGCTGTCCTTCTCGATCGCGCGGTTGTGCTCGAGCAGCTCGGCCGCCGTCATCTCGCGGATCGAGGTGGCCCGGTCGGGCCGGAGCCTGTCCACCAGGGAGCCGAGCGCTGGCAGCACGCCGTCGGGCATGAACAGGACGACGAGGGCCAGCAGGAGGCCGAGCGCCACCAGGTGGAACTGCGTGTCGCCGTACTGGGCCTTGAAGTACTCCAGCGAGTAGCCGACGATCACGGCACCCACCACGGGCCCGAACAGGCTGCGGATGCCGCCGAGCAGTGACATCAGCACCATGTAGGAGCCGATCAGGATGGAGAACTGGAAGATGGGGTCGAGCGAGCCGAACCACAGGGCGTACAGGCCGCCGGCCATCGCGGTGAAGAAGGCGGAGATCACGAAGACCGCGAGCTTGTAGGCGAAGGTGGGCACGCCCAGGGCCTGCGCCTTGTCCTCGTCCTCACGGATGGCCTTGAGCCCGGTGCCGAAGCGCGACCGGTCGATCGCCCACCACACCGCCAGCGCGACCACGACCAGCGCGACGTTGAGGTAGAAGAACCGCTCGTGCTGCTCAGGACGCAGCACGTCGTCGGCGAAGGGGCGCGG
This sequence comes from Nocardioides marinus, assembly GCF_013408145.1. NCBI lineage: Bacteria > Bacillati > Actinomycetota > Actinomycetes > Propionibacteriales > Nocardioidaceae > Nocardioides > Nocardioides marinus. The sequence goes on from NZ_JACBZI010000001.1 coordinate 3,496,657, forward strand.
GACGCGGAGCCCGTTCGACCCACCGGTGAGCCCCGACCAGCTCTGGGAGACCAGCAGCAGGATGAGGACCAGCGAGATCGAGACGATCACGAACGAGGCGCCGCGCACACGCAACGAGGCCACGCCGATCGGGACGGCGATCAGGGCGACCGCGACCGCTGCCCCCACCAGCGCGAGCCAGGGGTTCCAGCCGGCGTCGATGATCAGCAGGGCGGTGCCGTAGCCACCCAGTCCCGAGTACGCCGCGTGCCCGAGCGAGATGTAGCCGGTGAACCCACCGACGAAGTTCCACCCGACGGCGAGTGCGGCGTAGCTGGCGATGACCACGCCCACCGAGAGGATGAAGGCGTCGGGTGCCATCCGTGGGAAGGCGAGGACCAGGACGGCCGCGACGACCAGGATCAGACCCCGGACGCCGAGGAGCGCGGTGTCGAACGCGCTGCGGGTGCTAGAAGCGCTGGGCAAGACGACCTCCGAAGAATCCTTGGGGGCGGACCATCAAGGTGGCGAACAGCGCGACGTAGAAGACCGTCTGCGCCCACGTGGTGCCGAGGGGGATCTGCAGCAGGCTCTGGGAGATCCCCAGGACCATCGCCGCGATCGCTGCGCCGGGGATGCTGCCCAGGCCGCCGACGACGATGATCGCCATGAGCGGTCCGATCCAGTGCCAGTGCAGGGACGGGTAGATGGTGGAGTCGAGCGAGAGCGCCGTGCCTCCGATCGCTGCCGTGGCCAGGCCGAGGCCGAAGCCGAAGCCCGCGATCCGATCGGTGTTGACCCCCAGCAGCCGCGCCGCCTCCGGGTGCTGGATGGTCGCTCGCAGGGCCTGGCCGAAGCGGGTCAGCTTCATCAACGCCCACAACCCGACCAGGGCGACGCCGGCCAGCGCGAAGGCGATCAGCTTCACGACGGCGATGTTGGCGCCGAGGACCTCGATGCTGCTGCTGGAGTAGTCGAGCTGGATGCGGCGCTGGGTGCCGGAGAAGACGTAGCCCAGCCCACCCTCGATGACCAGCGCGATCGCGAAGGTCAGGAGCACCGACATCATCGTCAGCGACGCCGGGCGCAGCCGCGAGAGCAGCAGCCGCTGCATGACGTAGCCGATCACGAAGAACAGCGGCACGGTGACCAGCAGCGAGACCAGCGGGTCGATGCCCGTCTCGCCCTGGAACCACCAGGCGAGGTAGGCGGCAAGGATCAAGAAGGCCGAGTGGGCGATCATCACCACCCGCATGACCCCGAAGTACAGGGTCAGGCCCGCGGCCAGCAGTGCGTAGAGACCGCCGAGCAGCACCCCCAGGATGAGGCTCTGCAGGAGGAGGGAACCGGACACCTCAGGTCACCAGGCCGGCTTGACGGTGATGAGCTCCGCCTCGGCCTGGTCCTCGGGCAGCACGATCCGGATCTCGCCGTCGACGTACTGCTGGATCAGGTGGGCGCTCTCCGGCCTGCCCTGTGCGTCCCAGCTCAGCGGCCCGACGACGGTGTCGACGGTGGCGTCGCGCAGGTGGTCGATCAGCTGCTGCTGGCACTCCTGCGACGGGTCGGCGCACCCGACCGCCTCCACGGCAGCAGCCACGACCTCGCCGGTGGTCCAGGCGTTGGCCTCGTCCTCCGACGGCGGGTTCCCGAACATGTCGGTGTAGAACTCCACGAACGCCTGGTTCTCCGGGTACGACGCCTCAGGCGTGTAGCCGGTCGGCGAGAGGATGCCCTCGGTCTTCGAGCCGATCGCCTTCGGGAACTCCGGGTTGGTCGGCGCGGTGGAGAAGGCCGCCATCTCGGGCTGGAAGTCCAGCTGCTGCAGCGCGACGATCAGGTTCACGGCGTCCTGGTACTGCGTGCCGCCGACCACGATGTCGGCCTTGGTGTCGGCGATCTTGGCGGCGATGGAGCTGAAGTCGGTGGTGTTGGGCGGGTAGACCTCGTCGGCGACGGTCTTGATGCCGGCCGCCTCGAGCTTCCCCTTGAGGCCGTAGGCGGTGCCCTGCGCGAACGGGTCGTCCATCGTGGCGTACGCGGCCGTCTCAGGACGCTCGGACTCGGGCATCGCGATGATCGCCTCGGCGAGCAGGTTGTAGTGGTCGTCGGCGATGGCCGGCGCTGCGTAGAAGAGGTTCTCGAACCCCTGGGTGAAGACCTCCTCCGCTGCGCCGGCCGGCTCGACGAAGAGGAATCCGTAGTCCTCGGCGACCTGGGCGGCGGGCACCACGAGGCGGGTGGAGAACGGACCGAAGACGAGGTCGACGCCGTCCTGGTTGATCAGCTTCTCGTAGTCCGAGGCGACCCGGTCAGCGCTCGACTGGTCGTCGAGGATCTCGAGCCTGACCTGCTTGCCCAGGAGGCCCCCGTTCTCGTTGACGTAGGCGGCCCAGGCCTCGTAGCCGCGCTGGACGCCCTTGCCCGGCTCGCTGAAGTCGCCGGTGAGCGGCAGCGAGACGCCGATGACGATCTCGTCGTCGCCCTCGCCGCTCGCTGTGTCCGAGCCCAGCCCGCAGGCACCGAGAGTGGTGGCCAGAGCCAGGCAGGCGGTGGCGGCGAAGGCGCCGCGTCGCGACGTCCGGTTGCGGATCATCCGATGCTCCTCAAGTTGTTGTAAGCGCTTACGTAAGCGGTTACCGTGAAACTACACACATCCCCTACGCTGTGGCAACCATCACAGCCGATCCCTTTCCATCGATCTTCGACAGGACGTCGATGAAGCCGCAGACCACCCGTCCCCGCCTGATCGACGTCGCTGACGCCGCCGGGGTCTCCATCGCCACCGCCTCGCGCGCACTGTCCGGCACCCCCGGTGTCAGCGAGTCCCTCGCCCAACGGGTCAGGGCGACGGCCGCGGAGCTCGGGTACGCCGCCAACCTGCACGCGCGGTCCCTCGCGAGTGGCTCCACCTCCACGATCGGCCTGGTCGTGCACGAGATCGGGGACCCCTACTTCTCCGAGATCGCCAGTGGGGTCCTGCGCATCGCCGCCGACCAGGGACGCACCGTCCAGATCTGCCACACCGGCCGCGACCCACAGGTGGAGCTGCAACAGATCAGGAGCATGGTCGCCAGCCGCGTCGGCGCGATCGTGGTGGCCGGGTCCGGCTTCGTCGACCCCAGCATCGAGCTGCCCGCGCGCCGGGAGCTCGAGGTCTTCTCCGACGCGGGCGGCCGGGTCGCGGTCATCGGCCGCCACCACCTGGGGGTCGACGCCGTGCTGCCCGCCAACGTCGAGGGGGGGCGTGCGGTCGCCGAGCACGTGCTCGGCCTGGGCCACCGACGTATCGCCGTCCTGACCGGGTCGACCGGTCTCACCACCGTCGCCGACCGGCTCGACGGCATCCGGGAGGCTCTGGGCGCAGCCGGTGTCGCGGTGGCCGACGTCCCGGTCATCGAGGAGGCGTTCACGCGTGCCGGGGGACGTGCCGGCGCGCGTCGGGTGCTGGAGTCCCACCCCCGCACCACCGCCGTGATCGCACTCAACGACGACATGGCGATCGGTTGCCTGTCCGAGCTGCGTACCGCCGGTGTCACGGTGCCGACCCAGATCTCGGTGACCGGGTTCGACGACGTGGCCGTCGCAGGCGACCTGTCACCGGCGCTCACGACGGTACGCCTGCCCATGGTCGAGATGGGGGCGCGCGCGGTCGGACTCACGCTCAAGGAGCCGGGCAAACGCCCCCGGCGCCTTCGGGTGCCGGCCGAGCTCGTCGTGCGTGACTCCACCGGGCCGGCCCCCGCATGAAGGTGGTGGTGGCCGCCGACAAGTTCAAGGGCTCCCTCACCGCCCGTGAGGTCGCGGACGCCCTGCGCGCGGGGGTGTCCCGCACCGCACCCACGGCCCGTGTGGTCCGTGTCCCGGTGGCCGACGGCGGGGACGGGACCCTCGAAGCGGCGCTGTCCGCGGGGTTCGAGCGGCGACCGGTCACGGTGGCGGGGCCCACCGGCGACCCCGTCGACACGGCGTACGCCCGGCGCGGCGACACCGCCGTGGTCGAGCTCGCCGACGCCTCGGGGTTGCTGCGTCTCCCCGGACCACCTGCGCCGTGGGCCGCCGACACGTCGGGCACGGGCCAGGTGCTCGCCACCGCGATCGAGGACGGCTGCAGGCAGGTCGTCCTCGGTGTCGGCGGTAGCTGCTCCACGGACGGCGGCGCCGGTCTCGTCACCGCACTCGGTGCTCAGCTCCTCGACGCCGACGGCGAGCCCATCGCCCCCGGCGCCACCGGCCTCCGCGCCGTCCACCGCCTCGACCTCACCGCGTTGCGCACACGGCTCGCGGGCGTGAGCGTCGTCCTGGCCTGCGACGTCGACAACCCCCTCCTCGGACCCGGTGGCGCCGCCGCCGTCTACGGCCCCCAGAAAGGCGCCGGCCCCGACGACGTGCCGCTGCTCGAGACGGCACTGGCGGGCTGGGCCGACCTCGTGGCGCGCGTGACCGGCCGGGACCTGCGCGACGCCCCCGGCGCGGGCGCCGCCGGCGGCGCCGGCTTCGCCGCCCTGGCGCTCCTCGGCGCCGAGCTGTGCTCCGGGGTCCGGACGGTCCTGGACCTCGTGGGCTTCGACGACGTCGTACGGTCCGCGGACCTCGTGGTGACCGGCGAGGGCTCCCTGGACGAGCAGAGCCTGCGCGGCAAGGCCCCCATCGGCGTGGTCACTGCCGCCACGCGACTGGGGATCCCCGTGGTGGGGGTGTGTGGACGGACCACGCTCGACGCCGCCACCCTCGCGGAAGCCGGTTTCCGCCGCGTCTGGTCCCTCGCCGACCACGAGCCCGACCCAGCCGTCTCCATGCGCGATGCCGCACGACTGCTCACCGCCGTCGGGGCCGACCTCGGCCACCACCTGCACCAGCTCGCGCCCACCCGCTGACGACCAGGGGGCCGGGGCGTCGGGAAGGTCTGACCGATGTCGGTCAGACCTTCGCCCTCGCGGTCGAACCTTCGACCGCACAACGCAAGGTCTGACCGACGTCAGTCAGACCTCACACACCCCCCGGCGACCCTCAGCGCCGCGTCACCCGCACCAGGGCGCCCCGCTTCGGCACCGAGGTGATGTTGCGGACCTTCGGGTCCTCGGGGCCGACGGCGGCGACGTCCCAACGGGTCAGCACCTCGCGCAGCACGGCCACGCCCTCCATCTGCGCGAACCCCGCACCGATGCAGCGTCGTACGCCGCCGCCGAAGGGGATCCAGGTGTTGGTCGGCGGGTTCTGACCGAGGAACCGCTCGGGGCGGAACGCATCGGGCTCGGGATGGTTCTCGGGGCGCTGGTGGGCCACGATGATCGAGGGCCCCACGGTCGTGCCGGCCGGCAGGTCGACCCCGCCGATCGTGACGGGCTCCATCAGCGTGCGCACCACCATCGGGATCACCGGGTGCAGCCGCATCGACTCCTTCACGACCGCCTCGAGCCACGCGTCGTCCTCGGCGGTGGGCCCGTCGGGCCCGGTGCCGGCCGCGGCCTCCTGGCTGCGGCGCAGCAGGTCGGGGTGCTGGCCGAGCTCGCGCAGCGCCCACGCCAGCGACGTCGCGGTGGTCTCGTGCCCGGCGAGCAGCAGGGTGACGAGCTGGTCGCGCAGCTCGGTGTCGGTGAGCGGCTCCTCGCCGGACTCGTCGGCCCCGGCCCGGATCAGCCGGGACAGCACGTCGGTGCGCTCGGCCAGGTCCGGCGCCGTACGACGCTCGCGGATCTCCGCGTGGATCAACCGGTCCAGGGCCGCCTGGGTGTCGACCGTCCGCTTCCACGGCCCCATCCGCTGCAGCCGCGGGTAGCCCCAGCCGAGCAGCACCACGGGGCTGATGTCGACGGTGGCGTTGACCAGCGGCCGCATCGCCGCGAGCCGGTCGGCGTCGGTGACGCCGAAGACCACGCGAAGGATCACCTCGAGGGTCAGGGCGTTCATGCGGTCCAACGAGCGGAAGGTCGCCCCGTCGGGCCAGTGCTCGGCCTCGTCGGCGGCCAGCTCGGTGACGAGGTCGCGGTACCCCTTGAGCGCGTGCCCGTTGAACGCCGGCATCAGCAGCTTGCGCGCCCGCTTGTGCTCCAGGGAGTCCTGCAGCAGCAGCGAGTGCCGGCCCATGATCGGTCCGAGGATCGCGTTCCCCTTGCCGGCGTGGAAGACCTCCGGGTCGCCGGCGAAGATCTCGCGCGCGTGCTCGGGTCGGGTGAAGAAGACCAGCGGCCGGCCGCCGGGGATGAGGCGGACGGTGAACACGTCGCCGTACCGGCGCTGCAGGTAGGGGTGGAACCAGTGCCGGAAGCGCATCAGCGCCGCGCTCTGCACCAGCACCGGCCAGCGCGGCCCCGGAGGCAGCGCGGCGCCCGACGGCGGCGGCAGGTCGCGGGGGCCGACCGAGGCGCCGCTCATGGTGCGGAAGCGGTCGGCGGTCAGGTCGGCGGTGTCGGGGAGCTCCTGCGCGGTGGCCACGTCCACACCCTAGGAGCGGCGTCCAGCGCGATGAGGGGACCGGGAGCGGCTGTCTCACCTACTGTCAGCAGGTGACCTCCCTGCGGCGCCGTACGGCGTCCCTGCTCGCCTCCTCGCTCACCGCGTCCCTGGCCGGTGCCGTCGCCGCGTCGGTGCTGACCGCGCCGCCCGCGGCGGCCAAGCCGGACACGCTGTTCCCGTCGATGGGCAACGGCGGCTACCAGGTGCGCTCCTACGACGTCGCGCTCGACTACGAACCGCTGACCAACCGCGCCATCGCCACCGTCCGCATCCGCGCCGTCGCGCGCAAGGCGATGAACCGCTTCCACCTGGACTTCTCCGGCCCCGAGGTCACCGCGGTCGTCGTCGACCAGCAGCCGGCGGGCTTCGTACGCCGCGGGGACGAGCTCGTCGTGACACCGGCCGAGCCGCTGGAGAAGGGCCGGTTCTCGGCGGTGGTGTCCTACGACGGCGAGCCGCCCGAGCACACCGACCCCGACGGCAGCACCGAGGGCTGGGTCCGCACCACCGACGGCGCGGTCGCGGTCAACGAGCCGATCGGCGCGATGACCTGGTTGCCTTCCAACAACACCCCGGGCGACAAGGCCAGGTTCACCTTCCGCGTCAGCGCCCCCGCGGGCTACTCCGTCGTCGCCAACGGCGAGCTCGTCGAGACCGCCCCGCACGGCACCGGCACGACGTGGACCTGGCGCCAGGACGAGCCGATGTCGACGTACCTCGCGATGGTCGGCATCGGTCGCTACGACGTCACGGAGTCCAGCACCACCTCGATCGACGGGCGCGAGCTGCCGCTGTGGTTCTTCGAGGACTCCGCCGTCGGCGGCGCCCGTACCGCCCGCCAGGTGCTGCCGGAGGTCATCGCGTTCTGCGAGAGGCTCTTCGGCGCCTACCCCTTCTCCTCCGGCGGGCACGTCGTCGACGACGCGTACGTCGGCTACGCGCTCGAGACCCAGACCCGGCCGTTCTACCCGCCGGGCGGGGCGTCGACGTCGACGGTCGTGCACGAGACCGCGCACCAGTGGTTCGGCAACTCCGTCACCCTCACCGACTGGCACGACATCTGGCTGGCCGAGGGGTGGGCGACCTACGCCGAGTGGCTCTGGTCGGGCGCGCACGACGGCCGCACCCCGCGCGAGCACTTCGACGCCCTCTACGCCCGCGACGCCGACGACGACCTGTGGAGCCCGGCGCCGACGGAGTTCACCGACCCCGCTGACCTGTTCGGCGAGCCGGTCTACCACCGCGGCGCCATGACCCTCGTCGTGCTGCGGCGCGAGATCGGCAGCCGCGACTTCAGGAGGCTCGGTCGGAAGTGGGCCGCCAAGCACGCCTACGGCAACGTCACCACCCGTGACTTCGAGCGGCTGGCAGAGAAGGTCTCCGGGGAGCGTCTCGACGACCTCTTCGACGACTGGCTGCGCCTGGACGGCAAGCCGAAGGGTTACTGAGGCCGACGGTCCGCCTCGGACCACCGTTCACGACGTTCTGCAGGCCAACCGGCCGGCGAATTCAGCCGGTCGTCGCAACAGGTGGATCTGACGGTCCGGACAGTAGTGCTTCGAGTTCTTCCGCGGGAGTGCGCCACTTCAGTGTCTTGCGGGGGCGTGCGTTGAGCTGGGCTGCCACTTGGTCGAGCATCCCAGGCCCGTAGAAGGAGAGGTCTGTGCCCTTGGGCAGGTACTGACGCAGCAGACCGTTGGTGTTCTCGTTGCTCCCGCGCTGCCAAGGGGAGTGGGGGTCGCAGAAGTAGATGGAGAGTCCGGTCGCTTCGGCGATCTGGATGTGGTTGGCCATCTCTGAGCCCTGGTCCCAGGTCAGAGATCGACGCAACTGCTCGGGCAGCGTGGCCATCTTGGCCACCATCGCTTCTTGGACGATCTCGGCCGTGTGACCACCGGGTAGGTGCAGCAGCATCACGAACCTGGTGGTGCGCTCGACCAGCGTCCCGACCGCGGATCCGGACTCGGTCGAGCCAAGGATCAGATCGCCCTCCCAATGGCCCGGCACTGCCCGGTCCTCGACGTCTGCGGGTCGTTCGCTGATCATCACCATCCCGGCGAACCGCTGGCGACGTTGATCGGGTTGGCGATGGGGCTTACGCAGCGTGCGCCCGGTGCGCAGGTGGCGTGTCAGTTCCCGCTTCAGCCCGCCTCGGGACTGCACGTACAACGACTGGTAGATCGTCTCGTGCGACACCCGCATCTCCGCATCGTCAGGGAAGTCCTGCCTGAGCCGTCGCGCGATCTGCTCAGGGCTGTGGTCCTTGCGAAGTCGATCTTGCACCTCGTGCTGGAGTCGCTGGTTCGTGGCCAGCTTCGCGACTTTCGGGCGACAAGCCCGCTGATCAGCCTTGCTCTGTGCGTTGACCGCACCGTAGTTGCCCTTTGCCCCCCGAGCGGTGGCATTGCGGGTCAACTCCCGGGTGATCGTCGAGCGGTGTCGACCCAGCCGCCTGGCGATCTCTGCAGGTCGGACCTTCGCGGCGTGCAACGCCTCGATGCGACAGCGCTCCTCGTAGGTCAACGACCTCGTCGGCTGGGCCAGTCTTGGTTTCACTCCGCCAGATTCCTCGAGCCAGCGCCACACCACGCGAGTTGACACGCCCATCGCTTCGCCGGCGGCATACGGGGAGGGAAATTCCGCCACGAGGTCCCAAAACGCCCGCTCGACGCTGCGCCGCACCCGCGGTCTGCCTCCAACACCCATGCACCCTCCTGGGGCCTAGATGTTGCGACGACCGCGTGAACCCAAGGCCTCCAGACCTGCAGAACGTCGTGGTCCGCGCGGGCGCGGCTCAGGGCCAGTGCGGGCGCCCGTCGGCCCAGGTGACGCCGCGGTTGCGGCACAGGCAGAACGGGTGGCCGACGGGGTCGGCGTAGACCCGCCAGCCGTAGCCGTCCTCGTCGGTGTCGTCGTGGAGCAGCGTCGCGCCGAGGGCGAGCAGCCGGGCCTCCTCCGCCTCGAGGTCGTCGACCTCGAAGTCGAGGTGGAACTGCTTGGGGTGGTCGCTGCCGGGCCACTGCGGGGCGCGGTAGTCCTCGACGGGGTTGAAGGCGAGCTCGAGGCCGCCGAGGTCGATGCCGGCCCACTGCGGGGTGCTGCTCTCCTTGACGGGCAGACCGGTGACGTCGGCGTAGAAGCCCGCCAGGGCCATCGCGTCGGGGCAGTCGAGGATGACGTCGGTCAGGCGCAGCATGCCGCGATCGTGCCAGCCCGCGCGGATGCTGTCAGGCGAGGATGCGGTCGACGACGCCCTGGCTGACGGGGTGGTACGTCGGCCGCGCGACCTCGTAGATCTCCCGGGCCCGCTCCCGGCCCCGCTCGGTGGCGGCGAGGCGGGTGTAGACCTTGCGCAGGTAGAGCGCCCGGCCGTGCCGGGTGAGCAGGTCGGCCAGCGCCTCGTCGGCGGCGGGCCGCTCGAAGACCCAGCCGGCGCCGACGACCAGCTCGAACCAGGCGGTGGCGACCTCGATGTTGCCGGTCGTGGAGAAGCCGAACGCGGCGTCGACGTCGTCGAGGAGAGCCTGGTCGGCGTCGACGGGCAGCGAGCGGACGAGGTGCACCCACTGGTGGCTGACCCAGCCGTCCACGTCGAGGTCGTCCGCCGGGGTGCCGGCCAGCAGCCGGGCGACCTGGGCCTCGACGAGCGTGAACGCGTCGGAGGAGAAGACCGGGGCGTCGTCCGGCACGCCGGGGCCGTGGATCCACTCCTCCACCCGCACGTCCGCGGGCGTGAGGCCGGCGGGGGCGAGCAGCTCGGCCTCGAGGTGGGCGAGGAAGGTCGGGGTGTCCATGGAGCCGAACGCGAAGCGGTCGAAGTAGTCGCGCAGGAACGCGTCGAACGTCTCGCGGCCCACGCGGGCCTCGAGCATCCGCAGGAACAGCGAGCCCTTCTCGTAGGGCAGCTTGGGCAGGTGCCCGTCGGGGTCGACCAGCTCCGCGTGCAGCACGGTCTGCTCAGGGGAGGCGTCGGCGAGGGTCTTCTCCAGCTCCTGCCGGCCGAGCCGGAGCAGCATGGAGGTGTAGTCGGCGCCGTACATCTCCTCGTCGATGCGGGTCTCGAAGTACGTCGTGAAGCCCTCGTTGAGCCACAGGTCGTTCCAGGTGGCGTTGGTGACCAGGTTGCCCGACCAGGAGTGCGCCAGCTCGTGGGCGACGAGGGTGACCAGGGAGCGGTCGCCGGCGATGACGGTGGGCGTGGCGAAGGTGAGGCGGGGGTTCTCCATGCCGCCGTAGGGGAAGCTCGGCGGCAGGATCAGCAGGTCGTAGCGACCCCACCGGTAGGGCCCGTAGAGGCGCTCGGCGGCCTCGATCATCGCCTCGGTGTCGGCGAACTCCCACGCCGCCTCCTCGACCACGGCCTCCTCGGCGTAGACGCCGCTGCGGGCGCCGAGCTCGCGGAAGCGGAGGTCGCCGACGGCCAGGGCGACGAGGTAGGTCGGCACCGGCTCGGGCATGGTGAAGCGGTAGTGCCCGTCGGTGCTGCGCTCGGTGGGGTTCTCCGCGCTCATCACGGCCATCAGGTGCACGGGGACGCGGACGGTGGCGTCGTAGGGCGCGCGGATGCCCGGGCTGTCCTGGCAGGGGATCCAGCTGCGCGCCAGGATCGGCTGGGACTGGGTGAAGAGGAACGGCCGGCCCGAGGACGTCTGCTCCGGGCCGAGCCACTGCAGCGCGGTGGCCCGGTCGGTGGTGGCGTAGTGGACGACGACCCGGTCGCTGTCGCCGAGCCGGACCGTCAGAGGAGCACCGAGGATCTCGTCGTGCTCGCCGAGGTGGTGCTCGAGCGGGGTGCCGTCGCCGTCGGTGACCGCGCCCAGGTCGAGGTGCCAGGTGTCGAGGACCAGCTCCCTGGCAGCCGGGTCGACCCGCTCGACGTCGAGGGTGACCGAGCCGCTGAGTCGCTGCTGGTCGAGGTCGACGTCGAGGTCGAGCGCCATCCGGCGTACGACGGCTTCGAGGGGGCGGGCGTAGGAGTGCGGGTCGGGCGTCAGGCGGGGCACGGGCGCAACCTATCCGCTGGCGCGCCGTACGAAGACAGGCACAACGAGCCGGACCGGTGGATGCGCCGGCTCGGCCGGTTCTCCCCTCCCGGCGTTCGGCCTGTCTTGGTCCGGGACCACGGCTCGCCCGGTCGGTGCCTGCGACGTGGGTAGCGTCGCGGCATGAGCGAGGAGCCGCAGGCGGAGGAGTTCGACACGGTGGCCGCCTGGACCGCCGACGCGGTCGAGGAGCTCGGTGCCGACCACGCCCTGCCCGCGGCGTGCCGGGGCAGCGGCAGCCCTGCCGCGCTGGAGTGGCTGGCCGACCGGATGGGGCTGGCGCCGGGCATGCGGCTGCTCGACAGCGGTGCCGGCGTCGGCGGACCGGCACGGCTGGTGCAGGGGACGCACGGGGTCGAGCCGACGCTGGTGGACCCGATGGAGGGCGCGTGCCGGGCCGCGGAGCGGCTCTTCGGGCTCCGGACGCTCGTCGGCGACGGGGCGGCGCTGCCGGTGAACAGCGGTGGGTACGACGCGGGCTGGTCGCTCGGGGTGCTGTGCACCGTCGAGGACAAGGTCGCCCAGGTCGCCGAGCTGCGGCGGGTGGTCGCGGACGGTGGGGCGGTGGGGTTCCTCGTGTTCGTCCGCACGGTCGAGGAGCTCACCGACCCGCCCGAGGGCAACCACTTCATCACCGCGGAGGAGCTCGACGAGCTGGTGCGCGAGGCCGGGCTGGAGGTCGTGGACCGGGCCTGGCTCGGCGACTTCGACAGCCCCCCGCAGGACTGGCAGGACGCCGCCGACGCGGTCGACGACGTCGTACGCCGCGACCACGGCGACAGCGAGTCGTTCCAGGAGGCCCAGCGCAACCAGGACCGGATGATCCGCCTGCTCCGGGACGGCTCGGTCGCCGGGCGGCTGGTGGCCTGCCGGGTTCCGGGGCGCCGCGCCGGACGCGACACGTAGCATTCACGCGGTCACGCGACTGGTCGCCCGGACCCGGTCGACCGAGTCCGAGAGGCCCCATGCTCCGCCGTTCCGCCCTTGCCCTGCTGTCCGCCGCCGTGGTCTCGACCGTCCTGGCGCCCCTGCCGGCCGCCGCTGCCGACCCCGGCCGCGACATCGGCCTGCAGGGGTTCCGCGACATCGTCGTCGATGACACCCACGGACGGGTGTTCATCAGCCAGGGCACCGACACGATCGTCGTGACCGACCTGGACGGCGTCCCCGCCGACGTGGTCACGGGGCTCCCTGCTGCCTCCGGCATGGTGCTGACCGACGACGACACCACCCTGTACGTCGCGGCGGCCGGCGCCGATGCCGTCGGCGTCGTCGACACCGCGACGCTCGCGGTGGAGACCATCCACACCGGCGCCGACACCTGCCCCCGCGACCTCGCGCTCACCGCAGGCATGGTGTGGTTCACCCAGGGCTGCGGGAGGACCGAGGGCATCGGCGCGCTGGATCCCAGCGACGCGAGCGTGCACCCGGCCCTCTCGACCATCTCCTCCGCCCGGTGGGCCTCGATGGTGATCGACAGCAGCCCGGGTCGCCCGGACGAGCTGTTCGCCGCGACGGACGCGGGGCTGTACTCGTTCACCGCCGAGGGCGGCGAGGTCCCGAGCCTGACCCCCCGGCTGGAGCGCCCGGGGCGCCACCCCGTCGACTTCACGATCAGCCCCGACGGATCGCGGCTCGTGTCGACCGCCGGATCCACCAGTCGCGAGGCCCTGGCGCTCAGCACCGAGGACTTCTCCCCCGTCGACACCTACCTGCTCGCGCCGGACGCCCAGGTGTACGCCGTGACGTACCGCGACGACGGGATGCTGGCTGTGGGCGGCGACGGCTACACCCGCCCCGACGTGCTGGTGTTCGAGACGGGGTCCACGACGCCGATGCGGCGCTACGACCTGGGGGACGAGCCCAGCGTGGCCAGTCGTGGCTCGACCTTCGGCGACAAGCGGCTCTACCTCGTCGCGTTCGAGCTCGGCAACCTCTTCCTGACGGTGATCGAGCCCCGGCTCGAGCCGGCACTCGAGGTCAGGAGCGGCGGACGGACCTTCGGCTACGGCGAGAGGGCGATGGTCAGCGTGACCCTCGAGGGCGGCGACACCAACCGGGCGGTCGAGGTCTTCGCCCATCGCAAGGGTGAGAAGAAGGTACTGATCGCGCGAGGCGACGTCCCCGCCGGCGGAGCCCTCGTGACCCCCTTCGAGGTGACTCGCCCCACCTGGTTCTCGGCGACGTACGCCGGCGACGACACCTTCGACCCCGCCGAGGACGAGACCAAGACCGTCGAGGTGAAGGCGGACCTGCGCACCAAGATGATCCGCCCGCGCGGCACCGCCGGTCGCTACCACCTCTACCGCGTCGGCCAGCGGGCCGCGCTGCAGGCGAAGCTCCTGCCCAAGGGCTTCCCGGACCGCTGCGTCACCCTCCGGTTGCAGTACTTCGCGCGCGGCCGGTGGGGGTACGACGCCAAGACCTCGTGCCTGACCCCGGACCGACGCGCGCGGGTCCGCGGCTACCTCATCGGCTCCCGACAGCTGGCCGGAATGCCACTGCGGATGCGCGCGGAGTTCCGGGGCGACAAGGTGCACACCAAGACGATCACCTCCTGGTCGTACCTGAAGTTCAAGCGCTGAGCCGCCCCTCCCCGCCTCGTGTGGCCCAGCGCGCTCCATGGACCGCGCTGGACCACACGAGCGGCGCGGGTCAGACCACCGGGCGCCCGCCCTGCCAGACGCCGGCGACGAGCGGGACGCCCGGCCGGTAGGCCAGGTGGACGTGGGTGGGCGCGTCGAGCAGGACCAGGTCGGCGCGGCGACCGGGCACGAGCCGGCCGACGCCGTCCGCGCCGTCGAGGTCGAGGGCCGCCGCGGCCGTGGCGGTGACCGCGTGGACCGCCTCGGCGGGCGTCATGCCCATCTCCCGCACCGCCATCGCGAGGCAGAAGGGGATCGAGCTGGTGAAGCACGACCCGGGGTTGCAGTCCGACGCCAGCGCGACGCGGACGCCGGCGTCGAGGAGTCGACGGGCGTCGGGGTAGGGCTGGCGGGTGGAGAACTCCACGCCCGGCAGCAGCGTCGCGATGGTGCCGGAGTCGCGCAGCGCGTCGACGTCGGCGTCGTCGAGGTAGGTGCAGTGGTCCACCGCGAGCAGGCCGCGCTCGCAGGCCAGCCGGACACCCGGGCCGGGACCGAGCTGGTTGGCGTGCAGGCGCCCGCGCAACCCGGCTGCCTCACCGGCGTCGAGCACCGCGCGGGCCTGGTCGGCGTCGAAGGCACCGGTCTCGCAGAAGACGTCGATCCACCGCGCGTGCGGGGCGCACGCCTCGAGCATCGGCCCGGTCACCAGCGCGACGTAGCCGGCCGGGTCGTCGGCGTACTCCGGCGGCACGACGTGCGCACCCAGGAACGTCGTCTGCTCGGTCAGCTGCCGCGCCACCGCCAGGCTGCGCGCCTCGTCGCGCACCGACAGCCCGTAGCCGGACTTGATCTCCACGGTGGTCGTGCCCTGGCGCAGCATCTCCTGCACCAGACGCGCCGCGTGCGAGAGCAGCTGCTCGTCGGTCGCCGCCCGGGTGGCGGCCACGGTGGTGCGGATGCCCCCGGCGGCGTACGGCGTCCCGCTCATGCGTGCGGCGAACTCCTGCGCCCGGTCGCCGGCGAAGACCAGGTGGCTGTGGCTGTCCACGAAGCCCGGCAGCACCGCGCGGCCGCCCGCGTCGACGGCGGCGTCCGCGGCCGGCGCGTCGGCCGCGTGCCCGACCCACGCGATGCGGTCGCCCTCGACCACCAGGGCGGCGTCCTCGACGGCACCGAGGGGGCCGGCGCGGTCGGGGTCGTTGGTGACCAGCTCGCCGATGTTGGTCAGCAGCGTCGAGGTCATGACCAGATCCTCCCGATCGTCCCGGCCAGCGCGCCACCCACGGCCGGCTCGTCGCCGTGGCGGTGGACCACCCGGCCGTCCACCACGACGTGCGTGACGTCGGCGGCGGTGGCCGCGAAGACCGCGGTGTGCTCGTCGGCGCCCGTGCCGGCGGTGCGCGGCGAGGTCGTGTCGAGGGTGACCAGGTCGGCCCGGGCGCCCACCTCGATCCGCCCCACGTCGCCCAGGCCCAGCACGTCGTGCGCGGTCGCGATGTCGAGCAGCTCGGTCGCGGTGAAGTGCCCACGGGCCTGCGTGGCCAGCCGCTCGTGCATCTCCAGCCCGCGCAGCTCCTCGAGCGGGTCGACCACCGCGTGGCTGTCGCTGCCGACCGAGATCCGGCAGCCGGCGTCGGCCAGCCGCCGCGCCGGCCCGATTCCGTCGGCGAGGTCGCGCTCGGTGGTGGGGGTGAGGCAGACGTTGGTCCGGGTGCTGCCCAGCAGCTCGACGTCCTCGTCGGTGAGGTGGGTGGCGTGCACGACGGTCGTGCCCGGCCCCAGCAGCCCCTCGGCGTGCAGCAGGCCCGTCGGCGTCAGCCCGTACGCCGCCAGGCAGGCGTCGTTCTCCGCGACCTGCTCCGAGAGGTGCACGTGCAGCGGGTGCCGGCCGCGGAAGTGGTGCAGCTCGTCGCGCGGCACCGCCCGCACGGAGTGGATCGCCGCCGGGCCGCTCCCGGCCCGGGCAGCCCAGGCCGCGGCGGAGCCGTCGGAGTAGCGCACCTGCACGCCCTGCGGCGGTGCACCGAACCCGCTGGAGAGGTAGGCCGCGTCGAGCAGCACCAGCCGGATGCCGGCGGTCTCGGCGGCGTCGCGCAGGGCGTCGCGCATGGCGTTCGGCTCGTCGTGCGGGCGGCCGTCGGGCTGGTGGTGCAGGTAGTGGAACTCGCCCACCGACGTGTAGCCGGCCGCCAGCATCTCGCGGAACGTCGCCGCGGCCAGCTCGCGGTAGGAGTCGGGCGTGAGGCGGCCGGCGACGTCGTACATCTGCTCGCGCCAGGTCCAGAACGTCCCCCGCTCCCGCTGGGTGCGCCCGCGCAGCGCGCGGTGGAAGGCGTGGCTGTGCGCGTTGGCCAGGCCCGGCAGCGTCAGCCCGTCGAGCCGGGTCGCGCGCGGCACCTCGGCCGCGGCCACGCCCGGTGCCACGTGGGTGAACCGACCGCCCGCGACCTCGACCAGCACGGCGTCGAGGACGGCCCCGTCGACCCAGGCGCGCTCGAGCCAGTAGGCGCTCACGAGACCAGCCGGGTCAGCGTCTCGGCCAGCGCGTCCACGCCCGCCAGGCAGTCGGGCACCTCGGCGTGCTCGTCGGGTGAGTGCGAGACGCCGGTCGGGTTGCGGACGAAGAGCATCGCCGTGGGGATGCCGGCCGCGGACAGGATGCCGGCGTCGTGGCCGGCCTGGGTCGGCAGCACCGGCCAGTCGCCGCCCGCGTGCCCGGCGGCCAGGGACGCCGCCAGGTCGGGGTCGAAGGAGACCTCGCCCGAGACCGACTCGGCGGTCACGGTCAGCGTGGTGCCGTCGCCCTCGGCGCGCTCCCGCGCCCGGGCGGAGACCCGCTCGACCAGCGCCTCCAGCGAGGCCACCGACGACGCGCGGGCGTCGAGCCACCCGGTCACTCGAGAGGGGACGGCGTTGGTGCCGTTGGGGTTGACCTCGACCCGCCCGAAGGTCGCCCGCTCCCCTGCGAGCCGGGCCGCCTCGTTCGCCGCCAGCACGGTCTGCGCGTAGGTCAGCATCGGGTCGCGCCGGTCCTCCATCCGGGTCGTGCCCGCGTGGTCGGCGACGCCCTCGATGTCGAAGCGGTAGCGCCCGTGCGGCCAGATGCCGCTCGCCACCCCGACCGCGTGGCCGAGGTCGACCAGCGCCCGGCCCTGCTCGACGTGCAGCTCGACGAAGGTCGTCACCCCGGCCAGGAGGTCGACGTGGTCCGGAGCCATCCCCGGCAGCCCCTGCGCCTCCAACGCGTCGGCGAGGAACACCCCGTCGCGGTCGCGCAGCTCGCGCGCGGTCGCCCACGGCGTCGCGCCGGTCAGCAGCCGCGACCCCAGGCAGGCCAGCCCGAAGCGCGAGCCCTCCTCCTCCACGAACACCCCGACCCCCACGGGTCGCCGCGGGACGACCGCGTGCTCGCGCATCCGGTCGATCGCCGCCAGCGCCGAGACGACACCGAGAGGTCCGTCGTACGCACCGCCCTCGAGGACGCTGTCGAGGTGCGAGCCGGTCAGGACGGCGTCGCTACGCCGGCGGGTCGGGTGGTCTCGACGCCCGGTCGTCGCTGGCGCTCCTCCCTGCTCGACCTCCGCGTCGACGTCCCACCAGCCCACCAGGTTGCCCAGGCCGTCGCGCTCCACGCACAGCCCGCGGGCCTCGCACTGCTCGACGAACCACGCCCGCAGCTCGGCCTCCGGCGAGGTCCACGGCTGGCGCAGGTAGCCGCCGGTCGCGACGTTGCGCCCGACCGGCGCGATCTCACGCCACATCGCCTCGAAGTCAGCAGGCATGGTTGCTCCTATCGTCGGGGGCATGGAGTTCCGCGAGGTCGTACGCCGGCGCCGGATGGTCCGCAACTACGCCGAGACCCCGGTCGACCCGGCCGTGCTGCAGCGGGTCCTCGACCACGCGACCCGCGCGCCGAGCGCCGGGTTCAGCCAGGGCTGGGCCTTCGTGGTGCTCGACACCCCCGAGGACGTGCGCCGCTTCTGGACGACCGCCTCTGACGACGTCGACGACCCGGACCCGTGGCTCGCGGGGATGATGCGGGCACCGGTCGTGATCGTGCCCTGCAGCAACCGCTCGGCGTACCTCGACCGCTACGCCGCCCCGGACAAGGCCGGCACCCGGCGCCGCAACGGCAGCCCGGCCGGCGACCCGTGGAACGTGCCGTACTGGCACATGGACGCCGCCATGGCCTCGCTGCTGATCCTGCAGACCGCGGTCGACGAGGGGCTGGGCGCCTGCTTCTTCGGGCTGCCGCCGCACCGGGAGATCGAGCTGCGCGAGGAGCTGTGGCTGCCCGACGACGTCGACCCGATCGGCGCCATCACCCTGGGCCACCGCGCGCAGGACACCGGCAACCGCGGCTCGCCGCGCACCCGGCAGCGCCGGCCCGTCGAGGACGTCACGCACCGCGGCCGCTGGGGCGGCAGGTGGCCGTCGCTCGAGGCGTCCGTGGAGGGCTGACACCCCTGTAGTCCATCGCCGCACCGGACCGGGGTCAACGAACCCGGCGGACGGGGTGTCTCGGATCCCAGACGAGGGGAGCCGGCGATCCGCGCACCCGTACCGGTGCGCGGGCGTAGGGTCCCCCCGTGACCGTGAGGGAGGCTCGGCGCGAGCGCGCCGTGGAGGCGTTGCAGGCGACCGTGCGGATCCCGACGGTGAGCCGTCGCGACGGGGTGGACACCGAGGTGTTCGACGCGCTGCTGGCCGAGCTGGAGGCCCGCTTCCCGCTGCTGCACGAGCGGCTGGAGCTGACCCGGGTGCACACCCACGGTCTGCTGTTCCGCTGGGCCGGGGCGAGCGACGCGCAGCCGGTCGTGCTGATGGCCCACCTCGACGTGGTGCCGATCGAGGACGAGTCGCGCTGGACGCACCCGCCCTTCTCCGGCGCCGTCGTCGACGGCGTCATCTGGGGCCGCGGCACCCTCGACGACAAGGGCTGCGTCGTGGCGATCTGCTCCGCCGTCGAGGAGCTGCTCGAGGACGGCCACGAGCCCGCGCAGGACGTGTGGCTCTCCTTCGGCTGCGACGAGGAGGTCTTCGGCCAGGCGGCCCCCGAGGCGGTGGCGGTGCTGCGGGGGCGCGGCGTCGAGCCGTGGTTCGTGCTCGACGAGGGCGGCGCCGTGGCCGGGGGCGCGTTCCCCGGGGTGAGTGCCCCCGTCGCCGTCGTCGGCGTCACCGAGAAGGGCGTCACCTCCCTGCTGCTGCGCGCCGAGGGCCGCGGTGGCCACGCCTCCACGCCCGCCCGCAACGGCCCGACCGCCCGCATCGCCAAGGCGATCACCGCGTTGGAGTCCTCCCCGATGTCGCCGGCCCTGCCCGCGCCGACGGTCGAGCTGTTCCGGCGCCTCGGCCCGCACCTGCCGCTGCCGCTGCGCCCCGTGGTCGCCGCCGCCGCGCGCGTGCCCGCCCTGCTCACCCGCACCCTGCTCGCGGCCGGCCCCGAGACCGCGGCCATGGTCCGCACGACCTTCGCGGTCACCACGCTCGAGGGCTCCCCCGCGCTCAACGTCATCGCCGGGTCCGCCACCGCGGGCGTCAACATCCGCGTGATGGTCGGCGACACCGTGGAGTCGGTGCTCGAGCACGTGCGCCGCGCCGTGGGGCGTGGGGTCGACATCGAGGTCGTCGAGGAGGGCGAGGCGAGCCCGCTGTCGCCGTACTCCACCGCCGAGCACGCCGACCTCGCCTTCGACCTGCTCGAGGCCACCATCGGCGAGGTCTTCCCCGACGCCGTGCCCTCGCCCTACGTGATGATGGCCGGCACCGACTCGCGGCACTTCACCGAGATCTGCGAGCGGGTCTACCGCTTCGCCCCCTTCCGGATGACCAAGGCCCAGCGCGAGGCCATCCACTCCCACGACGAGCACCTCGGCGTGGAGGACTTCCTCGACGGCGTGGCCTGGTACCGGCTCCTGATCGAGAGGCTCCCCGCATGAGCACCCCCACCCGCACCGGCGTCACCCCCGGGCAGGGCCTGCTCGCGATCGTCGGGCTGCTCGTGGCCGTCGAGGTCGCCAGCGGGGTGCTGCAGGGCTACTACACGCCGATCTTCAGCGACATCGCCGACCACCTCGGGATCGACGACGCCGACGTCAACTGGTTCGAGGCCGCGCAGCTGATCGTCTCCGCGCTGTGCGTGCCGCCGCTGGCGCGGCTGGGCGACCTGGTCGGTCACAAGAAGGTGCTGGTGCTCTCCACCGCGGTCACGGCGCTGGCGTCGTGGGGCGTGGCGTTCGCCCCGTCCTTCGGCACCTTCCTGGTCGCGTGGGCGCTCCAGGGCGCGTACGTCGTGTGGTTGCCGCTCGAGGTCGCGATCATCCACCGGCGTACCCGCGACACCGGCCGCCAGCAGCTGCTCACCCGCCGCGCCGCCGCCGTGCTGGTGGGGGCGCTCGAGCTGTCGGTGATCATCGGGGCGCTCACCTCCGGCGCGCTGGTCGAGGCCACCTCGATGACCACGCTGCTGATGCTGCCGGCGATCGTGACGACCGTCGTGCTGGTGCTGATCTGGTTCGGCGTCGAGGACGTGCCCGGCGAGGCGACCGGTGGCTACGACTGGCAGGGCCTCGGGATGATCACCGTCGTGCTCGGCCTCGTGATGGGCGGGCTGATCGCGATCCGCCTGCAGGGCCCCGGCGCGGTGCTGCCGTGGCTGCTGGTGCTGGCCGGGCTCGTCGCGCTGGTGCCCTTCGTGCGGCTGGAGCGCTCCCTGACCGACCCGATGGTCGACGTGCGGCTGCTCGCGCGGCCCGACCAGTGGCCGATCCAGCTGACGGCCTTCCTCTTCGGCATGTCGGTGCTCGGCGCACAGATCCCGCTGTCGACCTTCGCCCGCACCGACCCCGACCTCGTCGGCTACGGCCTCGGCGCGGACGCCTCCTTCGTCTCGACGCTGGTGGGCGTGTACGTCGTGTTCCTGGCGGTCGGCGCGTTCACCCTGCCGCTCACCGCCCGGTTCCTCGGGCCGCGCGGGGCGTTGGTGGCCTCGTCGCTGCTGGTGGCGCTGGGCTACGGGCTGTTCCTGCCCTTCCACGACTCGACCACCCAGACGCTGACGAACATGGCGATCGCGGGCCTGGGCTCCGGCGCCCTCGTGGCCGCGCTGCCCGCGGCGGCCGCGGCCGCCGCGCCCGCGGATCGCACGGGCTTCGCCACCGGCATGACGAACGCGACCAAGACCGTCGGCGGCGCCATCGCCTCCTCGGTCTTCGCGATCACCCTGGCCTCCACCGGGTCGCTCGAGGGGCCGGCCGAGGGGCACGCCCCGCTGTCGGGCTACCTCACCGTGTGGGCGGTCTGCTCCGTCGCCGCGGTCGTCGCCGCGGTGTGCCTGCTGCTCGCCCCGCGACACCCCTCCGCCGGCGGTGTCACCCCCTCCCCCGAGGACGTGCGGCCGGAGACCCTGGGGGCCTGATCGCCGCTCCTCCGGGGGGTGGGATCGCGACCGTACGCTGAGGGCGATGACCGAGCCCGAGCCGCGACCCAGCGAGGTCCAGCGCGCCCGCGACGAGCAGGAACGACGCAAGCGCAGCCAGGACTCCGCGGCGGCGGCCCGGATCGCCTACCAGCACCAGTGGGTCGACCAGCAGATCCGCATCGCCATGGCCAACGGCGACTTCGACGACCTGCCCGGTGCGGGCAAGCCCATCGAGGGGCTGGGCGAGCAGCACGACCCGGACTGGTGGGTGAAGAAGCTCATCGAGCGCGAGCAGGTCACCGGGGTGCTGCCCCCGAGCCTGCAGCTGCGCAAGGACGACGCGCTCCTGGACTCCCGACTGGACTCCTTCACGGTCGAGTCCGACGTACGCCGCGAGGTGGAGGACTTCAACGCCCGGGTCATCCGTGCCCGCTACACCCCCGTCGACGGCCCGCCCCTGGTCACGATGCCCCGCGACGTCGAGCAGACCGTGGCCGCGTGGGCCGCCCGTCGGGCCGAGCGGGCCGCCGCCGTACGCGCCGCGAACGCCCGCTCCGCCGCCAACTCCGCTCCCCGGCGTCGGTGGTGGCGCCGGCGGCGTGCCGGCGAGGTGTGAGGTTCGACTGATGTCAGTCAGACCTTGCGGATCGCGGTCGAACCTTCGACCGCGAACCCGAAGGTGGGACTGACATCAGTCAGACCTTCGGAGTCCGCTGTCAGATCGGTCATACCGACGGGTAATGACGCGCTGCTAGTTTCCGCACCATGCCCAGCAGCAAGAGCCCCAAGGACTTCTTCCGCCCCCTCGCCGTGGGGGCGCCGACCCCGCCGACCGAGATCCCGGCGCGGCCGAGTCGCGCGATCCACTTCTTCGACCCCAGCAACGAGAAGATGGCGGCGAAGATCCCGCAGATGGTCGGCTCCGTCGACGTGCTGCTCGGCAACCTCGAGGACGCCGTCAAGGCCGACAACAAGGAGGCCGCGCGCGAGGGCCTGGTGACCATCGCCTCCGAGACCGACGGGCTCGGCGGCCCCGATGCGAAGACCCAGCTGTGGACCCGGGTCAACTCCCTCGACAGCCCCTGGGCCCTGGACGACCTGACCCGCCTGGTGCCGGCGATCGGCCACAAGCTCGACGTCATCATGGTGCCGAAGGTCCAGGGCGCCGAGGACATCCACTACGTCGACCGGCTGCTCGCCCAGCTCGAGGCCAAGGCCGGGCTCGACCGCCCGATCCTGGTCCACGCGATCCTGGAGACCGCCCGCGGCGTCGCCAACGTCGAGGAGATCTGCGGCGCCTCCCCGCGCATGCAGGGCCTCTCCCTCGGCCCGGCCGACCTCGCCGCCGACCGCCGGATGAAGACCACCCGCGTCGGCGGCGGCCACCCCGGCTACCTCGTGCGCCAGGACCCGGTCGCCGAGCAGCCCGACGCGCACCGCGCGATCTTCCAGCAGGACCTGTGGCACTACACGATCGCCCGCATGGTCGACGCCTGCGCGACCCACGGCATCTACCCCTACTACGGCCCCTTCGGCGACATCGCCGACGTGGTGGCCTGCGAGGACCAGTTCCGCAACGCCTTCCTGCTCGGCTGCGTCGGCACCTGGAGCCTGCACCCCAAGCAGATCGCGATCGCCAACAAGGTCTTCAGCCCCTCGGTGGAGGACATCACCCACGCCCGCCGCGTGGTCGCCGCGATGGGCGACGGCACCGGCGCGGTGATGCTCGACGGCAAGATGGAGGACGACGCCTCCCTCAAGCAGTGCCTGGTGATGGTGGAGCTGGCCGAGCAGCTTGCCGCGATCGACCCCGAGCTGAAGAAGCAGTACGACGCCATCTCGATCGACAGCGAGGCGAACTGATGACCACCGTGCTCCGCTCGGTCCTCTACATGCCCGGCGCCAACGACCGGGCCCTGGAGAAGGCCAAGTCGATCCCGTGCGACGGCCTGATCCTCGACCTCGAGGACTCCGTCGCCCCCGAGGCCAAGCCCGCCGCCCGGGAGGCCGTGTGCGCGGCCGCGTCCAGTGGTGAGTACGGCCGGCGTACCGTCACCATCCGCGTCAACAGCCTCGGCACCGAGTGGCACGACGCCGACCTCGCCGCCGCGGCGAAGGCCGGCCCCGACGGCATCGTCGTCCCCAAGGTCAACAGCGCCGCCGAGGTCCTCGGCCTCGTCGAGGCGATGGAGCGGGCCGGGGCGCCCGAGCACACCAGGCTGTGGGCGATGGTGGAGACGCCACAGGCGATCTTCAACGCGCGCGAGATCGCGGCCGCCTCCGACCGGCTCGCGGTGATCGTGATGGGCACCAACGACCTGGTCAAGGAGCTGTACGCCGAGCACGTGCCCGGCCGCGCCCCGCTGCTGACCTCGCTGTCGATGGCGCTGCTCGCCGCCCGCGCCGCCGGCGTGCAGATCCTCGACGGGGTCTACAACGACGTGAAGGACGCCGAGGGCTTCCTCGCCGAGTGCGCGCAGGGCCGCCAGATGGGCTTCGACGGCAAGACCCTGATCCACCCCGGCCAGGTCGAGCCCGCCAACGAGCAGTTCGCCCCCTCCGCCGAGGCGGTCGAGGACGCCCGGGGGCTGATCGAGGCCTTCGAGAGCGCCGGCTCCGGTGTCGCGACGTACAAGAACAAGATGATCGAGAACCTCCACGTCGAGTCCGCCCGCCGGACCCTCACGATCCACGACGCGATCTCCGCGCTGGGCTGAGCTCGGATCGGGGTAGTCCGAATCCGTTCTCACCCTTACTGCACAGTAAGGGTGAGAAATCATTCGGACTACCCCGCCGGACGCCCCTCCAGCTCCCGCACCAACCGCGCCGGCGCGGTCAGCCGGTACGACGCATCGAGCAGCTCGCCGACCTCGACCCAGTCCACCGCGGCCGGGTCGGGGTCGAGGTCGACGCCGAGCCAGCCGGCCCCGCCGAGGTAGGCGGGCACCCACACACGCGGGTCCTCCATCAGGGCGGGCCGGTCACCGGGGTCGGGCTGGACCATGACCGCGCAGTCGTGCGCCACCCAGCTGCCGTCGACCTTGTGCGAGCCGCCGTAGTAGGCGAAGACCTTCTGCGTGAAGAACGCGGGCCGCCCGTGGGAGACCTTCCAGTCCGCCCCCGGCAGCTCCAGCGCCACCGAGCGCAGCCGCGCGAGCACTGGGTCGTCGTCGTCGAACATCTGCGGGTGGGCCACCCCCTCACCCTTTCGGATGCGTGGCCGGCCGGCAACGGGGAATCGGTAGGGACAACGCCCGCCCACCGAGGGCGGGCCCGCCACAGGAGGTACCCCCATGGTCGTCCTCGGACTGATCCTTCTCATCATCGGGCTCATCGCCAAGATCTCGATCCTCACCACGATCGGCGCGATCCTTCTGGTCGTCGGCCTGGTGCTCAACCTCGTCCCGATGGGCGGCAACACCCGCCGGGTCTGGTAGCGCCTCCCCCGGCGCCCGGATGGGGTCGGGCGCCGGGGAGGATGGCCCCATGCGAGCAGTCGTGCAACGCACCCTGTCGGCCAGCGTGACCGTCGGCGGCGAGGTGGTCGGCGCCACCACCGAGCCCGGGCTGCTCGTCTACCTCGGCGTCACCCACGACGACGGCCCCGCCGACGTCACCTGGACCGCCCGCAAGATCTGGGAGCTGCGGCTGCTGCGCGACGAGCGCTCCGCCTCCGACGTGGGCGCACCCGTGCTGGTGGTCAGCCAGTTCACGCTCTACGGCGACGCCCGCAAGGGCCGCCGCCCCACGTGGGCCGCCGCCGCGCCCGGCCCCGTCTCCGAGCCCCTGTACGACGCCGTCTGCGCCGAGCTCGAGCGCCTGGGCGCCCCCGTGCAGCGCGGCGTCTTCGGCGCCGACATGCAGGTCGCCTCGGTCAACGACGGGCCGATCACGATGGTCCTGGAGAGCCCGCGACCTTCCTGATTCACCTGCGCCGGACGGCGTACCTCCCTAGGCTCACGGGGCTCCCCCCACCCCCTCCTCGGACGGATCCCCATGCCGACCTCTCCTGTGCGGCGTGCCGTCGTCGCCGCCGCGGGCTCCCTGCTCGTCGCCCTCACCGTGCTCCCCACGGGGGGCTCCAGCCTCGCCGGCCCCGCCCTGCCCGGCGGCGCCGCCCGCACCACGACCGAGCCGACCCCCAGCGCCGCGGCCACCCACTCCGACGGCGCGGTCGCTCGCGGCTCCCGGAGGGCCCCGACCCTGGTCCCCGACGTTGTCGACCGCGGTGAGCGGGTGAAGGTCACGGCGTCCGTGCCGGGGCCGCGGCGTCGCGACGTCACCGTCCAGTACCGCCCTGCCGACACGAAGGGATGGCGCACCCTGTGGTCGGGGGTGACCCGCAAGGGACGGCTGAAGCATTCCTTCCGCGGGCTGGCCGACATCGAGGTGCGTGTGGTCGCACCGGCGTCGCGAGGAGCGAAGGGCTGGCGCAGCCGGGTGGCCCGGCTCAGGGTCGTCGAGGACACCGCCTTCACCCTGGAGCTCTCCCCCGCGGTGGAGGACAAGAGGTTCCCGAGCGTGACGTACGTCCTCACGATGCCGCGCACCACGCCCTGGATCCGGATCGAGGTCGCCGACAGCGCCGGGTGGCGCAAGGTCTCCGAGCGCACGAACCCGGGCTCCCGGCGGCAGGCCACCCTGGGCCTGTACGCCTACGGCACCAGCTGGGTGCGCGTCCTCTCCGAGCGCCCGGACGGCACCCGCTACGTCGCCGTCGAGCCGACGCCGGTCCTCCTCGCCACCCGCACCGGCAGCCCGTACGAGCTGGTCACCCTGCAGGCGGCCGAGCAGGCCCTGCTGGCCGACGGCCGCGTCCTGGCCGTGGACTTCCTGTCCCCCTTCCGCACCGGCCTGGGGACCACCCCGCCCGGCGACGAGATCGGCACCGCCCCGCCCGCCACGGGGCTCTTCGCCGTGGACCCCACCGGCGTCCGCGCCCCGGAGATGGTGCTCCCCGCCCCGCTCCCCGCCGACACGTCCGTCGTGGGGGTCTCACCCGGCGGCGAGTGGGTGACCCTGCGGCAGGGCACCGGTCAGCAGGCCTGTGGTGGCCTCACGTACCACCACGTCGAGATCTTCTCGGTGCTGCACCTGCCGACCGGCCGGCGCACCGAGGTCAGCCGCTCGGGGGTGGTCGACCCCGTCGACGGCGGGTGCTGGCACACCAGCGCGTTCGCGCCCACCGTCGACGGCCTGGTGAAGGTCGTGCGCAACGACGACTGCTCGAGCTCCTGCCGCGTCACCCAGCTGCTGGTGGGCCACGACGGCTCCCGCGTGGAGACCCCGCCGATGCACCTCGCGCCGGACGGCCGCAGCGGGTTCGTGATGGAGTACCGTCCGGGCACCCACACGCAACTGACCCACACAGACCTGCAGGGCCGCGACCTGGGGCACCTCGACCTCGCGACGGCGATCTCCCGCAGCGGTCACGCCCCGCGCCCCTGGCTCGGGGTCTCCGGGACCAGCATCGACGGCACGATCGCGGTCGTCCGGTCCTCCGACGACGACTTCATCACCGACGTGTTCGTCTGGGACGTCGTCGCCGGACGCGTCGTCGCGTTGGCGCTGGACCTCCCCCGAGACCCCGGTGGGTTCACGACGGCCGTCGTCAGCGACGACGGGTCGACCGCCTTCGTGCTGCCGTTGGACGGCGACCCGTTCTGGGTCGACGTGGCCAGCGGCGCGCGGCAGGACCTCGACGTGGTCCCGGTGCCGCGCGAGTCCCGGTCCTGTCCCCGCGCACCGGGCGGCTGGTACGGCGCCTACGGCGGCCCCTCCGCCACCGGCGACCGGTTCACCTACGACGTCGGCTACTACGTCCACGGTGACTGCGACGGCCTCGGGACCCTACGGCGCGCGGTCCACGTGACCACGGTGCCCCGGGGCTGAGCGCGCGCCGCGCGGCCCCGGGTCACTCCGGGATGAACCCGGAGTCCAGCTCCCACGGTGCGATCGGCGAGTGCTCGAGGATCCAGGCCTGCAGGTCCCGGTCCAGCCCGGTCAGCACCATCAGCCCGACCGCCACGAACACCAGCCCCAGCCCGCGCCGCACCCACCCGTCGGGGTCGGCCAGCCAGCCCAGCCGACGCACCAGCCGCTGCCCCGCGAGCGAGACCAGCAGCAGGGTGCCGCCCAGCCCGACGGCGTACGCCGCCAGCAGCAGGGTGCCCCAGGCGGGGCGGGCGGGCACGACCGTGACGACGACGTAGGCGTAGAGCGGGCTGCACGACAGGAACACCGGCCCCAGCGCGGCCCCGGTGAGCAGGGCACCGGTGTCACCGCCGACCGACGAGGCCGACGCGAGCCGCTGCTGGGCCCGTGCCTGCAGGCCCAGGCGCACCGTCACGCGGTCCCAGACGCTGGGCAGCGCCATCACCAGGCCGAGGACGACCAGGATGCCGCCCGAGACCCAGCGCCACACGGCCGGGTCGATGCCCAGCAGCACGGTCGAGGCCCGCAGCAGGAGGGTGAAGGCGAGCACGGAGCCGACCAGGCCGGCGGTGATGACCAGCGCGCGCCGCACGTCCCGGGAGGCTCCCGGCACCCCGACCACCGAGCCACCGACGATCACCGGCAGCAGCGGCAGGACGCAGGGCGCCAGCGTGGTGAGGACCCCCGCGACGAGGGCCCCCAGGATCTCGACCACGGGTCAGGCCGCGCGAGCCGCGATGTCGGCACCCGTGGTGGTGCCGGTCCAGATGTCCTGGCGCGTGCCGCCCTCGTCGACCAGCACGAAGGTGTGCTGCACGGTCACGCCGTACTCCTGGCGCAGGTCGGTCCGCTCGTCGTAGTCGATCTTCACCAGCGTCAGCCCCGCCGGCACCCCGTCGGCCTCGAGCGAGGCGTCGGTGTCCTGGCAGTTGTGGCACCAGCTGGCGGCGAAGTAGAGCACCACGTCGGAGTCGGCGTACGACGCCGGGTCGGCCTGCCACTCGTCGTACGGCACCAACCGGCCGGCCGGCGCGGCCGAGGGCTCGGAGGACCCCTTCTCCTTCGTGCTCTCCGACGGCGCGACGCTGGCGCCCGGGGTGACCGACTGGGCGGCCGAGGGCGCAGGGTCGTCGGTCGCGGTGGTGGTCGAGGTCCCGGAGCACGCGGTGAGCGCGAGGGCGGGCACGATCAGGAGCGGCAGGAGTCGGCGGCGCATGTCCCCATCGTGCCGCGGGCACGGACCGGCCGGGGGCGGCAGCGGTGACGAACTCCTTACGCGTGCGCCCCTCGGCGGCTCACGACTCCCGCGACCGGAAGTCCATCGGGACCCGCACCCCGCGCTCGCGGGCCACCTCGTCGGCCCGGTCGTAGCCGGCGTCCACGTGCCGCACGACGCCCATGCCGGGGTCGTTGGTGAGCACCCGCTCGATCTTCTCCGCGGCCAGGGCGGTGCCGTCGGCGACGACGACCTGCCCGGCGTGGATGGAGCGTCCGATGCCGACCCCGCCACCGTGGTGGATGGAGACCCAGGTGGCTCCGGAGGCGGTGTTGACCAGGGCGTTGAGCAGCGCCCAGTCGGCGATCGCGTCGGAGCCGTCGAGCATCGACTCGGTCTCGCGGTAGGGCGAGGCGACCGACCCGCAGTCGAGGTGGTCCCGGCCGATCACGACCGGCGCGGAGAGCTCCCCGGAGGCGACCATCTCGTTGAAGCGGGCCCCGGCCCGGGCGCGCTCGCCGTAGCCGAGCCAGCAGATCCGGGCGGGCAGCCCCTGGTAGTGCACGCGCTCGCCCGCCATGGTGATCCAGCGGCGCAGCCGCTCGTCCTCGGGGAAGAGCTCGAGGATCGCGCGGTCGGTGGCCGCGATGTCGGCGGGGTCGCCCGACAGCGCCGCCCACCGGAAGGGGCCGCGGCCCTCGCAGAACTGCGGACGGATGTAGGCGGGCACGAACCCGGGGAACTCGAAGGCCCGGTCGTAGCCGCCCTTGCGGGCCTCGTCGCGGATCGAGTTGCCGTAGTCGAAGACCTCGGCGCCGCGGTCCCGGAGCTCCACCATCGCCCGCACGTGCGCGGCCATCGAGGCCCGAGCCTCCTTGGTGAACCCCGCGGGGTCGGCGGTGCGCCGGGCCTCCCACTCCGCGAACGGCACCCCGACCGGCAGGTAGGCCAGCGGGTCGTGGGCGGAGGTCTGGTCGGTCACGACGTCGATCGGGGCCTCCATCTCCAGCAGCCGCGGCAGCATCTCGGCGGCGTTGCCGAGCACGCCGATCGACAGCGGCCGCCGCTCGTCGCGTGCCGCGACCGCCAGCTCGACCGCCTCCTCCAGCGAGGCGGCGCGGACGTCGAGGTAGCGGTGGTCGATGCGTCGCTGGATGCGGGCGTCGTCGCACTCGATGCAGATCGCGACCCCGTCGTTCATCGTCACCGCGAGCGGCTGGGCGCCGCCCATCCCGCCCAGCCCGGCGGTGACGGTGATGGTGCCGGCGAGGGTCGCCGAGCCCCCGGTGGTCGGGCTCGTCGAGACCCCCCGGCGCGCGGCGAGCACCTCCGCCACGGCGGCGAAGGTCTCGTAGGTGCCCTGGAGGATGCCCTGGGTGCCGATGTAGATCCACGAGCCGGCGGTCATCTGGCCGTACATCGTCAGCCCGAGGTCCTCCAGCCGGCGGAACTCCTCCCAGCTCGCCCAGTCGCCGACGAGGTTGGAGTTGGCGATCAGCACGCGCGGCGCCCAGGTGTGGGTGCGCATCACGGCGACCGGCTTGCCCGACTGCACGAGCAGGGTCTCGTCGTCGGCGAGGTCGGTGAGCGAGGCGACGATCGCGTCGTAGGCCTCCCAGGACCGCGCGGCCCGGCCGGTGCCGCCGTACACGACGAGGTGGTCGGGGTCCTCGGCCACCTCGGGGTCGAGGTTGTTCATCAGCATCCGCAGCGGGGCCTCGGTCTGCCACGAGCGGGCGGTGAGCCCGGTGCCGGTGGCGGCGTGGATGGGCAGCCGGGGGTTCGAGGACAAGGGAGAGGAGGTCATGCGAGGTCTCCGATCACAGAGGTGGCGGCGGCCAGCACGGCGCCGCTGCGGACGAGGTCGACACAGGTCTCGATCTCGGGGGACAGGTGGCGGTCGGGCCCCGGGCCCTCGACGCCGGAGGAGCGCAGCAGGTCGACGACCGCCCCGGTGGCCGGCGACGGGGCGAGCCGCTTCCCCTCGGTCGAGCCCGTCGAGACCCGCAGGTCCAGGGCACGCGCCGCGGTCATCACCTCGATCGCCACGACGCGGGCCAGGCCGTCGACGGAGCGGCGCAGCTTGCGCGCGGCGCCCCAGCCCATCGACACGTGGTCCTCCTGCATCGCCGAGGACGGGATCGAGTCGACCGAGGCGGGCACCGCGAGCCGCTTGAGCTCGGAGACGATCGCGGCCTGGGTGTACTGCGCGATCATCAGGCCGCTGTCCACGCCGGGGTCGTCGGCGAGGAACGGCGGCAGCCCGTGGTTGCGCGCCTTGTCCAGGAACCGGTCGGTACGCCGCTCGCTCATCGAGGCCACGTCGGCGACCGGGATCGCGAGGAAGTCGAGCACGTAGGCGACCGGCGCGCCGTGGAAGTTGCCGTTGGACTCGACGCGGCCGGAGCCGTCGGGGTCGGTGACCACGACCGGGTTGTCCACCGCCGACGCGAGCTCCCACGACGCCACACGGGCCGCGTGGTCGGCGGTGTCGCGGGCGGCGCCGTGCACCTGCGGGGCGCAGCGCAACGAGTAGGCGTCCTGCACCCGGTGGCACTCCTCCGGGCTGCCGGGAGGACCCTGGTGCGAGGCGACGACACCCGAGCCGGCCAGCAGCCGGACCAGGTTGGCAGCGGAGTCGGCCTGGCCGGGGTGCGGGCGGATGGCCTGCAGCTCGGGGGCGAAGACCCGGTCCGTGCCGAGCAGCCCCTCCACCGACATCGCGGCCGCGACGTCGGCGGTGCGCAGCAGCATCCGCAGGTCGTGCAGGGCCAGCACCAGCATCCCGAGCATGCCGTCGGTGCCGTTGATGAGGGCGAGCCCCTCCTTGGCGGCCAGCTCGACGGGCTCGAGTCCGGCGGCGGCGAGCGCGTCGGCCGCGGGCACCAGCGCCCCGGAGGCGTCGCGCACCTCGCCCTCCCCCATCAGCGCCAGCGCGCAGTGCGACAGCGGCGCCAGGTCGCCCGAGCAGCCCAGCGACCCGTGCTCGCGCACCACCGGCGTGATGCCGTGGTGGAGCAGGTCGGCCAGGAGCCGGGCCGTCTCGCGGCGTACCCCGGTGCGACCGGTGGCCAGCGTCGAGAGCCGCAGCAGCATCAGCGCGCGCACCACCTCCCGCTCGACCTCCGGCCCCGAGCCCGCCGCGTGCGAGCGCACCAGGGAGCGCTGCAGCCGCGCGCGCATCTCGGTCGGGATGTGCCGGGTGGCCAGTGCGCCG
This sequence comes from Nocardioides marinus, assembly GCF_013408145.1. Classification (NCBI taxonomy): domain Bacteria; kingdom Bacillati; phylum Actinomycetota; class Actinomycetes; order Propionibacteriales; family Nocardioidaceae; genus Nocardioides; species Nocardioides marinus. The sequence continues at coordinate 3,528,509 of NZ_JACBZI010000001.1, forward strand.
AACCCGGTCGAGACGCCGTACGCCGGGGTGTCGGCCGCCGCGAGCTCCTCCACGACCGCGCGGGCCCGGTCGATCGCCGCCTCGGCCTCGTGCGACAGCCGCACGCCGGCACCGTCCCGGGCGACCGCGACCAGCTGCTCCGGCGTCACGGGACCGACGCCGACCTCGATGCTCTCCATGCCCCCATTGCACGCCCGCCGGCCGGTCGGACGCCACGAGCCCGAGCCACTCGGCATCTCGTATCCGAGACCGGCGCGGTCTGGACCACTGCGGATAGGACAACTCCTAGGGCTGTCAGGACGTTTGAACGGGCGCACGCTGGAAACCCTGGAGTCACGTGCGTCACAGCCCCCCGTGGCGCACCCGGCAACCCACACCGGCACCCACACCCCACCAGAGCACGGGGCCTCGGACCCCGTGGCCGAGGAGCGCGATGTCCCCCACCACCCCCCGCCACCCGTCCCTCCCCTCCCTGCTGCGCACCGCCACCGGCACCGTTGCGGCCCTCGCGATGGGGCTCAGCGCCACGGTCGCGCTGGCTTCGGCCGGCTCGGCTGCCGCACCCGAGAGCGCCGCGCAGAGCGCCGAGCGGCCCACGCTGACCCGCACCCAGTTCGCCTTCCGCGCCAACGGCTACGGCACCTCCGCCTCCGGCGGCATGGTGCCGGTCGGCTCCGACCGCACGGCGCTCAGCTCGATCTCGTGCACCAGCGATGCCGGCAAGGCGCACCGCAACTTCGTCGCCGAGAGCGAGGTCCCCGGCCTCGGCACGGTCCGCGGCGTCTACTCCCGCGTCAGCACCTCGCAGAAGAAGGGCGTCACGACCTCCTCCTCGGTCCACCGGGTCGCCGAGATCGTGCTCGCCGACACCCCCCTCGGCAGCCTCACGATCGACGGCGTCGAGTCGACCACCAGCGCGTTCCACGACGCCGACGGCTTCCACGCCACCGCCCAGACCGACCTCGCCGGCATCTTCTTCACCCCGCCCGGTGGCGAGCCGCAGGGCGTCGACCTGCCCTCGCTCGGGCAGTCGGTGACCATCCCCGGCGTGGCAGTGATCTCGCTGGGCCGGACCATCGAGAAGGCGACCAAGGACGACGCCCGCGCCTACGCCGTCGGCCTGGTCATCAAGGTCATCCCGACCGAGACGACCGTGAAGGTCGCGCGCTCGGTCTCGAAGCTGGAGAAGGGCTACAAGTCCGGCATCTTCCACGGCAGCGGCGTCCCCGCGAAGGCCAAGGTCCTCGGCGAGCTGGTCGAGGTCGGCAAGGTGATCAACCAGGTGATGCCCTGCACCGGCACCGAGGGCGAGCTCGACCCGATGGACGCCGCCGACGTCGACCTGGCCGACCAGATCGTCGTCGAGGGCGCCAGTGCCCGCCAGAAGGGCAAGCAGACGCGCGCCAAGGCTGTCGGCATGGAGGCCTCCAAGGTCGCCCGCATCGACGTCGCCGACCAGCTGGTGATCGAGGCGCTCGAGTCCAAGGTCAACGTCACCCGCCGCGCCGACGGCAAGCTCAAGCGCAACGCCAAGGCCAGCTTCGGGAGCATCACCCTCGGCGGCGAGCCGCAGAGCCTCGACCAGCTCGGCGAGCTCGAGATCCCGGGCCTGGCCAAGATCCAGACGGGGCTGAAGAAGAAGATCAGGGGCGGCATCCGGATGATCGGCGTCCGGATCACGCTGCTCGACGGCACCGGCGCGGTCCTCGACTTCGCCACCTCGAAGCTGTCGATCTCCGAGTCCTGACCCAGACCCCGGCGACCGGTCACCCGCGCACCGCCCCCCGCGCGAGCGTGACCGGTCGTCGGCGTGCGCGAACGGACTCTCGGCGGCATTTCTCACACGCCGTACGGCGAGACGCGGGCCGGATCGAGGGGGCCGAGGGTTTCTGATGGGGCGGTGAGCGTCACCGTCGACCAGCGCAGCCCGGGCCGGACCCGGCGCTGGGCGATGCTCGGCGCCTCGACGCTGGCCCAGGCAGCGGCCGCGGTGACGATCCACGGGCCGGCGTTCCTGATCCCCTCGCTGCGTGACCAGCTCGGGCTGAGCCTGCCGCAGGCCGGGCTCGTGGCCGCCGCGCCCACCCTCGGCGTGGTGCTCGCCCTGGTCGCCTGGGGCATGGTCACCGACCGGCGCGGCGAGCGGCTCGTGCTGGTCACCGGCCTGCTGCTCACCACCGGCGCGGGCGGCCTGGCCGTCCTCGGCGCCCGCTCGCAGGACCCGACCATGCTGGGGCTCACGCTGCTGGTCGCCGGCGCCGCCGCGGCCAGCACGGCCTCGGCCAGCGGACGGGTCGTCGTGGGCTGGTTCCCCCCGCGGCGCCGCGGGCTGGCGATGGGCATCCGACAGATGGCCCAGCCCGTGGGCGTCGGCGTCGCCGCCGTCTCGATCGCCGTCACCGCCGAGCGGCACGGCGTGGCCGGCGCGCTGCTGGTGCCGACGCTCGCGGCCCTGGTCGGGGCGCTGGTCGTCATCGCCGTCGTCATCGACCCCCCGAGGCCGGCCCGCGTCGAGGGGGACGCCCCGAACCCCTACCTGCGCGACGGGTACCTCGCGCGCATCCACCTGGTCTCCGTGCTGCTGGTCGTCCCGCAGTTCCTGGTGTGGACCTTCGCGCTGGTCTGGCTGATCACCGACCGGGGCTGGTCGGCGGCCGCCGCCGGATCCCTGGTCGGGCTCGCCCAGGTCGCCGGGGCCCTGGGCCGGATCGCGGCCGGTGCGCTGAGCGACCGGGTCTCCAGCCGGCTGCGCCCGCTGCGCTGGGTCGCCGTGGCCGCGGCGGTGTGCATGGGCGCCCTCGGCGTCGCAGCCGGGCTGGATGCCGCCATCGCCGTCCCGCTGGTCGTGGTGGCGACCGTCCTGACCGTCGCCGACAACGGCCTGGCCTTCACCGCCGTCGCCGAGCGGGCCGGCCCGTTCTGGTCCGGCCGCGCCCTCGGCGCCCAGAACACCGCGCAGTACCTCGCCGCCTCCGCCGTCCCACCCGTCGCCGGTGTCGTCGTCGACCGGATCGGCTTCGCCGCCGCCTTCGCGCTCGCCGCCCTCTGCCCGCTCCTCGCGGCCCCGCTCGTCCCCGCAGAGCAGGAGCACCCGCTGCGGTGAGCGGGACGTCATACGGACGGGACGTCCCCCACCGCACCGCGTACGACGTCCCCGCGGCCGGCGGCCCGTGCCCACCCGGCAGACTCTGCCCATGAGCCAGGTCCCCGCCGCGACCCGCACGCTGCGGGTGCTGCGCTTCCTGGCCTCCCAGCCCGACCCGGTGCCGCTCGAGCGGATCGCCCGCGCCTGCGACCTGCCCCGCTCCACGGCCTACCACCTGCTCGGCGTGATGGTCGCCGAGGGCTTCGTGGCCCACCTGCCCGAGGAGCACCGCTACGGCCTCGGCGTCGCCGCGTTCGAGGTCGGCAGCGGCTACACCCGCCAGGAGCCGCTGCAGCGGATCAGCCGTCGTGCCCTGGCCCAGCTGGTCGACCGCACCGGCCACAGCGCGCACCTCGCGGTGCTGCACGGGCGCGACGTGCTGTACGTCGTCGAGGAGCGCGCCCCGGGTCGCCCCCCGCTCGTCACCGACGTCGGCGTCCGCCTCCCGGCCCACCTCACCGCCAGCGGTCGCGCGCTGCTCGCCGCGCTGCCGGCCGCCCAGGTGCGCGCGCTCTACCCGCACGCCGACGCCTTCGTCGACCGCACCGGTCGTGGCCCCCGCACCCCCTCCGCCCTGCGCACGCTGCTCACCGAGACCCGCCAGCGCGGCCACGCCACCGAGGACGGCGAGGTCACCGACGGGCTGGCCAGCGTCGCGGCCGCCGTGCTCGACCACACCGGCCACCCCGCTGCGGGCGTCGCGGTGACCTACCCGGTCGACGAGCAGCAGCTCGACCCCGCGCGGCTGGCCGCCGACGTACGCCGCACCGCGCAGCTGCTCACCAGCCGCCTGGGCGGCAGGACAGGAGATCGCCCATGAGCGCCCGCGCCCGTCTCGGCCTGCTGCAGGTCTGCCTCGCCGGGGTCCTGTGGGGCACCGGCGGGCTCGTCGTCCAGCTGGTGCGCGAGCGGGTGCCGATGCACGTCGTCACGATCAGCGCCTGGCGGATGGTGCTGGCCGCCGCCGTCCTCGGCATCGCCGTGCTCGCGACCCGCGGCGGCCCTGCGCTGGTGCGACTGGTGCGCGAGCACCCGCGGCGCACCGTGGTCGTCGGCAGCGCCACCGCGGCCTACCAGGCGCTCTACTTCGCCTCGGTCACCCTGGTCGGGGTCTCGGTCGCGACAGTGGTCAGCCTCGGCCTGGCACCGGTCCTGCTCACCGCGGCGGAGTCGCTGCGGCACCGGCAGCGCCCGAGCCGCACCCGCGCTCTGGTCCTGGTCGCCGCCCTGACCGGCCTGGTGCTCGTGAGCGTCGGCGCCGGGCACGGCGGCGGCACCGGGCCGAGCCCGGGCCTCGGGTTGCTGGCGGCGCTCGCCTCGGGGTCGGCGTACGCGTTCGCCACCGCGCAGGGCGAGGTCCTGGCCCGGCAGACCTCCCCGCTGGCACTGACCACGGCGACGACCACCGTGGGCGCGGTCGGCCTCGTGCCGCTGGCGCTGCTCGTGAGCGGCCCCCGGCTCACCGGCGACCCCGGGACCCTCGCGCTGCTTGCCTACCTCGGCGTGCTGACGATGGCGCTGGCCTACGCCCTGCTGTACGCCGGCCTGCGCACCACCTCGGGCTCGGCCGCCACCGTGGCGACCCTGCTGGAGCCCGTCACCGCGGCCGCTGTGGCCGCCGCCCTGCTCGACGAGCGGATCGGCCCGCTCGGCCTGCTCGGCACCGCCCTCGTGCTCGCGGCCGTCGCCGGGCTGGGTCGTGAGGACCCGTTGGTTCAGCCCAGCGGGACGGCCCTGGTCGCCGCCCGGGCCCGGCCGTCCCCGGAGTAGCGCAGCTCGACGGCGACGGCCCGCTTCGGCACCCCCCGCAGCGCGACCCGCACCTGCCCGCGGCGCAGCCGGCCGGCGCCGACCCTCTCCTCGCCGACCCACGCGGTCACGCGGCCGGTCGGCCGGTGGCGCGGCGCAAGGAGCCTCGCCACCACGACCCCCGCCCTGCCCTTCAGGCGGGTGCGCTGGACCGTGATCCGCGTCGGCAGCCCGTCCTCGACGACCTTCGTGCCGTCGCCGCCCCGGGTGATGGTGAAGGCGTCGAGCAGGTCGCCGCGCCTTCGCTCGGTGGTGCTGGCCCCGCCCTTGGCACCGATCACCGAGCGGTAGACGAGCCGGTCCTGCGACACCGAGATCACCTGGTAGGTGGAGGTCTGCGCGTGCGCGAGCACCCGGGTCGCGTCGTTCTGCGTCCACACGTTGTCGTCGGCCGGGGCGAGGTCGTAGTACTTCGAGCCGGCCACGGAGACGACGTACGTCGGCCCCACGTGCGTGCCGGGCCCGGTCTCGTTCTCGGTCAGGTGACCGCGTGCGTAGACGTGGTCGTGGCCCTGCAGCACCAGGTCGATCCCCAGCGCCTCGAAGGTCGGCAGCCAGAAGGCACGCAGCTGCGGGTTGTCGCGCCCCTCCGAGGCGCTGAAGACCGGGTGGTGGAAGAAGACGACCGTCCAGTCCATCGGGTTCTCGGTGAGGGCGACCCGGCGCAGCCAGAGCGCCTGGTCGGGGGCACCGAGCTGCTGGTTGGCGTTGAGGCCGATGAACCGCACGCCCTGGTAGTCGGTGTAGTAGACGTCCTCGTGCCGCAGCAGCAGCGGCCCGTTGAGCGGGTACTCGTAGTGCGCGCGGTAGCCGGTGATGAGCTGGTCGCCGGAGTACTCGTGGTTGCCGGGGCTGGTCAGCGTCAGCGTCGAGGTGAGCAGCCGCTCGGCCCCGCGGAACCAGTCGCCCCACTCGGGGTCGTGGTCGGCCTCGTTGATCTGGTCGCCCTCGTGCAGGGTCAGCCGGGCGTCGGGCTCGCTCCTCAGCGCGCGACGGACCACCGGCGGCCACCGGTCGGTGAGCCCGTTCTGGGCGTCGCCGAAGTAGAGGAAGGTGAACGGCTCACTGCCCTCGGCGGCCGTGCGCACCGGTCGCCAGCGGCTCCAGCCGGCCCCGCCGCCCACGCGGTACTCGTAGCCCGTGCCCGGCGCCAGGCCATCCATGAGGGCACTGTGGTGCTCGGCCTCGGGCTGCGACATCGCCGACTCCTCGTTCCACGAGGGGTACTCGCCGACCAGTGCCCGCTCGTCCGGCCGGCGCACCTGCGCCCGGTGGTCGTCGAGCCCGGCGGCGGTGCGCCAGGTGACCATCACCGAGGTCGTGGTGTCCTCGGTCGGGTTCAGCACGATCCGGTCCGGTACGCCGGTGGCCGGGTCGTCGGTCTCGGCGCCCGCCGGGGCCAGCAACCGGGGGCCGGGCACGACCGACTGGGTCGCCAGCGGGGTCAGCGCGAGGGCGGGGACGAGGAGCAGGGGCAGCAGCCGCGAGCGGCGGTGGAGGGGGCGCACGGGGCGGCACCCTGCGCTGCGCGGGTGACCAGTCCACCGGTTTCCCTCGACAGATATGTGAACATGTGTCAGATTCTGGGGACGTTCGTCCTGGAGGTCCCCCCATGCCCGTCCCGTTCCGCCGCTCCCTGCGCCTGCTCCTGGCCACCGGCACCGCAGCCGCCGTCGTCGGCGGGGTCGCCGCCGTCGTGGAGCTCCCCGACCACGACCGCCCCGGCGGGTCGCAGGGCCTGCAGGACTACCACCGAGCCGCGAGCGGCGAGGGCATCACGCTCACCGACGTCCACGGCAACCCCGTGACGATCGGCGGGGACCACTCCCACGAGAGCTCGACCAACGAGGCCCTCTCCCGCGCCGGCGAGTCGGCCGCGGAGACGACCGACCCGACCAGCGCCGCCGAGCGGCGCGCGGCCGCGGCGTACGTCGACAGGGAACGCGCGATGCGCGACCCGAAGCTGCGCAAGGTCAAGGCCTACCCGCGCCGCAAGGACCACCCGCAGGACCGTTACGCCCTCGCCAACGGCTGCTACACCCTCGTGCCCGGCGGCACGCCGCTCTACTTCAAGCCCACCGCGCTGGGCACCTACCTCATCCAGGACCCCGACGCGCAGCTGCTGGTGCCCGGCGGCACCGCCGCCGAGCCGTCGGAGGACGCCGTGTGGACCGCCGAGATGAGCGGCAGGAAGCTCACGCTCACCAACGCCGACCAGCCCCTCGAGGTCGGCGGCACCACCGCCTTCCTCGCCACCGTCGCCGACGGCTGCACGGAGTACCCCGAGGCCGAGGTCAACGTCAGCGGCAACCCGCACGGTGGCGTGTCCGCCTTCCAGGAGGTCCGCGGCTACGTCGACGGGCACACCCACCACATGGCCTTCGAGTTCCTCGGCGGCGAGGCCCACTGCGGCAAGCCGTGGGACGAGTACGGCGCGCCGTACGCCCTGGTCGACTGCGAGGACCACACCTACACCGGCGGGTACGGCGGGGTGCTGGAGTCCGCACTGTCCGGCGAGGTGGGCCACGACCCGGTCGGCTGGCCGACCTTCGTGGACTGGCCCGCGCCGAACTCGTTGACCCACGAGGGCACCTACTACCGCTGGATGGAGCGCTCCTGGCGCGGCGGGCAGCGGTTGTTCGTCAACCTGCTGGTCGAGAACAACCAGCTCTGCCAGCTCTACCCGTTCAAGCGGAACTCCTGCGACGACATGGACTCCATCCGGCTGCAGGCAGCCGACGCCTACGCCTTCCAGGACTACGTCGACGCGCAGTTCGGCGGCCCGGGCAAGGGGTTCTACCGGATCGTGAAGACGCCGTGGGAGGCGCGCAAGGTCATCAACAGCGGCAAGATGGCCGTGGTCCTCGGCATCGAGACCTCGGTGCCGTTCGGGTGCACCTTCAAGAACGTCCCGCTGGTCGGTGACGTGCCGGCCTGCGACGAGGAGGCCATCGCCACCCAGCTCGACGAGGTCCACGACCTCGGCGTGCGACAGATGGAGCTGGTCAACAAGTTCGACAACGCCCTGTCCGGCATCGCCGGTGACGCGGGCGAGACCGGCGTCCTGGTCAACAGCGCCAACTTCCTCGAGACCGGCACCTTCTGGGACATGCGGCACTGCGAGCCGGAGGACGGCGAGAGCGCCGACAGGACGCAGTACGCCGCCCCCGACATCTCCGCGGGCCAGCAGGACGCGCTCTTCGGGGCGATCGCGATGCTGTCGGGTCCGCTGGCACTGCCGGCGCTGCCGCTCTACCCCACGCCGATGCACTGCAACAACCGCGGCCTCACGACGCTGGGCGAGTACACGATCAACGAGCTCGCGAAGCGCAGGATCATCTTCGACCCCGACCACATGAGCGTGAAGGCCCGCAACGCCGCGCTCGACCAGATCGAGGAGATGGGCTACCACGGCCTGATCTCCAGCCACTCCTGGTCGACCGTGGACGCCTACCCCCGCGTCTACAAGGCCGGCGGCTTCATCACCCCCTACGCCGGCAGCAGCACCTCCTTCGTCGACAAGTGGCGCCGCCACCTCGGCTGGGCCGACCCGCGCTACTACTTCGGCATCGGGTACGGCGCCGACATCAACGGCCTCGGCGCCCAGGGCGGCCCGCGCGGGGCGGACGTCCCGAACCCGGTCACCTACCCGTTCCGGGGCCTCGGCGGCGTACGCGTGGACAAGCAGCGCGCCGGCGAGCGGGTCTGGGACCTCAACGTCGACGGTGTCGCGCAGTACGGCCTCTACCCCGACTGGGTCCAGGACCTCTCGCTGGTGGCGGAGGCCTCCGGCAAGGGCGACGGGGAGAAGATCCTCGAGGACATGGCCCGTGGCGCCGAGGCCTACCTGCAGATGTGGGAGCGCGCGTACGGCGTGGCCCCCGACTCCTGCCGCAACCCCGGCAACCGACTGCCGGTCGGCACCGTGCAGAAGAAGCTGCGCCCCGGGATGAGCACCACCTCGGTGATGAAGGTCGTCGGCCAGCCCTACACCCGGCTGGGGAAGAGCTACGGCTTCTGCGCCAAGGACGGGAAGGGCACGAAGGTGGAGCTGACCGCGACGTTCAACGGCAAGGGCAAGCTCCGCAAGGTCAAGCGCACCTGACCCTTCCGGTGGTCGAGCAACGAGCGCCAGCGAGCGGGCGTCGAGACCACACACCGCCGCTCGAAGTTACCTACCGGTAGGATCATCCTCACCCCGGACGGGCCTGACGAGCATGGTCAGGCCCCCCTAGGCTCACGCGAGCACCTGCCGCCCCCTGGGCGGGTGCTGGGAGACGAGGAGATCCATGCAGACCTTCGCCATCGTGGTGTCCCTGGCCTTCACCGCCGTCGCCGTCGTCATGACGGCCCGCGCGGTGCAGCAGATCCTCGGGACCGTGCGTCTCGGGCAGCCGGCCTCACGCTCCGACAACCCCGGCAAGCGGGCGGTGACGCTGCTCAAGGAGTCCTTCCTCCACACCCGGATGCTGCAGTGGCACTGGATCGGTGCGATGCACTGGTTCGTCTACGCCGCGTTCCTGCTGCTCTCGACCGCGGTGGCCACCGGCTACGTGCAGCTGTTCAAGCCCGACTTCGCGCTGCCGCTCATCGGTCACTTCTTCCTCTTCGAGTGGGCCAGTGAGGGCATCGGCCTGCTCGGCACGATCGGCATCATCTTCCTGGCCGTCTACCGCCAGCTGAACCACCCGCGCGACAAGGGCCGCAAGAGCCGGTTCTTCGGCTCCACCCAGTGGCAGGCCTACTTCGTCGAGGCGTTCGTGCTCGTCGAGAGCGCAGCGATCCTCTTCATCCGCGGCGCGGAGTACAACCTCGGCCAGCTCGACTCCGACCACCCCGAGGACTTCGACCGCTTCCACTTCCCGATCTCCGGGTTCGTCGGCGACGCGCTGTTCCCCGCGGGTGTCGAGGGCAACGAGGGCGCACTGGAGACCACCATCGTGGTCATCGCGATGATCAAGGTCGTCCTGGCCATGGTCTGGCTGATCGTCATCTCCTCGAACCTCACGATGGGCATCGCCTGGCACCGCTTCACCGCGTGGTTCAACATCTTCTTCAAGCGCGAGTCGGTCGGCCGCGACACCGACGGCGCCACCACCGCGCTGGGCGGCATGAAGCCGCTGATGAACAACGGCAAGCCGGTCACCCTCGACGACATCGACGACCTCGACGAGGACGCCACGCTCGGCGTCGGCGCCATCGAGGACTTCTCCTGGAAGGGCATCCTCGACTTCTCGACCTGCACCGAGTGCGGTCGCTGCCAGTCGCAGTGCCCGGCGTGGAACACCGACAAGCCGCTCTCGCCCAAGCTGCTCATCACCGCGATGCGCGACCACGCCTACGCCAAGGCGCCCTACCTCAAGGCGCCCGAGGGCGAGCGCGAGGCGCTGCTCGAGGGCAACACCGCCCTGGCCACCGAGGTCGAGAAGCCCCTGGTCGGCGAGACCGGCGGCCGCCTCGACGGGCTCGAGGACGGCGAGTGGTTCTACAACCCGGCCAACGGTGCCGCGGTGATCGACCCCGAGGTGCTGTGGAACTGCACCTCCTGCGGCGCCTGCGTCCAGCAGTGCCCCGTCGACATCGAGCACGTCGACCACATCATGGACATGCGCCGCCACCAGATCCTGGTGGAGTCGAACTTCCCCGCCGAGCTCAACGGCCTGTTCAAGGGCCTGGAGAACAAGGGCAACCCCTGGAACATGTCGGGCTCGGCCCGGATGGACTGGGCCAAGGACCTGCCCTTCGACGTCAAGGTCGTCGGCGACGACATCGAGGACCTCGACTCCGTCGACTGGCTGTTCTGGGTCGGCTGCGCCGGGGCGTACGAGGACCGTGCGAAGAAGACCACGCGCGCCGTCGCCGAGCTGCTCGACATGGCGGGCGTGACCTTCGGGGTGCTCGGCAACGGCGAGACCTGCACCGGTGACCCCGCCCGCCGCGCAGGCAACGAGTTCGTGTTCCAGGGCCTGGCCCAGCAGAACGTCGAGAGCTTCAAGGAGTACAAGGTCAAGAAGGTCGTCTCGACCTGCGCCCACTGCTTCAACACGCTCAAGAACGAGTACAAGGAGTTCGGCGTCGAGCTCGAGGTCGTGCACCACACCCAGCTGCTCAACCGGCTGGTGCGCGAGGGCAAGCTGACCCCCGTCAAGGACGGCGCCGGCGCCCACAAGCGCTCGATCACCTACCACGACCCCTGCTACATCGGCCGCCACAACGGCGTCTACTCGCCGCCCCGCGAGCTGCTGCAGGTGCTGCCGGGTGCCGAGGTCGTCGAGATGGAGCGCAACTCCGAGCGGTCCTTCTGCTGCGGCGCCGGTGGTGCCCGCATGTGGATGGAGGAGAACCTCGGCGAGCGGATCAACATCAACCGCACCACCGAGGCCGTCGGCACCGGTGCCGACCAGATCGCCGTCGGCTGCCCCTTCTGCCGCGTCATGCTCTCCGACGGGCTGACGATGAAGCAGTCCAAGGGCGAGGCCCGCGAGGAGGTCGAGGTCCTCGACGTCGCGCAGATGCTGCTCGCCTCGGTCAAGGGCGAGCAGGCCACCAAGCTGGCGCCCGGCCAGGGCGCTCCTGCTGCCCCGGCTGCCAAGGCCGCGCCCGCCAAGGCCGCGCCCGCCGGCGACACCGACGTGGCGACCAAGGCCGAGCCCGAGGCCGGCGACGTGACCATCACCGAGGACACCGTCACCGAGACCGCGGACGCCGGCCCGGCCGCCAAGGCCTCCGGCGGCTCCTCGCTCTTCGACGACGCCTCCTCCATGCTCGACGACGAGCCCGCCGCCAAGGCAGCGCCGGCCGAGAAGACCGAGGACAAGGCAGAGGAGAAGGGCGGGTCGCTCTTCGACGACGCGTCGTCGATGTTCGACGAGCCCGCCGAGAAGACCGCCGACGAGCCGGCCGAGCCCGAGGCGAAGCAGGCCGCTCCGGCCGAGGAGAGCCTCTCCGGTGGCGGCTCCCTCTTCGACCTTGGCGGCGACGACGCTCCCGCTGACGAGAAGCCGGCCGAGAAGCCGACCGAGGCGAAGGCCGAGCCCGCCGAGGCGAAGCCTGCGAAGGCCGACCCCGAGCCGTCGACCGACCTGGGCTCGGGTGGCTCGCTGTTCGACCTGACCGCCGACGAGCCCGCTCCCGCCGGGGAGGCGCCGAAGGCCGAGGCGACCGAGGCACCCCAGGCTGCGGCGCCCACGACCGAGGCCGAGGCACCGGCGACCAAGGCGTCGGAGCCGAAGGAGTCGGTGGACCTCTCGGGCGGCGGTTCGCTCTTCGACATCCCCGCCGACGAGCCGGCACCGGCCTCCTCGACGGCGACCGAGGCCCCGGCCGAGGACGTGGCCGAGGCTGCGACCGAGGCCCCGACCGAGCCGGAGGCCGAGGAGAAGGCCGAGGAGAAGGCCGAGGAGAAGGCCGAGGAGAAGGCACCGGCGGCCGAGAAGCCGGCGGCCCCCGCGGTCGACCTGGACGCGGCCGGCTCGCTGTTCGACTTCGCCGCCCCGGAGAACGCCCCGGCCCCGGCCACTCCCGCGGCGCCGGAGACCCCGGCAGCCCAGGAGCAGGTCGAGGCCCCGGCCGAGCAGACGAGCGAGGAGCCGGCAGAGGCAGCCGAGCCCGAGTCCGCGGCCCGGTCCACCGAGGAGGACCAGTCCGGCGACGAGGCCCCGGCCGGCGACGAGGCCGACCAGCCGGCCGATGACGCGTCCCAGCCGGCAGAGGCAGCCGAGGCCGAGCCGGCGGCGGAGCCCGAGCCCGCGGCCGAGGAGAAGCCCAAGCCGGTGTCGAGCGGCGAGGCCCACCAGCCCCGCACCGACGCCGACATCGACGGCGCGGAGTCGCTCTTCGACCTCTGAGTCGGCGCAAGAACAACGCAAGGACGAAAGTGTGGAGCCCCGGATCAACCTGGTTGATCCGGGGCTCCACACTTTCCGCACCGCTGCGTCACGCCACTCCAGCCGCGGGACGCCAGCACCCGCGCCACCCGGTCCGCGGTGGCGCAGGAGCGGGACAGCACCTGGCCGTACCCGAGCCGCAGCGTCTGCCCGCCCGCGGCGGCGGTGGCGAGGTCACGGTCCAGGTCGCGGTCCCGGTCGGTCATGACCACGTGGTCGAACCGACCGTCCAGCTCGACGACCAGTCCCCACTCCTCGTAGGCGACGTCCTGCCACATCGTCCGACCACGGTGCTCCGCCCGGGCCTGGCGCCGTCCCACCGGCAACCCGTGGGGCCGCTCGACGCGGGCCAGGTACTCCCGCTCGAGCACGGAGCACGAGCCCGCCTCCACGTCGTCGAGCACCGCTCCGATCAGGGCGCGACGCGGCACCCACGGGCGGCCGTCGAGCGCGGCGCGCAACCTGGCCGCCGTCGTACGCCGCCCGCCGGCTGCGTCCGCGAGGGCCGCGATGGTGCCCAGCTCGTCCGGCGCCCCCAGCGCCACGTCGAGGACCGCCTCCTCCAGGCGCACCCGGGGCGGGCCGAGGTTCCAGAGGACTCGGTCGCCGAAGCCCGACCGCCGGTGGAGCACGATGCCCGGAGGGGCGGTGAGCCGGCGGTCCCGGTCGACCACGACGTGCAACCGGTCCACGTCCCTGCTACGTCGCCCGGGCCCCTCGAAGGCACGCCAGGCGGACTGGTCGGCCAGCGCCGCCGGCCAGGCCCAGAGCACGGCTGCCCAGGCGCGTTGCTGCCACGAGGGCGGGCCGGTGTGGTCGACGTACACCCCGCGCTGCACCTCCACCAGCTCGCGCCGCCGGACCAGACGGGCGACCGTTGTCCGGTCCATGCCCGGGAGCGAGAGCAGCTGACGGCGTGCGACCACGCCGTCCTGGTCACGCAGCAGCCGGGCGAGGTCGTCCATGCAGGCACCCTTCCCGGGCGGTGCCGCCACGCCACGTCGTCCGGCGCCACCTGTGGAGGACCGCCGAGCACCCGTGGACGCCCGTGACGACGCTCACGCCGGGTCGTTAGCCTCCGTGACGCACCGTCGACTCCGGAGGTCCCCCGCCGTGCTCGCTCGTCCGCCCCGCGGCCGCACCACCCGCCTGCTCGGCGGGCTGCTGGCCCTCGCCCTCACCGCCACCCCCGTCGCCGGGGTCGCCACGGCCACCACCGCCCACGCGAGCGCTGCCCCCACCGTCTCCACCGGCCTCGCGCCGACGGCCGCCGCCCAGGGCACGGGCCACAGCAGGGGCAACGGCAAGGGCGCCAAGGCCTGGACGCCCCGCGAGGAGCAGTACGGCGGCACGGTCTTCACCCCGGACCTCGAGATCCCCATGTCCGACGGCACCATCCTGCGCGGCGACCTGACCCGGCCTGCCGTGCTGCGGCCGGACGGCACGATCCGGGCGGTGAAGAGGCCGCTGCCGGTGGTCGTCACGATCACGGCGTACAACAAGTCGGTGCTGGCCAGCACCAGCCTCGGCGGCAGCACCGGGGACTACCTGGTCAAGCGCGGTTACGCACAGCTCACCGTCGACGCCCGCGGCACCGGCTCGAGCAACGGGCAGTGGAACGCCTTCGACACCCGGGAGAACACCGACGCCGGCGAGATCATGGAGTGGGCCGCCTCCCAGGAGTGGAGCAACGGCAGGACCGCCATGACCGGCCCGTCCTACATGGGCATCTCGCAGCTGTGGGCGGCCGCCGCGCAGCCCAAGGGCCTCAAGGCGATCTTCCCGCAGGTGCCGGGCGCCGACGTCTACCGCGACGTCGTCGCGAGCGGCGGGGCGATCGACGTCGGCTTCATCCCGCTGTGGCTGGGCCTCGTGACCGTGACCGGGCTGATCCCCCCGCAGACCAACGGCCCCTCGACGCTGGGCATCTACCTCGACCACATCATGGGCGCGTTCGGGTTCACCGCCCAGGTGATCCCGGCAGCGCTGCTGGCCCAGGAGCCGGCGTACGACGGGGAGTTCTACGAGCAGCGCTCGGTCATCAACGTGATCGACAAGGTCGAGGTCCCGGCGTTCTTCGTCTCCGGGGAGTACGACCTCTTCCAGCGCGGCACCCCGCTGCTCTTCGAGGCGCTGCAGGAGAACGGTGTCCCCACCAAGCTCATCACCGGCCCCTGGGACCACCTCGAGGGCTCCTCGGCCGCCGAGATCGGCGACGCCGGCTACGGCACGCTCGAGGAGCTGCAGCTGCGGTGGTTCGACCACTACGTCAAGGGCAAGCGCGACAAGCGCCTGCACAAGGACATCGCGAACCTCACCTACTACGAGCAGGGCAGCGGCCGCTGGACGAGGTCCGACCGGTGGATCGACCGCGACCTGCGGGCCCGCTCCTACCACCTGTCCGGCAGCTCCACGACCGCCCTGGTCAACGGCTCCCTCACCACCGGTACGCCGCAGGCAGGCACCGCTGACGTGCTGCCGCTGCCCGTCTCCGGGGCCTGCACCCGCTCGGCCAACCAGTGGACCGCGGGCATCCTCAACGCGGGGGCGAGCCAGTTCCCGTTCCCCAACCCCTGCTTCGACGACACCCGCCTCAACGACCTGAGCGGCGTGGTCTTCGAGACCGAGCCGATGACGCGCGCCACCTCGATCCGCGGCCCGATCAACGCCCGCCTCTACACCTCGGTGACCGGTGCCGGCGACGGGATGCTCTCGGTGTCGGTCGAGGACGTCGCGCCCGACGGCACGGTCAGCCGGCTCACCGGCGGCTGGCAGGTGCTCTCGCTCGCCGAGACCGACCCGCGGCGCAGCCGCCGGCTGAACGGCAAGATCATCCAGCCCTGGCACCCCTTCACCGAGGAGTCCCAGGCGAGCCTGGAGGGGATCGAGCCGGTCGACGTCGAGGTCTTCCCGACGGCGGCGAGGATCGCCAAGGGCCACCGGCTGCGGGTGGCCGTCCAGGCCTTCGACGTGCCCCACCTGCTGCCCACGCTGCCGGTGCTGCTGGGCAGTCTGTCGGTCATCACCATCCACACCGGCCCCGAGACGCCGTCGGAGCTGACGGTGCCGTGGGTCAGGACGAAGCGGCGCTAGCGTCCTCGGCCGGCACCTTCACCGGACGCAGCCGGGCCCAGGCCGCGAAGGCGACGGCCACCAGGAGCATCGCCAGCCCGGCCCACAGGTTGGCGTTGGTGCCGCCGGTCTTGTCGGTCTCGGGGTCGGCGAAGAGCCCCATCAGCACCAGGATGACGCCGTAGGTGCCCATCAGGGCGGCGATGATGCTGCGGATGTCGAGGAGCCCGGCGCGGTGCGTCCGCTCGCCGGACCCGGTCGTCTGGTCAGTCACGGTGGCTCCTAGAACGCCAGGTTGAGGATGATGGTGAGGACGGCGGCGAGGCCGGCCAGCGGGAGGGTGCGCTGGTACCACGGGAAGGTCTTCTCCTGCTCGTCCACCAGGTCCTCCTTCGGGGTCTCGGAGTAGACCAGGCCGACCAGCTGCTCGGCGGGCTTGGGCTCGGTGACCAGGGAGACCGCCACGGAGACGGCGATGTCGACGGCGAAGGCCACGCCCGCCGCCACGAACGCCGCGCCCTGGCCCGACAGCGGCAGCACGCCGATGCTCAGCGAGCCGAGCGTGCCCTCGGCGAGGAACCCGACGAAGACCGCGGCGAGGGTGCCCGAGACCAGCCCGGCCCAGCCCGCGGTCGGGGTCATCCGCTTCCAGAACATGCCGAGGATGAAGGTCGCGAAGAGCGGGGCGTTGAAGAACCCGAACAGCGTCTGGAGGTAGTCCATGATGTTCGAGAAGCTCGCGGCCAGCTGGGCGGTGAAGACCGCGATCACGGCCGCCGCCACGGTGGCCCACCGGCCGACGCGCAGGTAGTAGCCGTCGGAGCGGTCCTTGACGACGTACCGCTCCCACAGGTCGTAGCTGAGCACGGTGTTGAACGCCGAGACGTTGGCCGCCATGCCGGCCATGAAGGCCGCCAGCAGACCCGCGATCGCAACACCGAGCAGGCCGTTGGGCAGGACGTCGCGCATGAGGTAGATCAGCGAGTCGTTGTAGGTCACCGAGCCCTCTGCGCCACCGCTGACGCTGCCGCCGGCCTTGACCTCGGCGATCTCCGCGACCAGGACCGCGGCGATCATGCCGGGGATGATGGTGATGAACGGGACGAACATCTTGGGGAAGGCCCCGATGATGGGGGTCTTGCGCGCCGAGGAGATCGAGTCGGTGGCCATCGCCCGCTGGACCTCGACGAAGTTGGTCGTCCAGTAGCCGAAGGACAGCACGAACCCGAGGCCGAAGACGATGCCGACGACCGAGAGCAGGTCGGAGTCGAAGCCGGTGAGCGCGTTGCCCGGCCAGCTGTTGAGCTGGGCGGCCGCGCTGGGGGCGTCCCCCCGGCCGGCCGTCTCGGTGATGCCGTCCTTGAGCCCCTGCCAGCCACCCACCCGGTCCAGGCCGAGCAGGGTGAGGGGGGTCAGGGCGGCCACGATGACGAAGAACTGCAGCACCTCGTTGTAGATCGCCGCCGACAGCCCGCCGAGGGTGATGTAGGACAGCACGATCACGGCGGCGATGACCACGGCCAGGAGCAGGTCGATGCCCAGCAGCGCCTGGATGATCGAGCCCAGCAGGTAGAGGTTGATCCCCGCGATGAGCAGCTGCGCCACGGCGAACGACACCGCGTTGACCAGGTGGGCGCCGGTGCCGAAGCGACGGAACATGAACTCGGGGACCGAGCGGACCTCCGAGCCGTAGTAGAAGGGCATCATCACGATGCCGAGGAACAGCATCGCCGGGATCGCGCCGACCCAGAAGTAGTGCACCGTCGGCAGCCCGAACTCCGCACCGCTGGCAGACATGCCCATGATCTCGACAGCGCCGAGGTTGGCGGAGATGAAGGCCAGGCCGGTGACCCAGGCCGGCAGCGAGCGGCCCGAGAGGAAGAAGTCCACGGAGTCCGAGACGTGTCGCCGGGCCATCAGGCCGATGCCGAGGACGAAGCCGAAGTAGATCGCGACGATCAGGTAGTCGACCCAGCTCGCCGAGATGATCGTGTCGCTGGCGAGTGGTGCGGGCGCGAGCGGACTCATGGGCTTCCTTTCCGAGAGGCGTCGCACCTGGGGGGGGCTGGCACAGGGCCGGGCACGACCCGCCGACGGTAGGACCCCGACTCCGCGACGTCCCCACCCCTCCGGGCACGGGGTGGCCCGGGCACCCCGTGTCCGTGACGTCACCACGACACCAGAATGACGTCAGCAGTGCTTGACGTGACGTCATAGTGGTGTCATCGTGGTGCGCATGGACATCACGCCGTACGTCGACAGCCTGCGTCGCGACCTCCTGGCCGCCGCCGAGGCCGGCGGCCCCGAGGTCGCCGCGGCCGCCGAGCGCCTCGGCTACGCCCTCGAGCCCGCCACCCGGCTCGCCCTGATGGAGGCGCTGTCCCAGGCGGCCGCGGAGATCACCGCCGCGATGTCGGCCGGCGGCGTCGACGTACGCCTCGACGGCCGCGACCTCGACTTCGTGGTCGATGCCGCACCGCCCGTCCCCCCGGCGCCGCCCGCTCCGCCGGCCCCGCCCCGCGCGGAGGAGCCCGAGGAGGACGCCAGCGTCGCCCGCATCACCCTGCGTCTGCCCGAGTCGCTCAAGACGAAGGCCGAGGACGCCGCCGCGGCCGCCGGCTCCTCGCTCAACACCTGGCTGGTCCAGGCGGTGCGCTCCGCGACCCACGAGGGCGCGGTGCACGTCGACATCGACCTGTCCTCCATGCCGTTCTTCGGCTCCGACCCGGGCCGGCGCGGCAACCGCCGGATGACCGGCTGGGTCTGACCACCCTCCCCCACCCACCGACACCCTCCTCGGGACCGGCCCTCGCCGGCCCCGCGGCCCCGTGCACCCTGCTCACGACTGGAGACCGCCGTGCCCCACTTCGAGTTCGACTCCCCCGCCCCCGCCTCGCTGTACGTCGAGATCGGCCGCGGCGAGGTCCACGTCCGGTGCACGCGGACCGGCACCACCACCGTCACCGTGACCGGCCGCGACGCCGACCGGGTCGACGTGCACGACCGGGACGGCCAGATCTCGGTCCTCGCCCCCCGGGGCGGCCTGCTGTCGGCCTTCGACAGCCCGCTCGAGGTCTCCATCACCGCGCCCGAGCACAGCAACGTCGCCACCAAGCTCGGCAGCGCCGAGGTGGTGGTCGACGGCCCGGCCGGCGGCGTACGCCTGCGGACCGGGTCGGGCGAGGTCCGGGTCGAGAGCATCACCGCCGCCAGCAGCATCGACACCGGCTCCGGCGACGTGCGCGTCGAGCGCACCTCCGGCCCGTTGAAGGTGCGCACCGGCTCCGGGGACGTCGAGCTGCGCGAGGCGCTCGCCGAGCTCTCGGTCTCCTCGGGCTCCGGCGACGTGCACGTGTCCTCGGCCGAGGCGGCCGTGCTGACCAAGAGCGGGTCGGGCGACCTGCAGGTCGACACCACCTGCGGCGACGTCGCGTTCACCAGCGGCTCGGGCAGCCTCGGCATCTCCACGACGCGACGCGGCCGGATCTCGGCGAAGGTGGCCTCCGGCGACGTCCGGGTCGGCGTGCCCGCCGGTGTCCCGGTGTGGACCGACATCAGCTCGCTCACCGGCCGCATCCACTCCACGCTCACCGGCGCGGGCCAGCCCACCGACGGTCAGGACCACGTGGAGGTCCGCGCCACCACCGTCAGCGGCAACGTCTCCCTCGTCCAGGCCTGACCCCCCCCCCACGCCGAACCGGCGTATCAATACGCCGACTCGACCCGCCAACCCCGCCGAACCGGCGTATCAATACGCCGGCTCGCCCCGAATCGACCCGCCGCTCGCCAGCCACCAGCCACCAGCCACCAGCCATCAGCAAGGAGTCGTCATGCTCGACCACCCCAGCGTCCTCGAGGCCGAGGCCCGCGCACGGCGCGCCGACCGGCTCGTCCGCAGCCAGGCGCCCCGGATGCCGCGCGTCACCCACCGTCACCGGCTCGCCAGCGGCCTGCGCCGCGTCGCGGACCGCCTCGACGACTGACCCGCGCGACCGACCGCGCCGGGACGTCATGCGGACGGGACGTCCGTCACCGCCGTACGTATGACGTCCCCGAGTGCCCGTCCGATCAGGCGCCCATCGAGACGCCCTCGCGCCAGTAGCCCATGAAGGCCACCTGCCGGCGGTCCAGCCCCAGGTCGCGGACCAGGGCGCGGCGCAGCCCGGTGACCATCCGGGACTCGCCGGCGATCCAGGCGTAGAGGTCGGCCAGGTCGTGGCCCACCGCCTCCCGATGCTCGCCCACGTCCTCCCCGGAGGAGGAGTACGTCGGGGTCTCCCAGAGTCCGGGCTCCACCTCGGTCTCGGGCACCTCGACCGTGGCCGCACCGGCACCGAGGTGCTCCAGCACCGCCTCGTGCAGCCGGGCACCCACCGCCCGACCGTCGCGGGGCAGCCACTCGACACGGACCCCCGCCGGGTGCACCACCGACTGCACGTCGGCCGCCACCGGCACCTCGAGGTACGCCGCACCGCACGCGTCGACCGGGAGCTGGGAGAGCACCGCGGCGATCGCGGGGACCGCCGTCTCGTCGCCGACGAGCAGCAGCTCGGCGCCCCCGGGGGCCGCGAACTCGATGCCGCCGTAGGCCACGCCCCGGCGCGGCCCGAGCAGCACCACCCGGGAGCCGATCGTCGCCGACGCGGCCCACCGCGACCCGGGGCCGGCCTCGCCGTGACCGTCGGTCCCATGGGTCACCAGGTCGACGACGACGCGGGTGTCGGTGCCCGAGCCCAGCACGTCGCGAACGGTGTAGGTGCGCATGTGGCCCCGCTCGGCCTCGGGCAGCGCGAGCCATTCGGCGTACCAGTCCTCGCCACCACCGAGGACCGGCAGCGGCCCCCCGTCGTGGGGGAGGACGAGCTTGATCCGCTGGTCGTAGCCGGGTCCGTCGGTGCCGAAGTCGGCGAGGTCCGGGCCGGCGAGGTGGACGCGCACGAAGGAGGGCGAGAGCCGCTCGACGTGCACGACCTCGGTCTCGCAGAGCACGAACGGCCGCACGGCCTGGGTGATTGTCATGAGGCAACCCTAACTTAGGGTTGCCTCACCAAACCAGGCCCGGTCGTCGAGCGGTCAGATCGACGTGCGGTGGAAGCTCTGGAACGAGCGCGACGGGGTGGGGCCGCGCTGCCCCTGGTAGCGCGAGCCGTACTTCGACGAGCCGTAGGGGTGCTCGGAGGGCGAGGAGAGCCGCAGGAAGCAGAACTGCCCGATCTTCATCCCCGGGTAGAGCTTGATCGGCAGCGTGGCCACGTTCGCCAGCTCCAGCGTCACGTGGCCGCTGAAGCCGGGGTCGACGAAGCCGGCCGTGGCGTGGGTCAGCAGCCCCAGCCGCCCCAGGGAGGACTTCCCCTCCACGCGGGCCGCGATGTCGTCGGGCAGGGTGACGACCTCGTACGTCGACCCGAGCACGAACTCGCCGGGGTGCAGGACGAACGCCTCGTCGCCCTCGGGCTCGACCAGGCGGGTGAGGTCGGACTGGTCCTGGGCGGGGTCGATGTGGGGGTACTTGTGGTTGTCGAAGACCCGGAAGAAACGGTCCAGGCGCACGTCGATCGACGACGGCTGGAGCATCCCGGCCTCGTAGGGGTCGAGCACGATGCGGCCGGCATCGATCTCGGCGACGATGTCCCGGTCTGAGAGCAGCACGGGGGTCAACCTACCGCTCGGGAGCCGCACCGGGACCCCGCGCCCGGCCCGACCGGATGCTGCCACTGTCCGCGTCGGCATGCCAGCATGCCGTGGTGAGTCTCGCCAAACGCGTCAGCAGGGTGTCGCGCACCGGCCTGGTCGTCGTGGCGATCGTGGTCCTGGTCAACGTGGCGCTGGCGGTGGCGCTCGCGACCGTGCTGGAGCCCCGCCAGCAGCAGCTGCAGGACGGCAGCCGCGCAGTCAGCCTCGCCCACCGCGGCATGCTCGACCAGGAGACCTCCCTGCGGGCCTTCCTGGTCACCGGCTCCTACGACTTCCTCGAGCCCTACCACGAGGGCACGGCCGCCACCCGCGAGCAGCTGCCCAGGGCGCGCGCGCTGATGGAGCAGCCGGAGGTCCGCGAGGCCCTGGAGAGCACGCAGGAGGCCGTCGACCTGTGGCGGCAGCGATGGGCCGGGACGGCCCTGTCGCTGGGGGCGACGATCTCGAACCGACCGGCCGCGAACGAGACCAGGACCTTCATGCTGCGGGGCAAGCAGCTCTTCGACGACTACCGCGAGCAGCAGCAGGCGCTGCGCGAGGCCGTGGACGCCCAGATCAGCGCCGACGAGCGGACCCAGAGCCGCCTGCTGCGGGGGGTCCTCGCCCTCGAGGCCGCGATGCTGACGCTCGCGCTGCTGCTGGTCCAGCGGCAACGGCGGGGCCTGCAGGACCTCGTCGTCCAGCCCGTTGCCTCGCTCCTCGCGACCATCGACCGGCTGCGCCGGGGCGACCTCACCGCACGCAGCGCGGTGACCCAGCCGCGCGAGCTGCGCTCGATCGGCGAGGGCCTGGACTCGCTGGCCGAGGCGGTGACCCTGCGCGAGCAGCACCTGGACGAGGCCCGTCGGGAGGCGGAGTCGGCCAACGCGGCCAAGTCGGCGTTCCTGGCCACGATGAGCCACGAGATCCGTACGCCGATGAACGCGGTGGTCGGGATGTCGGGGCTGCTGCTCGACAGCGACCTCACCGCCGAGCAGCGCGACTACGCCGAGACGATCCGCTCCTCCAGCGACACCCTGCTCTCGATCATCAACGACATCTTGGACTTCTCGAAGATCGAGTCCGGGCAGCTCGACCTCGAGGAGGCGGTCTTCTCGCTCCCCGACTGCGTCGACACGACCCTGGACCTGCTCGCGGCGGTGGCCGGCGCCAAGGACCTCGACCTGGTCGTCGACCTCGCCCCGGACGTGCCCACGATGGTGGTGGGTGACGTCACCCGCCTGCGCCAGGTCCTGGTGAACCTGGTGGGCAACGCCGTGAAGTTCACCCCGACCGGGGAGGTGCAGGTCTCGGTCCGGGTGGCGCAGGACGACCCCGAGCAGCCGTTGATCTCTATGGCCGTCCGCGACACCGGCATCGGCATCCCGCGCGAGCGCCAGGACCGGCTCTTCCAGTCCTTCAGCCAGGTCGACTCCAGCACCACCCGGATGTACGGCGGCACCGGGCTCGGCCTCGCCATCAGCCGACGACTCGCGGAGGCGATGGGCGGCGACATCACCGTCGACAGCACCCCGGGCGCCGGGGCGACCTTCACCTTCACCGCGCGGCTGCGGCGCAGCAGCGAGCAGGTGCAACCGGCACCGGTGCCCGCCCAGCTGCCCGGCACGCGTGCGCTCGTCGTCGACGACAACGAGACCAACCGGCGCATCCTGCGCGCCCAGCTCGAGGGCTGGGGGATGGAGGTGGTCGACCACGGCGACCCGCGCGAGGCACTGCTGGCGGTCCTGACCGACGGGCTCGACGCCGACATCGCCGTCCTCGACATGCACATGCCAGGCATGGACGGCGCCGCCCTGGCCAGGGGCCTGCGGGGGGCGCACGGCTGGGAGCGGGTCCCTCTCGTGCTGCTCACCTCCCTCGGCGAGCAGGTCGAGGAGGTGCGCTCCCTGGGGATGCTGCAGCTGACCAAGCCGGTCAAGGCTGCGGCCCTGCGTGACGCGCTGGCCGTGGCCCTCGGCGCCGCCACCTCCTCGCGTCACGGCCGACCGCCGGAGGAGGCCGACCTCGCACCCCTGCGGCTGCTGGTCGCCGAGGACAACGAGGTCAACCGGAAGGTGGCCGGCCTGATGCTCGGCCGCCTGGGCCAGCGCCCCGACATCGTCGCCAACGGCCAGGAGGCCCTCGAGGCGGTGCGCCGCACCGCCTACGACCTGGTGCTCATGGACGTGCAGATGCCGGTGATGGACGGCCTCGAGGCCACCCGCCGGATCCGCGCCGAGCTCCCGCCCGAGCGCCAGCCGCGGATCGTGGCGATGACCGCCAACGCCCTGGTCGAGCACCAGGCGCAGTCGATCGAGGCCGGCATGGACGACCACCTCGCGAAGCCGGTGCGCACCGAGGAGCTCGTGGCGGTGCTCGTCCGGGCAGGGGCGACGGTGCCGAGTGCGGACGGCGCCGCCTCCGCGCCCGACGGCCCTCCCGAGCCGCGGACCGGCCCTCCGGTGCTCGACCCCGGCGTCCTCGACACCCTGGTCTCGGCCATGGGCGAGGCCGGCGCCCAGGTGCGGGAGAGCCTGGTGGCGGCCTGGCACCGGGACGCAACCGAGTCGGCCCAGCGGCTGGCACAGGTCGCCCGGGCAGGGGACGGTGCCAGCGCGGCCGGCATCGGGCACGCCATGAAGAGCGCCTCGGCGTCGGTCGGCGCGATGCGCCTGTCCGCCGCCTGCGCGGCGCTCGAGGCGGAGGCCGCCACGGCGGACCGGGCACGGCTGGGCGCCCTGGTCGCCGACGTCACCGCCGAGGTCACCTCGGCGACCTCGGCGTTCGAGCACCAGCACGGCCCCGGCACGATGGGGCCGTGACCTTCCAGCGCTACGTGGCCCTCGGCGACTCCTTCACCGAGGGCGTCGGCGACCCCGACCCCACCCGGCCCAACGGCGTACGCGGGTGGGCCGACCGGGTCGCCGAGGTCCTCGCCGAGCGCGACCCGGGCTTCGGCTACGCCAACCTCGCGATCCGCGGACGCAAGCTGCTGCCGATCCTGGCCGAGCAGCTCGAGCCGGCGATCGCCCTCGAGCCGGACCTGGTGAGCATCTACGCGGGCGCCAACGACATCCTGCGCCCCAGCGTCGACGTCGACATGCTCGTCGCGGCGTACGACGACGGGCTGGCGCGGCTGGCCGCCACCGGTGCCCGGCTCGTCGTCTTCACCGCCTTCGACCCGGGTGGGTCCGCGACCTACCGGCTGCTGCGCGGGCGGTTCGCGCTGTACAACGAGCTGGTCCGCGAGGCCGCCGACCGCCACGGCGCGACCGTCGTCGACTTCTGGCGGATGCGGGAGTACCGCGACTGGGGCTACTGGGACGAGGACCGGATGCACATGGGCCCGGCCGGCCACCAGCGGATGGCCGTCGCGGTGCTCGACGCGCTCGGCGTCCCCCACGACCTGCCCGTCCCCGAGCCCCGCGAGAGCATCGAGGTCGCCCGCCGCGAGCAGTGGCGCCAGCACGCCACCTGGGTCCGCGACTCCGCCGCCCCCTGGGTCCACCGCCGCCTCACCGGCCGCTCCTCCGGCGACGGCCTGGACCCCCGGTGGCCCACACTCGCGCGGCCGCCGCACCACAGCGCGACCTGATCGTCTAGCATGTGCGCGGCTGGTCACACCGGCCGTGCGGATGTAGCTCAGTTGGTAGAGCGCGACCTTCCCAAGGTCGATGTCGCGAGTTCGAGTCTCGTCATCCGCTCCACCCGGGACGTCATACGGACAGGACGTCCCCTCCCTCCGGACGTATGACGTCCCACGCCAGCCCCCTAGGCTCGCAGGCGTGGAGTTCCAAGGCTTTCCCGTCGCCGCGCTCGACTTCTACGACGACCTCGAGGTGGACAACACCAAGTCGTTCTGGGAGGCGCACAAGCACGTGTACGCCGAGTCGGTGAAGGCACCGATGACCGCACTGTGCGCGGCACTGGAGCCGGAGTTCGGCAAGGCGAAGATCTTCCGGCCGTACCGCGACGTGCGGTTCGCGAAGGACAAGACCCCCTACAAGACCCACCAGGGCGCCTACGTGGGCGTCGGCCCCGCCACCGGGTGGTACGTCGAGATCAGCCCCCGGGGGCTGCGCACCGGCGCCGGGTTCTACGAGGCGTCCGGCACCCGCCTGGCCGCCTTCCGTGAGGCGGTCGCCCACGACACCTTCGGCCCCGAGCTCGAGCGCCTGGTCGCCGAGCTCGAGCAGGCCGGCTTCGAGGTCGGTGGCGACACCCTCAAGACCCAGCCCCGTGGCTTCGACGCCGACCACCCGCGCATCGCGCTGCTGCGGCACAAGGCGCTGACGCTCGGCAGGCAGCACGGGTTCGAGCCCGTCATCCACACCCCCGAAGCCCTCGACCTGGTGCGCGAGGACTGGCGCACGCTGCGCCCGTTCGTCGAGTGGGTGCAGCGGCACGTGCAGGACCGAGCCGACGCGCAACACTAGAACACGTTCCAGTTCCGGCGTACGATCCCGCGGGTGAGCACCTCTCCCGACACCCGCCCGGCCGCCCTCACCTCCGACGCGATCGACTGGCGCGCGTCCACCGAGGAGCACCCGGCACGGATGGCCTCCATGCGCTCCTACTCCGCGGTCGCCAAGGGCGACCTGGCCGAGTGGCTGACGGTGTACGCCGAGGACGCGGTGCTCGAGGACCCCGTCGGCCCCTCCATGTTCGACCCGGAGGGTCGCGGCCACCGCGGCCACGAGGGCATCAGCGCCTTCTGGGAGCAGGCCATCGCACCGATCGCGACCTTCGAGTTCACGATCACCGACTCCTTCGCCAACCCGGGCAGCAACACCTGCGCCAACATCGGCTCGATCCGCACGTCGTTCCCGGACGGCTCGCACACCACGACCGACCTGATCATGGTCTACGTCGTCCACGACGACGGCCGGGTCGCGTCGATGAAGGCCTTCTGGGAGCCCGAGCGCACCATGGCCACCTTCACCAAGGCTTAGGCCGCCCGACGGCCGCGGCGCCACCGGCCGTTCACCTGACGCTCTCCTGCGCGGGCCACCCTGCGGGCATGGCCAAGCGCAGGTTCGTGATCCACATCGGCCTCCCCCACGCCGGCGGAGGCTCCCTGGCGGGTGCGCTCGCCGACCACGCAGCACCCCTCGCGGACGCCGGCGTGCGGGTGCCGGCGCGCAGCACCGACGAGGCCCGCCGGGCGGCGCTCGAGCTGCGACGGCTGCACGCCACCTACGGCTTCAAGCGCAAGGAGGTCGAGGGCACCTGGGCGCTGCTGTGCAAGCGCGCCCGGAAGGAGGGCGCGAAGTCCCACGACGCGGTCGTCGTCTCCGACGACCTGCTCGCCGGCGCCACCCCCGAGCAGATCGCCCTGCTGCTGGACAGCCTGGCCGGCTTCGAGGTGCACGTGGTCGCGGTGCTCGCCGATCCCGCGCAGCAGCTGGCGGCCGCCTGGACCGACGCGGTCCGCGCCGGCTCCGAGCTGGAGCTGCGCCGCTACGCCCGCCGGGTCCTCGACCCCGACCGTCGCCTCGACGAGGCCGCCTCCTTCTGGGCCGACCAGGACGCGCCGGTGATCCTGGACCGCTGGGCCGGGGAGCTGCGCCGTCCCGACCGCGTGCACGTCGTCATCCCGACCGCGGACGCGGACCCGGCCCGGGCCGCCTGGGCGACGATCGCCCGCCTGGTCGGGGCCGACGCCGACGCCCTGCCGGTGACCTCGACCGCCTCCGCGCCCGACGCCGCCTCGCTGGCCGTGCTCCGCGACGTGAACGCCTCCGTCGACGGCCGCGCGGACCGGCGTACCCAGCGGCTGCTGAGCGAGGCCCACCTGGTCCGCAGCACCGACGCCCCGGCCGCCGTGCCGGCCGACCTGCACGAGGAGCTCACCGAGCTGGCCGAGGCCTGGGGCAAGGCGCTGGCCGAGGGCGGCTACGCCGTCACCGGCGACGCCGCCGACCTGCTGCCGGCAGCCGCACCCGCCGCCGCGCCGGTCGACCCGACCCTCGAGGAGCGGCTGGCCGGCACCACCGACGCCCTCGCCGACCTGCTCGTCGAGCTGGCCCGGACCCGCGAGCGGGCCGAGGAGCTGGAGAAGCGCAACGCGAAGCTGGAGCGGAAGAAGGCCAAGCTGCGCACGCGTCTGGCTGCGGCCCTCGCCGAGGGCTGAGGGTCCAGCCCAGGACGGTGGTCTCGACGCCCGCTCCTCGCTGGCGCTCGTCGCTGCTCGACCACCGGGCAGGGCCCGCTCCTCGCTGGCGCTCGTCGCTGCTCGACCACCGGGCAGGGCCCGCTCCTCGCTGGCGCTCGTCGCTGCTCGACCACCGGGCAGGGCCCGCTCCTCGCTGGCGCTCGTCGCTGCTCGACCACCAGCACCGGGATCAGTGCGGCGCCCAGGCGTCCTCGTCCGCCGTACGCCGGCTCACGCAGTCCGGGAGCCGCTGGTCGGCCAGCTGCTGGATCGAGACGTGCTCGAAGACGTCGCGCAGCGAGCGGCGCGCGGCGATCCACACCTGCTGCAGCGGCTCGGCCCGGTCGTTGTACTCGACCTGCTCGGGCCGCAGCCCGTAGACCGAGACCAGCGGACCGTCCACGGCCCGGATGACGTCGGCCACGCTCACGTCCCCCGCGACGCGGGCGAGCTTCCACCCGCCGGACTGGCCGCGCTGGCTCAGGACGATCCCCGCCCGGCGCAGGTCGGCCAGGATCGCCTGCAGGAAGTTGCGCGGGATGTCCTGCAGCCGACCGAGCTCCTCGGCGCTCACCGCGGCGCTGTCCGCGCGGGTGGCCATCTCGATGAGGGCTCGCAGCGCGTAGTCGGACTTCGCGGACACACGCATGAGGCCAGTGTGTCAGACGAGTCGATCGAGTCACTCGACTTCGTGGTGTTCGCCGGCTCTTCGTGCGGCCTCTGCCGACGCGTCGTGGGCCCGGACGACGGAACGCTTGACCAGGTAGGGGATCCGGACCACCCGGAAGTGGTTGCAGGCTAAGTTACCCACGCGTATCATTATGTTACCGGCCAGTAGTACGCCGACGTACTGCCCTGTATGCGATGCCGGATCCCGAGATCAGAAGGTGGGCCCCCGTGAGCCACTACAAGAGCAACCTGCGCGACATCGAGTTCAACCTCTTCGAGGTGCTGGGCCGCGACGAGGTCCTCGGCACCGGTCCGTTCGCCGAGGTGGACGGCGAGACCGCCCGTGAGGTGCTGGCCGAGGTCGAGCGCCTCTCCCGCGAGGACCTCGCCGCGTCCTTCGTCGACTCCGACCGCAACCCGCCGGTCTTCGACCCCGCCACGAACACCGCTCCGCTCCCGGAGTCGTTCAAGAAGAGCTACCAGGCCTGGATGGACGCCGAGTTCTGGCGCCTGCAGACCTTCGCCGAGCTGGGCGGCACCCCCGCGCCGCCGAGCATCTCGTGGGGCCTCGGCGAACTGGTGCTCGGCGCCAACCCCGCCATCTGGATGTACGGCGCCGGCCCGATGTTCGCCGGCGTGCTGCACCGCAACGGCATCGAGCGTGACAAGAAGATCGCGCAGATGATGATCGACAAGGGCTGGGTCGCCACCATGGTGCTCACCGAGCCCGACGCCGGCTCCGACGTGGGCGCGGGCCGCACCAAGGCCACCCCCAACGAGGACGGCACCTGGAACATCGAGGGCGTCAAGCGGTTCATCACCTCCGCCGAGTCCGACCTCTCCGACAACGTCATCCACCTGGTCCTCGCGCGCCCCAGCGGCGTCGAGGGTGCCGGTGGCCCGGGCACCAAGGGCCTCTCGCTCTTCATCGTCCCGAAGTTCCACTTCGACCTCGAGACCGGCGAGCTGGGCGAGCGCAACGGCGCCTACGTCACCAACGTCGAGCACAAGATGGGCATCAAGGTCTCCAACACCTGCGAGGTCACCTTCGGCGACCCGGCCGTCGGTGGCGGCGAGCCGGCCCGCGGCTTCCTCCTCGGCGAGGTCCACGACGGCATCGCGCAGATGTTCCAGGTCATCGAGAACGCCCGGATGATGGTCGGCACCAAGGCCATCGCCACGCTGTCGACCGGCTACCTCAACGCGCTGGAGTTCGCGAAGTCCCGCGTCCAGGGTGCCGACCTGACCCAGTCCGGCGACAAGACCGCGCCGCGCGTCACGATCACCCACCACCCCGACGTGCGCCGCTCGCTGATGACGCAGAAGGCCTACGCCGAGGCGATGCGCTCGCTGGTGCTCTACACCGCCTCCTGGCAGGACCGGGTGGCCCTCGCCGAGCACAACGGCGAGGCGGACAAGCTCGCCGAGGCCGTCAACGACCTGCTGCTCCCGATCGTGAAGGGCTACGGCTCCGAGCGCTCGTGGACCCTGCTCGGCACCGAGTCCCTGCAGACCTTCGGTGGCTCCGGCTTCCTGCAGGAGTACCCGATCGAGCAGTACGTCCGCGACGCCAAGATCGACACCCTCTACGAGGGCACCACCGCGATCCAGGGCCAGGACTTCTTCTTCCGCAAGATCGTCAAGGACCAGGGCAAGGCGCTGGGCCACCTGGCCGGCGAGATCCAGTCCTTCATCGACTCCGAGGCCGGCAACGGTCGGCTGAAGAACGAGCGGGCGCTGCTGGCCACCGCCCTCGACGACGCCAACGCCATGGTCGGCCACCTGATCAACGACCTGATGTCGGCGCAGGAGGAGATCCGCAACATCTACAAGGTCGGCCTGAACACCTCGCGTCTGCTGATGACGCTGGGTGACGTGGTCTGCGCCTGGCTGCTGCTCCGAGGCGCCGAGGTGGCCCTGGAGAAGCTCGGTGGCCCCGAGGGCGGCGGCAAGGACAAGGCGTTCTACGAGGGCAAGGTCGCTGCGGCGCAGTTCTTCGCCCAGAACGTGCTGCCCAAGATCGCCGCCGAGCGCGCGATCGCCGAGGCGACCGACCTGTCGCTGATGGACATCGACGAGGCCGCGTTCTGACCCGCGCCCTCTGAGCCACGCACGGCCCGCTGCTCCTCCCGAGCGGCGGGCCGTTCGCGTTGGTGGCGGCAAGGAGCTCAGTCGAGCGGGTACCCGCGGTACTGCGACGGCACCCGGTAGCCGGTGTGGCCGATCAACCACGTGCGGGCCTTCTCGGTGGCGCCGTAGAGGTTGATGCTGAACCGCTTGTCGCCGTAGGCGTTGGTGCGCAGGTACGGCGTCGTGGGCTGCTGCTTGGTCTGCCGCGCCCAGGCCGGGCCGTAGGTCCACCGGAACGGCTTCTTGCCACCGTTGTACGCCGAGAGCTGCTTCTTCATGGTGGGCACGTCGACCCACTGGATCATCCGCAGCCGCCCGGCGCCGTGCGGGGTCGAGATCGTGCAGTCCATGGCGCTGACCTGCTCGGCGGTCGTGCCCTTGGAGGTGCAGGACGCGTTCGTGGCGAACATCCACCGCAGGCCGGTCGCGCCGGTCGGGCCGTCGGGGCAGGCGCTGGCCCCGCCCACGACCTCGCTGCCGTCCCAGCAGTGGAAGTCGGCCTTCGGGGCCGGCTCCTTGGTCGGGCTGGCCTCGGTCGTCGGGCGGCCGGACGGGCCGGCGGTCGGGTCGATCGGCCCTTCGATCGGCCCCGCCTGGGTGTCGAGCCCTCGACCCCCGCCGGCGCCGCCGCGCCCCCCGGAGGAACGGGTCGGCGCCGCGCTCGTCGGGTCGCCGGGCTCCTCGGGCAGCAGCAGCGTGCCGCTGCGCGGGGTGGGGCGGCTGCGCGGCGGCTGCTGCGTCGACAGGGTCGCCCCGGGTGCCACGGCCACCGGCTGGGCGGTCACCGTCGTGGTGAGGGTGGGGCCGTCCGGGCCGGCCACGGTGCGGACCGTGCCCTCGCCGGCGCTGAGGCCGGCGTAGGCGCCGATCGCGGCCACGAGCACGGCACCCACCGCCGTACCGGCCAGGGCGGCGGCGCGCCGCCCGCGCCGCGCGGCGGGGGCGGCGGTGTCGAGAGCGGCCACCGCGGGCAGCACCGAGTGCCGCACCGACGTGGCCGCGGGCAGGGCCAGCGCCGCCGGGGCGTGCTCGAGCACGGTGGCCAGCTCGCGCCGCATCGCGCGGGCCGAGGGGTAGCGGGCGCCGGGGTCCTTGGCCATCGCGCGCGCCAGCACGCGGTTGAGGTCGCGGGTGGTGTCGTCGACCTCGGGCAGCTGCGGCACGGGCGCCTGGAGGTGGGCCAGGGCGACCTCGACGTCGGTGCCGGAGTACGGCGCGGCGCCGGTGAGCACGTGCCAGAGCAGGCACCCGGTGGAGTAGACGTCCCCGGCGACACCGGTCTGCTGCCCCTGGTGCCGCTCGGGCGCCATGTAGGGGTAGGAGCCGACCAGGCCGCCGGTGCGGGTGATCTCGCTGCCGGGGAGGGAGGCGATGCCGAAGTCGCACAGCACCGCCTCGAGCCTCTCGCCCCGTCGCCGCAGCAGCACGTTGCTGGGCTTGACGTCGCGGTGCACGACCCCGGCGCGGTGGGCGTCCTCGAGGCCGTCGAGGACCTGCACCACCAGGTCGAGCGCCACCCGCGGGGCGGGCGCCCCCTCGTCGCGCACCCGCGCGAACAGGTCGCCGTCGGGCACCGGGGCGGTGACCAGGTGGAGGCAGCCGTCGAGCTCGCCGTGGTCGTGCACGGCCACCACGTGGGGGCTCTCGACGCGGGAGAGCGCCTGGGCCTCACGGCGGAAGCGCGCGCGGTAGTCCTCGTCGGCCGCGAGCTGGGGGGTGATGATCTTGAGCGCGACCTCGCGGTCCAGGGCGGTGTCGAGCGCGGCGTACACGACCCCCATGCCGCCGTGACCCAGCACGCGCAGCAGGCGGTAGCGGCCGAGGTGGTCCCCGACCGAGGGCATCCGGATCACGTGGGCTCCCGAGGCGGGCGGTGGCTCAGCGACGCAGGTGGGCGGAGGCCGCCCGTCGCACCGCCTCGGTGACCCTGCCCAGGAGGGGGGAGTCCAAACGCCAGCGCTGCCAGTGCAGGGGTACGTCGACGTGCCGACCGGGCGCGAGCCGCGCCAGCCGCCCGGCCCGCTCGAGCGGCAGCAGCTGGGTCTCGGGCACCATCCCCCAGCCCAGGCCCAGCGCCAGCGCCTCCAGGAAGTCGGCCGAGGTGGGCACGCGGTGGGTCGGCGGCGCGACCCGCTCCCCCAGCTCCTGCGCCAGCAGGTCGTGCTGGAGGGCGTCCTTGGCGTTGAACACCACCACCGGCATCCGGCTCCAGTCCGGACGACCGGAGGGGTCCCCGTGGCGGGCGAGCAGCGCGGGCGCGGCGACGGGCAGGTAGCGCATGGTGCCCAGTCGCTCGACCGAGCAGCCCTGCACCGGTTCGGGGTCGCTGGTCACGGCCGCCAGGGCCTCACCGCGCCGCAGCAGCTCGTGGGAGTGCGCCTGGTCCTCGACCTCGAGGCGCAGCACGGCGTCGTCCCACCCAGCGGCCTCGCCGAGGACGTCGCGGAACCAGGTGGCCAGCGAGTCCGCGTTGACCGCCAGGCCCAGCTCGCTGCGGCGACCGGCGGCGGGCTCCAGCGCGGTGCGGGCCTCGGCCTGCAGCAGCGCCTGCGCCCGGCCGAGCCGGACGAGGGTGTCGCCGGCGGGCGTCGCGGTGCACGGGGTGGCCCGGCGGACCAGCACCTGCCCGACGCTCGACTCCAGGGCCCGCACCCGCTGGCTGACCGCGCTGGGGGTGACGTGCAGCGCTCGGGCGGCCGCCTCGAAGGTCCCGGCGTCGACCACCGCCACGAGGGCGGCGAGCTGCGGCGCGGGCAGGTCCATGAAGCGATGCTAAGGGTCCTGCAGATTCTTTCGCTTCTCTTCTCGTGGGCGCGGCCCTAGCGTCGTCGCGTGCTCACCACCGCCCTGACCGGCTTCGCCGCCGGCCTCACGCTCATCGTCGCCATCGGCAGCCAGAACGCGTTCGTCCTGCGCTGCGGGCTGGCCCGTCACCACGTCGGGCCGGTGGTGCTGGTGTGCGCGCTGTCCGACGCGGTGCTCATCAGCGCGGGGGTGGCCGGGATCGGCACCATCGTGACCCGCGCGCCGGTCGTGCTGGACGTGGTGCGCTGGGCCGGGGTGGTGTTCCTGTCGGCGTACGCACTGCTGTCCTTCCGCCGCGCCTGGCAGGGGGGCGAGAAGCTCTCGGCGGCGGGCGGGCCGGTCGGCTCGGCGGCCGCCGCGGTCTCCACCGCGGTCGCGCTGACCTGGCTCAACCCGCACGTCTACCTCGACACCGTGCTGCTGCTCGGCTCGCTGGCCAACGGCACGGGGCACCCGTGGTGGTTCGCGGTCGGCGCGGCGCTGGGGTCGGTGGTGTGGTTCACCGCGCTCGGGTACGGCGCCCGGCTGGCCTCGCCGCTGTTCGCCCGGCCCCGCGCCTGGCAGGTCCTCGACGTGCTGATCGGGATCACGATGGTGCTGATCGCGGTGAAGCTGGCGCGGGGGTAGCGGTCGGCGGGCCGGAAGGTTCGACTGATGTCAGTCAGACCTTGCACGTCGCGGTCGAAGGTTCGACCGCGAACCCGAAGGTCGGACTGACATCAGTCAGACCTCACACACCCCCCAGCGGCAGCCGCAGCTCCCCGGGCGCCCCGGCCTCGATCCGGACGGGGATCCCCCAGTCCTGCTGGTGCATCCGGCAGGCAGCACCCTCGCCGCCGTCGGCGTCGCACGAGGCGGCCCGGGCGGCGACGTGGAGCACCCCGTCACCCACGTGCGGGTCGAGCTCGAGCACCCGGGTCAGCGCGGTGTCGCGACCACCGCCCGAGCGGATCAGGCCGGGCGGGGTGGACTCCACGACCAGCTGCGAGGGCGGGCCGAACCGGTCGTCGACCTTCTGCCCCGGGGGCGGCGTGAACGTGACCACCAGTGAGACCGAGGCAGGCACCGGCGTGACGGGGCGCTGCGTGGAGTGCGCGAACCCGTCCACGGCCACCACGCCGGCCAGCGGCACCCGGGTGAGCCGGTGCGCGGTGGACTCCACCACGACCAGCAGCGGCTCGTCGTCCGCCCCGACCTCGAGGTACGCCGACGACGGCTCGGCCAGCCCCTGGGCGATCGTCGACACGTGGCCGGTCGCCGGGTCGTAGCGGCGCACGGCGCCGTTGTAGGTGTCGCAGACCGCCACCGAGCCGTCCGGCAGCGCGGTGACCCCGAGCGGGTGCTGGAGCAGCGCCTCGGCGGCGGGACCGTCGCGGAACCCGAAGTCGAACAAGCCCGTGCCGACCACGGTCGTGACCGCACCGCCCTCGACGTAGCGCAGCGCCGAGGTCTCGGGGTCGGCCAGCCACAGCCGGTCCCCGGCCGGGGCCAGCCGTGAGGTCTGGGCGAACCACGCCTGGTCGAGCGGGCCGTCGAGCAGCCCCTCGTTGGTCGTGCCGCCCGCGACCCCGACCGCGCCGGTCAGCGGGTCGAGCGTCCACAGCTGGTGGGTGCCGGCCATCGCGATCCAGACGCGGTCGCCCCACCAGGCGACGTCCCACGGGGAGGAGAGCCGCGAGGTGTCGTCGCCGGGCATCCACTGCCGACCGTCGCCGGCCAGCGTGCGGACCGAGCCGTCCTCGAGCGAGAGCCCCGCGACCCGGTGGCCCACGGTGTCGGCCACGACCACGTCGTACCCCACCGCCACGGCGACGTCGGCCGGCAGCAGGCACAGCCCGTTCGGCTCGCTGAACCCGCCGATGCGGCGCACCACGTCGCCGGCGTCGCTGAGCTCGACGACCTCGTCGTGACCGGCGTCGGCGACCAGCACGCCACCACCGGGCAGCGGCACCGCCGAGGCCGGGAAGCGCAGGTCGGTCGGCTCGACCACGGGCGGCACGTAGGGCGAGTCGCCCGGCTGCAGGGTGCCGCGCTCGCGGTGGGCGGGCACCAGCTCGGCGAGCAGGGCGGCGATCGCGTGGGCGTGCCCCTCCCCGGCGTACTGCGCGACGACGTAGCCCTCGGGGTCGACCAGCACCAGCGTGGGCCAGGCGCGGGCGGTGTAGGCCTGCCAGGTGACCAGCTCGGGGTCGTCGAGCACGGGGTGGTGCACGCCGTAGCGCTCGACGGCCGCGGCGAGGGCGACCGGGTCGGCCTCGTGGACGAACTTCGGGGAGTGCACGCCGACCACGACCAGCTCCTCGGCGTACTCCGCCTCCACCGGACGCAGCTCGTCGAGCACGTGCAGGCAGTTGACGCAGCAGAAGGTCCAGAAGTCCAGCAGCACGAAGCGACCGCGCAGGTCGGCCATCGCCAGCGGGCCGTCGGTGTTCAGCCAGCCGCGGCCGACGAGCTCGGGGGCACGGACCGGCTGACGCCGGGGGGCGGGGGGCTGGGCAGAGGGCTGGGCGGGGGGCTGGGACGCGGGGTCGGACACCGAGGGACTCACCCGCAGATTCTCCCCACTCACCCCAGAGGACGGACAATCTGCGAAGGCAGGGTTCGGGTGGGGACCCGCGGGATACCGTGCGCCTGACGGACGGAGGGCCGCACATGCTGAGGGTGGACCTCGGCGCCGGGGATGTCGGGGTCGACGAGTCGTTCGACCGCTACGCCCGTATCGTGCGCCGTGCGCTCGACGTGCCCGTCGCACTGGTGAGCCTGGTCGAGCGGGACCGACAGGTCTTCGTGGGGGCCGTCGGCCTCGAGCCGGAGCTCCAGGAAGCGCGCCAGACGCCGTTGACGCACTCCTTCTGCCAGTGGGTCGTCCACGACCAGGCCCCGGTCGTCACCAGCGACGCCCGCCTCGACGAGCGGCTGCGCGACAACCTCGCGATCCCCGACCTCGGGGTCGTCGCGTACGCCGGGCACCCGCTGCGCGACCACACCGGCCGCATCATCGGCTCGCTGTGCGCCATCGACACCGAGCCGCGCGAGTGGGACGAGGCCTCCCTGCAGGTGCTCGGCGACCTCGCCGCGGCCTGCTCCACGGAGATCGCCCAGCGCAGCATGCGCACCCTCGCCACCCGGACGGCCCAGGAGGCGGAGTCGCTGAGCCGGCGCTCGGCGGTGCTGCTGGCGCTCTCGCAGAGCCTGTCGACGGCGCGCAGCCTGGTCGAGGTCGCGATCGCGGTCGAGCAGGTGGCCGTCGAGCACCTGGGCTGCCTGCGCGCCGGGCTCTGGCTGACCGACGACGGCTCCCCCAGCCGCGCCGCGGACCTGCCGCTGCGCGACTTCGAGGTCGGGCGCCTCAACTACATCCCGCAGATCTCCGACTCCTGGCACTCCGCCCAGCTCAACCGGGTGCTGCGCGCCGACGACTCCAACCCCCTCGGCGAGGCGCTGCTGAGCAACCGTCCGGTGTGGTTCCGCGACCGCGCCGAGCAGAACGAGGTCTACGGGCACCTCGACCTGCGCGCCCAGGTCGGCGAGGCCCGCGCCTTCCTGCCGCTGGGGTACGCCGGGCAGAGCCTCGGCGCGATGGCGATGATCTGGGACCACCCCAAGGAGCTGACCGGCGACGAGCTGGCCACGATCACGGCGCTGGCGTCGTACACCTCCCAGGCGCTGAGCCGGGCGCTGCTGCTGCAGGAGCAGTCCGACGCGCTGGTGGTCCTGCAGAGCGCGCTGCTGCCGCGCCTGCCCGACACCGGTGAGCTCGAGATGGCCGCCCGCTACCGGCCGGCGGCGGCGCGCGGGCAGGTCGGCGGCGACTGGTACGACGCGGTGGTGATGCCCTCGGGCGCCACCAGCCTGATGATCGGCGACGTCGTCGGCCACGACATCGGTGCCGCCGCCACCATGGGCCAGATGCGCACCACCCTGCGCGCCCTCGCCTGGGCCGTCGACGACCCGCCGTCGCGCCAGGTGCTCCGCCTCGAGGAGGCGATGCTCGACCTCGGTGTCGAGGGCATGGCGACCCTCGTCTACGGCCGCATCGAGGAGCCCGGCATCGACGGGAGCCGGGTGCTGCGCTGGACCAACGCCGGCCACCCGCCGCCGCTGCTGGTCCACCCCGACGGCTCCGCGCGCTACCTCGAGGACCGGGCCGGCGACCTGATGCTCGGCGTCCTCCCCGACGCCCACCGCACCGACAACCGCACCGACGTCCCCCGCGGCTCGCTGCTGCTGCTCTACACCGACGGGCTCGTCGAGCGGCGCGGCGAGGACCTCGACCAGGGGCTCACCCGCCTGCGGGTCAGCGCCACCGCGCACGCCGCCCTGCCCTCCGAGGCCTTCCTCGACCAGGTGCTGCACGACCTCCACGACGGCGAGCTGGCCGACGACGTCGCCGTGCTGGCCGTCCGCTTCGGCTGAGACCCGTGCGGGAGCGACCTCTCGGCCGCATCGCTAGAGTCCCGGGCATGAGCGACCAGGAGCTGCTGGCGGGGTACGCCGACGTGTGGTGGCAGGCGATCGACGACTTCACCGGGCTGCTGGAGAGCCTCGACGCCGAGGACTGGGACCGGCCCACCGACCTCCCGGGGTGGGACGTCCGCGCCGTCGCCGCCCACATCGCCCACCTCGAGCGGGTGCTGGCGACCGGCGAGGAGGAGACCGCCGACCTCGGGGACCCGGTGCCGGCCCACATCACCGGCCTGATGGGGCACTACACCGAGATCGGGGTGGTGAACCGGCGCGACGCCGCGCCCGACGCGCTGATCAACGAGATCCGGGAGGCGGCGACCGCGCGGCGTACCGCCCTGCTCACCGACCCGCCCACCGACGCCGACGCGACGCCGGAGCGGACCTTCGCGGGCGTTCCCTGGACCTGGCGGGTGCTGCTGCGCAACCGCCCCCTCGACGTGTGGATGCACGAGCAGGACGTGCGCCGCGCCGTCGGCCGCCCCGGCGGCATGGACACCGTCCCGGCCAAGCACACCGCCGAGTACCTCGCCGAGTCCCTCGGCTTCGTCCTGGCCAAGAAGGTCGGCGCCGAGCCGGGTACCACCCTGGTGCTGGAGATGGCCGGCAGCGACCCGTTCGCCTTCGAGGTCGGCGAGGACCGCCGCGGCAAGGCCCTGCCCGAGGTGCCGGCCGCGCCCGACGTACGCCTGGCGATGGACCGCGAGAGCTTCGTCTGCCTCGCCGGCGGCCGACGCCCGGCGCCCGGCGCCGTGCGCCTCGAGGG
This sequence comes from Nocardioides marinus, assembly GCF_013408145.1. Lineage (NCBI taxonomy): Bacteria > Bacillati > Actinomycetota > Actinomycetes > Propionibacteriales > Nocardioidaceae > Nocardioides > Nocardioides marinus. The sequence continues at coordinate 3,567,082 of NZ_JACBZI010000001.1, forward strand.
CGACGAGGCCCTCGGCCAACGGGTCGTCGACGCGATGGCCACCACCCCGTAGTCCTCCCGCCCACCCCGCCCCTCCCAGGAGCACGCCGTGGACACCTGGCAGCCCGCCGACATCCCCGACCAGACCGGCCGCACGGTCGTCGTCACCGGCCCCACCCTCGGGGGGCTCGGGCACCACACCGCCCTCGAGCTGGCCCGCCGCGGCGCCCGCGTCGTGCTGGCCGGCCGCACCCCGCGCAAGCTCGACGAGACCGCCGTCGCGATCACCGACGAGGTACCCGGGGCCGACGTGTCGCCGCTGGTCGTGGACCTCTCCGACCTGGCCTCGGTCCGGTCGGCCGGCGAGGGCGCGAAGGCGTTGGGCCCCATCGACGTGCTGGTCAACAACGCCGGGGTGATGGGCGTGGCCGAGCAGCGCACCTTCGACGGCCTCGAGCTGACGATGGCCACCAACCACTTCGGCCCGTTCCTGCTGACGGGCCTGCTGATGCCGCAGCTGATCCAGAGCGGCGCCGGTCGCGTGGTCACCGTGTCCTCGCACTTCCACCGGATGGCGCGCCGCGCCCCGTTGGAGGACCCGCGCGCCGCGGGCGGTCGACACCGTCCGTGGGCGGCGTACGCCCGCTCGAAACTGGCCAACCTGCTCTTCACCCTCGAGCTGGACCGCCGTTGCCGTGCCGCCGAGGTGCCGGTCAAGGCGCTCGCCGCGCACCCGGGCTTCGCCGGGACCCACCTGGCGGCGAACGGGCAGTACGGCCGCTCGTCCGGCGGGGTCGCCTCCATCCTCGACGCGACGATCCGCGCGGTGTCGCAGTCCGCCGCGGCCGGCGCCCAGCCCTCGCTGATGGCGGCCACCGCCGACCTGCCCGGTGGCACCTACTGCGGGCCGAGCGGGCTCGCGGAGTTCGCCGGCCGACCCCAGGTCACCCTGATGACCCGGCTGGCCCGCGACGAGACCGCCGCCGCCCGGCTGTGGGAGCTCTCCGAGCAGACCACCGGCATCCGCTACCCCTAGCTGTTCTGACCACGGACGTTAGGTACGGCGGGTCGGCTGGACCATGACGAAGACCTCCGGGTGAGGTGTGGAGCTACCACAGCAACCACATCCACCACGGAGGTCTTCATGACCCACGCTAACGCCACCCTCACCCCAGCCGGGCGACTGCGTCTGGCCCAGCTCGTCGTCGACCACGACTGGACCTACGCCCGTGCCGCCGAACGGTTCTCCGTCAGCATCACCACCGCCCGCCGCTGGGCCCTGCGTTACCGCGAATCCGGCAGGGCCGGCATGGTCGACCGGTCCTCACGACCGCACCGCTGCCCAAACCAGCTGCCCCGACGAACCGAGCGTCGGATCGTGAGCCTGCGAGTCACCCGGCGCTGGGGACCGGCCCGGATCGCCTACCACCTCGGGCAGAACCCCTCGACCGTCCACCAGGTCCTGCGCCGCTACGGCTGCCCACGGCTGAAGTGGACCGACCCCGCCACCGGCACCCGGATCAAGACCTCCTCGCGGGACAAGCGACGCTACGAGCACGCCGCACCGGGCGATCTGGTCCACGTCGACATCAAGAAGCTCGGCAAGATCCCCGACGGCGGCGGCTGGCGCGTCCACGGCCGCGGATCAGCCCAAGACCGCAGCGCCGGCGCCACACGCGACCGGGCCGCCCGCTCCGGTGCCACACCCTCGCGCGGCTACGTCTACCTCCACCACGCCGTAGACGACCACTCCCGGCTGGCCTACTCCGAGATCCTCACCGACGAACGCAAGGAGACCGCCGCAGGGTTCTGGCAACGCGCCCGCGCCTACTTCGCCGAGCACGGCATCGCGGTCAGCGCCGTCTTGACCGACAACGGCTCCTGCTACCGATCACGGCTCTGGGCCGCGACCCTGGGCCAGGACGTCAAACACCGCCGCACCCGCCCCTACCGGCCCCAGACCAACGGCAAGGTCGAACGCTTCAACCGCACCCTGCTCGAGGAATGGGCCTACGCCTGCGCCTACACCTCAGAAGCCGACCGCGCGTCCGCCTACCCGGAGTGGCTCCATCACTACAATCACCACCGCGGCCACACCAGCCTCAAAGGCAAGTCACCCATCGACCGCGTGCCCAACCTCCCCGGGCAGAACACCTAGCGAGGACGCGACGGCGGACTCGCTGATGGTGGTCGAGCGAGCCAGGGACGAGGTCGCGACCGGCGTGACGAGACCCGGTGAGGTGTGCGGGGCCTCGACCCACCATGCCCGCCGAGCCGGCGCATCAATACGCCGGCTCGACCCACCACGCCCGCCGAACCGGCGTATCAATACGCCGGCTCGGCGACTCAGTCGCGCAGGCCCCGGGTGCCGTCGACGACACGGACGAGCCCGGCCCGGGTGCCGACGAAGGCGGTGCCGCCGGGGCCGATGGTGACCGACGAGCCGGCGTCGCCGGCCCACGGACCGGTGCCGCCGCGGGCGGCGAAGGCGGTGCGACCGGTGCGGGCGTCGAGGGCCGTGAGGTACCACGCGTCGACGCCGAGCCAGCTGCGGCGCTTGGTCCAGGCGTACAGCAGCCCGGTCGCCCGCGACAGCGTCGTCCCCGAGGTGGGGGCGACCTCCTCGGAGGTCCACGTCGTCGCGCAGGAGCCGTCGACCACGTCGACGCGGGCGACGCCGCCGGGGGGCCGTCGCCCGAGCACCCCGCGCCACGCGCCGGTCCAGCCGTGGCCGTTGGTCACGACCACCCCGGTGCCGCCGACCGCGGTCAGCGCGGCCTCGGTCGCGGAGGCGTCGTCCTCGAAGACCTCCTGTCGGCACACCTGCGACCCGTCCACGGCGCGCAGCACCACCACGTGCATGCGCGGGTTGGCGTTGTCGGTCAGCGCGAGCAGCCCGCCCTCGAGCAGGGTCACGCCGCTGCCGCTGCCCGCGTCGCGCTGGCCGGGCTTGCGGCCGCTCCCGGTCTCGTACGCCGACCGCCAGGTCTCCAGGGGGGCGCCCGCCCGGGTGACGACCCGGTGGACCGCCTCGGCCGTGGTCACGTAGGCACCGTCGCGGTCGACCGCCAGCGGCTGGCTCACCGACTCCCCCAGCGCCAGCACGGAGGGCTCGCCCTCGGCGGCCACCACCCCGACCTCCCCGGCCCGGGTCACGAACCAGGTGCGCCCGACCGGGTCCACCGCCACCGACACCACGCAGGCACCGGCCGGCAGGGCCCGGCCGAGGTCGACGGCGCGCTGGGTGACCACGGCCGGCGCGTCGGCCCCGTCGGTCGTGGTGACGTGCAGGAGCCGGCGGTCGCCGGTGGCGACGACGACCTCCTCGCCCGTCCCGGTCGCCGGGGGCACGTCGGCGCACGGGTCGGGCAGGGACGCGGTGGCGACCGGTCGCAGGGTGCGCGGGTCCAGCACCTTCAGCCGGGCACCGGAGCGGCTGGTGCACAGCGCCAAGAGCCGCTCGTGGGTGTCGGGCAGCAGGTGGCCGCAGTGCTCGGCGCCGTACCAGCCGGAGTCGACCTCGACGGAGAGCCCCAGCGGCCCCGGGCGGTCGGGCTCACCGGGCAGCGGCTGGGGGCTGACCGGTCGGCCGGTGTAGCCGGGGGTCACCCACGCGCCGCCGCCGGGCGGCACGGGCAGCCGGCCGTCGGGGACGAACCACACCGCCCCGAGGAGCAGCACCAGCCCGGCCACGCCCACCAGCGTCGTACGCCGGTCCGGCCGGTCGACCCGCAGCCGGCCACGGGTCCGGGGGTGCACCATCGCGGCGACCGCCGCGAGCAGCACCACCGGCCCACAGGCCAGCCACAGCGCCGCGACCGCCACCCACGCGACCGCTCGGGTCCAGCGCACCGGCGTCAGCGCCCCCGTGGTCCGAACTCGGGCACGACCCGGGCGAAGGCGGCCTTGCGGGCGACCGCGGTGTTGCGGGCGGCCAGCAGCCAGGCCTGCTCGACCCGCTCGCGGAAGAAGGTGTAGCGAGGCCCGGCGGTCCAGGTGTCGTCGAAGAGGCGCTTGGCGGCGGCGAGCTGGTCGGGCGAGCGGCCCTTGAGCTGCTCGGCCAGCTCCATCGCGGCGGCGACCGGGTCGGAGTCGAGGGTGGTGACCAGGCCGAGGTCCTGCGCCTCCTTACCCGAGACCACCTCCGCGGTCATCGTGAGCTTCTTGGCGACGTCGATGCCGACGAGCTCCTTGAGCGAGCGCACTCCCGACATGTCGGGGATGATCCCCCACTTGCCCTCGAGCACCGACCACTGCGAGTCGGGGGTGGCGACGCGGAAGTCGGCGGCCAGGGCGATCTGCAGACCGCCGCCCAGGCAGTGGCCGTGGACGGCGGCGATCACCGGCACGGGGAGCCGGCGCCAGGCCCAGCAGGCCTCCTGGAAGGTGTTGGTGCCCCGCCAGGGCCGCGGGACGAACGAGGTGACCACGCGGGCCGGCTGCTTGAGCACGTGCGCGAAGTCGAGCCCGGCGCAGAACGCGTCGCCCTCGCCGGAGAGCACCACGGCGCGCAGGCTCCGGTCGCGGCGCAGGGTGCGCGCGGTGCCGGCCAGGTCGTCGAGGATCTGCAGGGTCAGCGCGTTGAGCTTCTCGGGGCGGGCCAGGCGCACGTGCGCGATGCCGTCCACGACGGTGCAGGTCACGTGGGAGTTGTCGCGGCTCTCGAGCGGGGAGGACATGCGCAGCATTGTCCCACCCCCACGAGACGCCCGGGCGCGGCATGATCGCCTCATGAGCCACCCACGTGCCGGACAGCCCGCGGAGCCCGGGGACCTCGTCGACGTCACCCACCTGGTGACGGCCTACTTCGCCGACGAGCCCGACCCGGCCGAGGTCGACCAGCAGGTCGCCTTCGGCACCAGCGGCCACCGCGGCTCCTCGCTGCACCGCTCGTTCAACGAGGCGCACATCCTGGCCACGACCCAGGCGATCTGCGAGTACCGCGCCGCCCAGGGCTACGACGGGCCGCTCTTCCTCGGTCGCGACACCCACGCGCTCTCCGAGCCGGCCTGGGTCTCGGCGCTGGAGGTGCTGGCCGCCAACGACGTCACCGTGCTGGTCGACTCCCGCGACGGCTACACCCCGACCCCCGCGGTCTCGCACGCGATCCTGCGCGCCAACGGGGCACGGGTCTCGACAGGCTCGACCAGCGGCGGGAAGGGCGGGCTGGCCGACGGGATCGTGGTCACCCCGTCCCACAACCCGCCCTCCGACGGCGGCTTCAAGTACAACCCGCCCCACGGCGGGCCCGCCGACACCGACGCGACCAAGGTCATCGCCGCGCGCGCCAACGAGCTGCTGCGCGCCGGACTCGACGGGGTCCGCCGGGTCCCCTTCGCGCGGGCGCGGGCGGCCGCGTCGGCGTACGACTTCCTCGGCGCGTACGTCGACGACCTGCCCTCGGTGGTGGACGTCGCCGCGATCCGTGACGCCGGGGTGCGGATCGGCGCCGACCCGATGGGGGGCGCCGCGGTGCACTACTGGGGCGAGATCGCCGACCGGCACGGGCTGGACCTGACCGTGGTCAACCCGCTGGTCGACCCGACGTGGCGGTTCATGACGCTGGACTGGGACGGCAAGATCCGGATGGACTGCTCGTCGCCTTCGGCGATGGCCTCGCTGATCGCTCGCATGACCGACGGGGGGTCCTCCTACGACGTCGCGACCGGCAACGACGCCGACGCCGACCGGCACGGCATCGTCACCCCCGACGCCGGCCTGATGAACCCCAACCACTTCCTGGCCGTCGCCATCCAGCACCTCTTCGGCGGTGCCCGCCCCGACTGGCCGGACACCGCGCGCATCGGCAAGACGCTGGTCTCCAGCGCGATGATCGACCGGGTCGCGGCCGGGCTGGGGAAGCCGCTGGTCGAGGTGCCGGTGGGCTTCAAGTGGTTCGTGCCCGGGCTGCTGGACGGGTCCTTCGGGTTCGGCGGCGAGGAGTCGGCGGGCGCGTCGTTCCTGCGCATGGACGGCAGCGCGTGGACGACCGACAAGGACGGCCTGCTGCTGTGCCTGCTGGCCTCCGAGATCATCGCCCGCACCGGCCGCTCGCCGTCGGAGCACTACGCCGACCTGGTGGCCGAGCACGGGGAGCCGGCGTACGCCCGCGTCGACGCGCCCGCCACCCGCGAGCAGAAGGCGGCGCTCGCGGCGCTCTCCCCGTCGGCCGTCACCGCGACGACGCTCGCCGGCGAGGAGATCACCGGTCGCCTCACCGAGGCCCCCGGCAACGGTGCCGCGATCGGCGGGCTGAAGGTGACCACGCAGTCGGCGTGGTTCGCCGCGCGCCCGTCGGGCACCGAGGACGTCTACAAGATCTACGCCGAGTCCTTCCGCGGCCCCGAGCACCTCGCGCAGGTGCAGGAGGAGGCCCGCGCGGTGGTCTCGGCGGCGCTGGGCTGAGGCCGCCCCTCTTCCGCGAGGGGCGCCGCGGTGCCACGCTGAGCGGATGGGGCATCCGGTGGGCCTGGACCGGGACGACCCGGCCGTGCGCGCCGAGGTCGTCGACGTCGTCACCTCGCGGTCCCGGCACGCGGAGCCGGCGTACGTCGAGTGGCACCTGATCGACCGGGACTACTGGCCGGGCCTGCGACTCCTGGGGGTGCGCGAGGAGGGCCGGCTCATCGGCGTCGGCTGGCTCGGGCAGGGCACCGGCAACACCGTCGGATGGGCCACCGAGCACGTCGCGGTGCGCCCGGAGCACGCACGTCGCGGAGTGGGAACGGCGCTGCACCGGGCCCTGACCAGCTCCCTGCCGGACGGGACGACGCAGGTGCGCGGGGAGTGCGACGACGACTGCGACGACGCGCTGCCCGCCGTACGCCGCTGGGGGTTCGAGCCCGAGCAGCTCTCGATCCGCTCCGTGCTCGACCTGACCGACCTCAGGCCGCTGCCCGCGCTTGCCGGTGTCACGTTCGAGGAGTCGCCCGGCCTCAGGTTCGCCGACCAGGACTGCGTGGAGGAGGTGCTCCGGGTCAGCCAGACCAACCCCGAGGCGAAGCGTGGCTCGGTGCGGACCCTGGAGCAGCTGGCCTCCGGCATGGGGTCCGGCGATGCGGCGATCGGGCTCCTCGCCCGGGTCGACGGCGCCCCTGCCGCTCTCTGCGCGGGGCTGGTCGCCGACGGCGTGTTCCACGTCTTCTACACCGGCGTGGACCCGAGGTTCCGCGGCCGCGGCCTGGCCGTCGCGGTGAAGGGCACGGCGCACGCGGTCGCCGCGGCCGCCGGCGCCCGGCAGGCGAGCACCGAGAACGAGGAGCACAACCACGGCATCCGCAGGGTCAACGCGGAGCTCGGCTACGTACGGCAGGTCGGCAGCCACCGGGTGCGGCTGGACGTCTGAGAAGGGCGACCACCACGGGACGGCCGGACCGGAGGGCGTGCCGTGAGAGGGGTTCACGACAGACCCTCCGCTCGCCGGGGCGCGAGGGTCTCGAGGCTCGCGCCGCTCGCACCTCGACCGGCGGGACGTCGCAACCCGGGGATGCGGCAGCACGCCCGGGGCCCACGTAGCATGGCCGCACAATCGAAGAAGCACAGGGTCACACGCGCACTTGGTGGTGGGTACGGCGCGGCACTGACCGCACCCAAGGACCCCCTGTGAGCCCCCTCGCCTCCTACAAGCGACTCTTCGACCTCGCCGGCGCCGGCTACGTCCTCGTCGCCTTCCTCGGCCGCCTGCCGCTGGCCATGAGCCAGCTCGGCGCGCTGCTGCTCGTCTCCACCGCCACCGGCAGCTACGGCCTCGGCGGCCTGGCCGCGGGCGCCCTCGCCGTCGCCAACGCCCTCGGCGCCCCGGTCGCCGGCGCCCTCGCGGACCGCGTCGGCCAGCGGCCGGTCGTGCTCGTGCAGTCCCTGCTGGGCGCGACCGGCCTGGTCGCGCTCGTCGCCCAGGTCGGCGGCTCGACGGCCACCACCGTCCTCATCGCCGCGCTGGCGGGACTGGCCATGCCCCAGGTCGGCCCGCTGGCGCGGGTGCGCTGGCGGCCGCTGACCCACGGCCGCGAGGACCAGCCCCGGCTCGTCGACGCCGCCTTCGCCTACGAGGGCGCCGCCGACGAGGCCTCCTTCGCCCTCGGTCCCGCGCTCGTCGGCCTGCTCGCGGTCGCCATCGACCCCGGCGGCGCGCTGCTCGCGGCCGCCGGGCTGCTCGCGGTCTTCGGCACCGCCTTCGCCCTGGACCACTCCGCCGTGCGCACGCACGCCTACGCCCTCACCCACGCCCACCTCGGCGGTGCCGAGCGGCTGCTTTCGGCCGCGCTGGTCGTGCTGGCGCTGGCCCAGCTGTGCATCGGGGTGCTCTTCGGGGCGACCCAGACCGGGGCGACGGTCCTGGCCACCGCGGCCGGAAACCCGGGCGCGGCCGGCTTCGTCCACGCCACGCTGGGCGTCGGGAGCGCCGTGGCCGGGCTGGCGACGGCGTACCTGCCGGCGCGAATTGGGTACGAGCGCCGCGCCCTCGGCGCCGCCGTCGCGCTGCTCGTGCTCTCCACGCCGCTGCTGCTGGTCGGCTCGCTGCTCACCGTGACGCTGGCGGTGCTGGCGCTGGGCTGCGCGGTCGCGCCGTACATGATCGCGGTCTTCACCCTCGGCGAGCGGGTCGTGCCGCCCACCCGGGTCGGCGCCGCGATGACCGTCCTCGCGAGCGCGACCGGCATCGGCTACGCGCTGGGCGCCTCGGTCGCCGGCCGGCTGGCCGACGCCACCGGCAGTCACACCGGCGCCTTCGCGGTCACGGTGACGACCACCGTGGCCGCCACCGCGCTTCTCGCGCTCTCGCAGCGTCGGCTGGCCGCCCCGGCCGGCCCCGCGCGGGAGCCGGCCGTGGCCTGACCGGTCAGCCCAGCATCTGCCGGGCGAGGTCCTCGTGGAACCGCACCGAGTGCACGAGGTCGTCGACGTGGATCCGCTCGTCGGCGTTGTGGAACCCGGCGGCATAGACCTCCGCCGACGTCGCCCGGTAGGGGTTGAAGCCGTACGCCGTGGTGCCGGCGCCCGCCCGCAGGTAGACCGAGTCGGTGAAGCCGGTGCCGAGCAGCGGCAGCAGCGTGGCGGTCTCCCCGTGCTCGCGCTGCACCGCCTCGATCGCCTCGACCAGGGCCGAGACCTCCGGGGAGCTGCTGCCCGCCACGAGGTGCTCGGGGAAGTCGAGCTCGTAGCGCAGGTCGCTGCCCAGGCGCTCGCGCACCGCCCGCTCCACGTCGGCCTCGGTGGTGCCGGGCAGGATCCGGCAGTCGAGCTCGACCCAGGCCCGTGCGGGCATCACGTTGCGCTTGCTCGAGCCGCCGACCATCGTCGGCGCCATCGTGGTGCCGACCAGCGCGGGCAGCACGTCGTGCAGCAGCGGCTGCATCCGCGCGGCGCGGGCCAGGCCGTCCACCAGGTCCTCGGGCACCGCACCGAGCAGGACCTCCAGCGTCCGGTCGACCAGGGGTGAGCGCTCGGGTGCCGGCATGCCCCTCCCGATGCGTCGCAGCACCTCTCCCAGGTGCGGCACGGCGTTGTCGCCGATGGTGGGGGTCGAGGCGTGGCCGGCCTCGCCGACGGCGCTGACGCGCACGGGGAAGGTGCCCTTCTCGCCCACGCCGAGGACGACCACCTCACGACCGTCGACCAGGCGCATCCGCTCACCGCCGCCCTCGTTGACGGCGTACGCCGGGCGGATGTCGGGGCGCTGCTCGAGCAGCCAGCGCATCCCGACGTCGTACATCCCGTCCTCCTCGTCGGCGACCGCCAGCAGCCACAGGTCACCCCGCGGGCGGAAGCCCTCGCGGGCCAGCCGCGCCATGGCGACGGCCCGGCCGGCGACCTCGCCCTTCATGTCGACGGCGCCACGACCCCACAGCCAGCCGTCGTCGTCGACGCGGGCCTCGAAGGGCGGGTGGGTCCAGTCCCGGGGATCGGCGGGCACCACGTCGGTGTGCCCGACGAAGGCCAGCGAGGGGGCCTCCCCACTGCCGGGGATGCGGGCCACGAGGTTGGCCCGGCGCGGGTCGCGGGCGACCAGCTCGCACTCGACGCCGTGGTCGGTGAGGTAGTCGCGCAACAGCTCGGCCGCGGGGGTCTCCTGGCCGGGGTAGCGGCCCAGTGCCGCCTCGGGGGCGTTGCTGGTGTCGAGCCGGATCAGGGCCCGGGTCAGGTCGAGCACCTCCTCGAGCAGGCCGCTCACCGGGCACCCACCCGGTCCAGGACCCACGCGAGGACCTCGGCCTCGTAGTGCAGGTGCGCGTGCCGGCCCGACGGGCCGCTGTGCGCCCCCGCGCCGGTCTCGCAGCGGAACACGCACCGCGCGCCCCACTCCGGGTCGCCGGCCCGCAGCGCTGCCACCCACTTGGCCGGCTCGTGCACCATCACGCGGGGGTCGTGCAGGGCCCCGGTGACCAGGAGGTCGGGGCGCGAGCCCGCCGCCGGCAGGTTGTCGTAGGGCGAGTAGGCCAGCATCCAGGCGTGCTCCTCGGGCCGACGCGGGTCGCCCCACTCCTCCCACTCGTTGACGGTCAACGGGATGCTCGCGTCGAGCATGGTCGTGACGACGTCGACGAAGGGCACCTCGGCCACGACCGCCCGCCACCGCTCGGGACGCTGGCTGAGCACCGCGCCCTGCAGCAGCCCGCCCGCGCTGAGGCCGCGGGTCGCCAGCCGGGTGCCGTCGACCAGCCCGTCGAGCCCGTCGGCCGCGGCCAGCAGGTCGTCGAAGGTGTGCTGCTTGTGCTCCAGCCTCCCGTCGAGCCACCAGCGTCGACCGCCCTCCCCGCCGCCGCGCACGTGCACGTGCGCGAAGACGACCCCGCGGTCCAGCAGGCTCGGCAGCGCCGGGTCGAACTCCGGCTCGAAGGTGTACTCGTAGGCGCCGTAGGCCCACAGCAGCGCCGGGGCGGTGCCGTCGAGCGGCGTCTCCCGGCGGCGTACGACGGTGATCGGGACCGAGGCCCCGCCGGTCGAGGTGACCCGGTGCCGCTCGGTCACGTAGGCCGTGGGGTCGAGGCCCGGGGCGTGCTGGTGGTGCACGTCGGTGAGCCGGCCCGTGGCCAGGTCCACCCTCGACCACACCGCGGGCTGCAGGTGCGCCCGGTCGACCACGATCACGTGGTCGGCGTCGGGGTCGGTGCTGCGTGCCAGGTGCACCGCTCCGCAGGGGAAGCGGCTGGAGACCAGCACGCCCTCGCCGGCGAGGTCGTCCAGGGGCAGGACGCGCAGCCGGTGCTCGGCCTCGCGACGCACGCTCAGCACGGCGTGCCCGCCGACCACGTCGAGCCGCTCCAGCCGCTCGGCGGGGTCCTCCTCGCGCACGGGCGACCACGTCGTGTGGTCGGCGCCCTCGGGGCCGGGCACCGGGGCCCGGACCAGCCGCAGCTCCTGCGCGCCGTCGTCGGTCAGCACCAGCAGCTCACCGCCGTGCGGGCCGGGCGCGTGCTCGACGCGGTAGCCCACCCCGTGCCGGCGCCCGCCGACCGAGCGGGGCGGCTGCTGCGGGTCGTGCGCGTCGACGACCCAGGTCTCGCTGGTGCTGCGGCTCTCGGCGAGGATCACGACCAGGTCGCCGCTGCGGGTGCCGCGCAGGTGCAGGGCGAAGGACTCGTCGGGCTCCTCCAGCACCAGGACGTCCTGCTCGACGGGCGTGCCGATGGCGTGGCGCCAGACCTGGTGGGGCCGGTAGGCGGCGTCGTGGACGGTGTAGAAGAACTGCCGCGAGTCGGCGCTCCAGGCGCCGCCGTAGTAGCTGCGCGCGACCCGTTCGGGCAGGTCCTGCCCGGTGCGCAGGTCGCGGAAGGCCAGGGCGTAGACCTCGTCCCCGTCGGTGTCGACGGAGTAGGCCAGCAGGTCCTCGTCGGGGCTGACCAGCGTCAGGCCGACCTCGAGGTGGCCGGTGCCGGCGTCGAGGGCGTCCAGGTCGAGCACGGTCTCGTCGGGGGCCGGACCGCTGTCGGCCTGCCCCGTTGTGCGTAAACCGTAGGTAAAATCTGGATCTACAACGGAAATCGTCTCAGAATATGGCTGTTCGGCGCGGATTCTGCGTCGAATCGCGCCGTACTCACTACCGGCACGGTGCTCGATGTAGTAGGAAAACCGTCGACGGCTCCACTCCGGTGACCGTTCCTCCACCGGCACCCGCGAGGTCATCTCGGAGGCCAGGTCCTCCACCAGGGAGTGCAGATGCGCAGACGCAGCGTCGTAGTAGGCCCGTTCGGCCCTCAGGTGGGCCAGCACGGCCTCGGAGTCGGTCTCCGCCAGCCAGGCGTACGGGTCGGGCCTCACGACGCCGTGCTCGGTGCGGGTGATGACACGCGCCGCCGCCGTGGGCGGGGCGAGCGGGGCGTCGGTCGGCTGGCTCACGGACTGAAAGGTACGACGCGCAGGGCCCTCGCGGGAGTGGCCTGCGGCGCCGCCCTGCTGGCCCCGCTGGCCACCGGGCTGGCCACGACACCGGCCGCGGCCGGCGGCGAGGACCCGGTGCGCTTCACCGTCGCGATGCTCAACGAGGTCGACAGCTTCAACCCGTTCCTCGGCATCGAGGTCGAGTCCTACGAGATGTGGGCGCTGACCTACGACTACCTCATCGACTTCGACGTCGACGACCTCAGCGTGGGCCCCGCCCTGGCCACCTCCTGGGAGACCAGCGAGGACGGCCTGGAGTGGACCTTCACCCTGCGCGACGACGTCACCTGGTCCGACGGCGAGGTGCTGGACGCCGAGGACGTCGCCTACACCTACGGCGAGGTCATCGACCGGGGTCCCGGCTCGGCCACCTGGCGCTCCTGGCTCTCGGGCGTGACCGCGGTCGAGGCCACCGACCCCACCACGGTGGTCCTGACCCTGGAGCGGCCCAACAGCGTGCTCCCGATGCTGCCGATCCCGATCCTGCCCGAGCACGTGTGGGGCGACATCACCGACGAGGAGATGCGCTCCTTCGCGGCCGAGCCGGCCGACGGCCGGCCGGTGGTGGGCTCCGGTCCCTTCCGGCTGGTCGAGGGCACGGCGGGCGGCTCGACGTACCGCTTCGAGGCCAACGACGACTACTGGAAGGGGGCCCCGCACGTCGACGAGCTGGTCTTCCGCGTGTTCAAGAGCGAGGACCCGGCGGTCCAGGCGCTCATCAAGGGCGAGGTCGACTACGTGGAGGGCATCTCGGCGCTGCAGGTCAAGGCGCTGGAGGGGCGCGCCGGCGTGACGGCCCAGAACGCCGACACCCCGGGCTTCGACGAGATCTCGTTCAACGCAGGGTCCGTGGACCTGGACACCGGTGAGCCGATCGGCGATGCCAACCCCGCGGTGCTCGACCCGGCGTTCCGCTTCGCCCTCAGCCTCGCGGTCGACCGCCAGCAGCTCGTCGACACCGTCTACCAGGGCGCCGGCCGCACGGGCTCGACCATCATCCCGCCGGGCTACCCCACCTTCCACTGGGAGCCTCCGGCCGAGGACCTCGCCCACGACCCCGAGCGCGCCGCGGCCCTGCTCGACGAGGCGGGCTACACCGTGGGGGCCGACGGGCTGCGCACCCTGCCCGACGGCTCGCCGCTCGGCACACTGCGGCTCTTCGCCCGCGCCGACTCCTCCACCTCCACCGACGTGATGGCCTACTTCGCCGAGTGGCTCGCCGACCTGGGCATCGTGTCCGAGGTCACCACCGTGGAGTCCTCCAAGCTCACCGACGTGATCCTCGCCGGCGAGTTCGACGCCTTCGAGTGGGGCTGGTTCGTCGACGCGGACCCGACGTCGATGCTCAGCTACATGACCTGCGACCAGCGGGGCGGGTGGTCGGACTCCTGGTACTGCGACGAGGAGTACGACGCCCTCTTCGAGCAGCAGGGCTCCGAGCTCGACGCCGCGGCGCGCGCCGGGCAGATCCAGCAGATGCAGCAGATCCTCTTCGAGGACGCGCCGTACATCGTGACCGCCTACAACACCACCGGCCAGGCCGTGCGCAGCGACCGCTTCGCCTGCCTGCTCAACCAGCCCGCGCCCTCGGGTGCCTGGCTCTTCCAGCTCGGCACGCACTCCTACCGCTCCCTGCGACCGGCCGCCGAGGCGGACGACTGCGACGGACGGACCACCGCCACGCGCGCCGCCGACGCCGAGACCTCCGAGGGGCTCGGGACCGGCGCGCTGGTCGGCGGCGGTGCGCTCGTCGTCCTCATCGCTGCCGGGGTGGTGGTCGCACTGCGTCGGCGGGGCAGCGTCGAGGACCGGGAGTGACGCTGACCGCCGGCCCCGAGGTCGCCGCGCTCGCCCCCACCCGGCGGCGCCTCGGCGGGGGCTACGCCGGGTACGCCGCCACGAAGGGGCTGGGCGCGCTGGCCAGCCTCGGGTTCGTGCTGGTCGTCAACTTCTTCCTCTTCCGGGTGCTCCCGGGCGACCCCGCCCGGACCCTGGGCCGTGGCCGCTTCACCACCGCGGAGCAGGTCGAGGACTTCAACGCCACCTACGGGCTCGACCAGCCGCTGCCGCAGCAGTTCTGGACCTACCTGACCACCACGCTCTCGGGCGACCTGGGCATCTCGCTGCGCTACCGGGTGCCCGTCTCCGAGCTCATCCTCGACCGGATCGGCCCGACGCTGCTGCTGGTGGGGAGCTCGACGGTGCTCGCGGCCCTCATCGGCATCTGGATCGGGGTCCGTGCCGCCTGGGCGCGCGGCAGGGCGTTCGACCGGTTCTCCACCAGCACCTCGCTGACGCTCTACTCCATGCCGGAGTGGTGGCTGGGCCTGCTGCTCATCGCCACCCTGGCGGTCGGGCCCGGGCCCCTGCCCGGCCTCTTCCCCACCGGCGGGCTGCACTCGGTCGACGCGGACCCGTGGAGCCTGGCCGGGGTCGCCGACACCGCCCACCACCTCGCCCTGCCGGTGCTGACGCTGACGCTGGCCTACCTCGCCGACTACGCCCTGGTGATGCGCAGCTCGTTGCTGGAGGAGGTGCGCAGCGACTACCTGGTCACCGCACGCGCCAAGGGCCTGCGCGACGCCGCGGTGCGTGACCGCCACGCCGTCCCCAACGCGCTGCTGCCGACGACGACCGTCGTGGCCCTCAACTTCGGCTTCGTGGTCGCGGGGGCGATCACCGTCGAGACGGTCTTCTCGATCCCGGGGCTGGGCCTGCTGGCCACCGAGGCCCTGGAGATCCCGGACTTCTGGGTCCTGCAGGGCACCTTCCTGGTCGCCGCGACCTGCGTGATCCTGGCCAACCTCGCCGCCAACCTGCTCTACGGCGTGCTGGACCCGCGGGTGCGCACGTGAGCGCCACGGTGGCCGTGGCCCGGCAGCGCCGGCGGGCCGCGTGGTCGGCGGGCTGGGCGGAGTTCCGCCAGCAGCGCGCGGGCCTGGTCGGTGCGGCCGTCCTGCTCGGCTTCGTGCTGATCGCCCTCCTCGCGCCGGTGCTGGCCGACGCCGACGGGCTCTCGGTGACCCGCGCCCAGGGCGGCGTGCTCGAGGCGCCGTCGGGCGAGTTCTGGCTCGGCACCGACGACAACGGGCGCTCGGTCCTGACCCTGCTGGTCTGGGGCGCCCGGGTGAGCCTGCTGGTGGGGCTGCTGGCCACGGTCATCTCGATGGTGATCGGCACCCTGGTCGGTCTGCTGTCGGGCTACTTCGGGGGGTGGCCGGGGGGCATCCTGTTCCGCCTCACCGAGTGGTTCCTGGTGCTGCCGTTCCTGCCGCTGGCGATCGTGCTGGCCAGCGTGCTGGGACGCTCCCTGCTGAACATCGCGCTGGTCATCGGCGTCACCTCGTGGACCAGCACCGCCCTGCTGGTGCGCAGCCAGACGCTGTCGATCAAGGAGCGCGGCTTCCTGGACCGGGCCCGCGGCCTGGGCGCCGGTCACGGCCACCTGCTGCGCCGGCACGTGCTGCCCAACGTGGCCCCGCTGGTCTTCGCCAACACGGCGCTGACGGTCGCGCTGGCGATCCTGGCCGAGACGACCCTGGCCTTCCTCGGGCTGGGCGACCCGACCCGGGTCAGCTGGGGGTCGATGCTCCAGGACGCCTTCCGGGTCGGCGCGATCACGACCGGCTCGTGGTGGTTCATCGTCCCGCCCGGGGTGTGCGTGGCGCTGGTCGTGCTGGCGTTCACGCTGGTGGGCCAGGCGCTCGAGTCGGTCCTCGACCCCCGGTTGAGGCAGCCATGAGCGCCCCCGAGACGCCGCTGCTGCAGCTGCGCGACCTGCACGTCACCTACCGCTCGACCGGGCCCGCGGGTGGGGGCGGTGCTCCTGCCCGCGCCGTGCGCGGGGTCGACCTTCAGGTGCGTCGCGGCCGGGTCCTCGGCATCGCCGGTGAGTCCGGCTGCGGCAAGTCGACGCTCGCCAGCACCGTCCTGCGGCTGCAACCGGCCAGCGCCGTGGTCGAGGGCGAAGTGCTGCTGCAGGGGCGCGACGTGCTGACCATGCGGTGGGGCGACCTGCGCGCGGTGCGCTGGGCGGGGGCCTCCATCGTCTTCCAGGGCGCCCTGCACTCCCTCAACCCGGTGCACCGCATCGGCGACCAGATCGCCGAGCCGATCACGCTGCACGAGCCCTCGGTCCCGGCGGCCGAGGTGCGCGCGCGGGTCGCCGAGCTGCTCGAGCAGGTCGGCCTCCCGGCCTCGCGGGCCTCGGCGTACCCCCACCAGCTCTCGGGCGGGCAGCGGCAGCGCGTCATGATCGCGATGGCACTGGCCTGCCGCCCCGACCTGGTGGTGGCCGACGAGCCCACCACCGCCCTGGACGTCATGGTGCAGGCGCAGGTGCTGGCCCTGCTGAGCCGGCTGACCCGCGACCTCGACGTCGGGATGGTGGTCATCAGCCACGACCTCTCGGTGCTCGCCGACCTGTGCGACGAGATCGCGGTGATGTACGCCGGCCGCATCGTCGAGCAGGGGCCCGCCGCCGACGTGGTGGCGGCCGCGCTGCACCCCTACGCCCGCGCGCTGTGCGCGGCGTTCCCGCGGATCGGCGACCCGGCCTCCCGCTACGCGCCCGCGGGTCTGCCCGGCGACCCGCCGGACCCACGCGACGTGCCACCGGGCTGCTCGTTCGCGCCGCGCTGCCCGTTGGCCGACGACGACTGCCGGGCGCAGGACCCCGGGCTCGTCGAGCACCGGCCGGGACGCCTGGCCGCCTGCCTGAAGCTGGAAGGAGCGCCCCGTGACTGAGTCCCGCACCCTGGAGGCCCGGGGGGTAAGCGTGGAGTTCCGCACCCGCGCGGGGGGCCGCTCCGGGGCTCGCTCGGTGGCGCTGGACGGTGCCGACCTGTCGCTGCGCTCCGGGGAGATCCTCGCGCTGGTCGGCGAGTCCGGGTCGGGCAAGACCACGCTCGCACGCACGTTGGTCGGGCTGCAGCAGCCGACCAGCGGGGAGGTGCTGCTCGACGGCACGCCGATCGGACGGGGGGCCAAGGCCCTGCGTCCGCTGCGTCGCGAGGTGCAGATGGTGCTGCAGGACCCCGCCGGGGCGTTGAACCCCCGGCACACGGTCTACGACTCGGTCGCCGAGGGCCTGCGGCTGCACGACGTGCCGCGGGCCGCCGGGCGCCCGGAGCACGAGCTGGTCGCCGAGGCGCTGGCCGCGGCCGGCCTGCGCCCGCCGGAGCAGCTGTTCCTCCGCTACCCGCACGAGCTGTCCGGCGGGCAGCGGCAGCGGGTGCTCATCGCGGGCGCGCTGGCGTTGCAGCCGCGGCTGCTGGTCGCCGACGAGCCGGTCTCGGCGCTGGACGCCTCGATCCGCGGCGAGGTGCTCTCGCTGCTGCTGCGGCTGCGCGAGAGCCGCGGCCTCGGGGTGCTGGTCGTCACCCACGACCTCGGGCTGGCATGGAACATCGCGGACCGGATCGCGGTGATGTACCTCGGCCGAGTCGTGGAGTGCGGTCCCACCGAGGAGGTCCTGGCGGACCCCCGGCACCCCTACACCCGCGCACTGCTCTCGGTGGTGCCCGAGTCGCGCAACCTCGAGCCGGTCGTGCTGCGCGGGGAGGTCCCGGACCCGACGGCGATCCCGACGGGCTGCCGTTTCCACCCCCGCTGCCCCGCCCTCGCCGACGGTACGGCGCAGGCGGCCGGGGTCGCCGACGACTGCGTCCGCACCCCGCTGCCGGTCCTGCCCGACGACCGCGGCCACCTGGCGGCCTGCCACCTGCGATGACCGCGGGTCCGGCCTGGACCCTCGGACAACGTGATCGGACAGGCCGTAGCCGGCCTCAGCCGCGCGCGTCGGTGAGCACCTCGCGCAGCACGCGGCGCGCGTCCCAGCCGACCGGGTCGGTCGTCGACGACCAGCGCTCGGTCTGTCGACGAGCCCACGTGGCCCAGGCCAGGGTGTCGACCTCCTGGTCGACGTGACGGCGCAGGGCGAGCGCCTGCAGGTGCAGCCGGTCGGGGAAGGCCCCGCCGTCGACGAGCAGCTGCTCGGTCATCGTCGCCAGCTCCTCGAGCCGCTCCCGGGTCACCTCCGCCAGCTCGTCGAGTCGCGCCCGCAGCTGGTCGAGCGTCCCGCCGTCGGCGAAGAAGACCCGCAGCATCGCCTCGTCCTCGACAGTGCGGACCTGCGCCGGCGTTCCGAGCCAGGCCGCCAGCGCCTCCCGCCCGGCCTCGGTGATGGCGTAGGTCGTGTGCCGCCGCCTGCCCGTCCACCCCTCGACCGCCTCGACCCAGCCGTGGTCCACCAGGCGCTTGGGCTCCTCGTAGATCCGCCGCTCGGCCCGGGTCCAGAACCAGTGCAGGCTGCGGCGCACCTGCTGGGCCAGCTCGTAGGTCGTCCAGGGCCGTAGCGAGAGCAGCCCGAGGACGGCGTAGCCGGTGACGGGGCGGGCCGGCTCACGCGTGGTCATGCCGCATCTTCACACATACTGCGTTGCGCAGCATCGTCAGGCCGAGCATACTGCGGAGTGCAGCATCGAGATCGGAGCGATCGGAGCCGTCGATGAGCCACTCCCCCGGAGCCCCCACCCGCCTGCTGGTCGCGGTCGCGCACCCTGACGACGAGACCTTCGGCTGCGGCGGACTGCTGCTGCACGCGGCCGCCACCGGCACCGACACCTACGTCGTGTGCGCCACGCGCGGCGAGGCCGGCGAGGGCGGGACCGGCGACGAGCCTCTCGGGGTCGTCCGCGAGCGCGAGCTGCACCGGGCGGCGGCCGTTCTCGGCGTACGCGAGGTGACGCTGCTGGCGCACCGCGACTCCGGCATGAGCGGAGAGCCGGAGCCGGGCACCCTGGCGGCGCTCGACCCGGACGCGCTCGCCGCCGAGTTGGAGGCACACGTCGCGCGAGTCCGCCCGGAGGTGGTGGTCACGCTCGACGCCAGCGACGGGCACCGCGACCACGAGGTGATGCGGGACGCGGCGGTCGCCGCCGCGACGGCCGCCGGTGTGCCGCGGGTGCACCTGGTCTGCCTGGCCCGGTCCTCGATGGTCCGCTGGGTCGAGCACCAGCGCGCCGAGCATCCCGACCGCGAGCACCTGGCCGTCGAGGACGTCGAGCTCGGCACCCCCGACGACCTGGTCACCGCGACGATCGACGTGTCCGCCCACCGTGCCCGGCTGGCCGAGGCGATGGCCGAGCACGCGTCGCAGGACTCGCCCTACGACGGGCTGCCGGAGGAGCTGGCCTCGGACTTCCTCGACACCGTCCGGCTGCGCACCGTCCGCGACACGTGCTCTGGGGGCACCCGCGGTCGCTGGTGGGACCACCGCCGTCCCGGGTGGGTGGAGACCGTCGTACGGTGACGGCGTGACTCGGACCACACCCCTCTCGGGCTCCCCAGCAGGCTCCCTCTCCTACGCCGCCGGCCCCACCGACGTCCCGCTCCTGGAGCAGACGATCGGCGCGAACTTCGAGCAGACCGTGGCCGCCCGGCCCGATGCCGAGGCGCTGGTCGAGGTCGCCACCGGACGGCGGTGGACCTGGGCGGAGCTGGCCCGCGACGTCGACGCCCTGGCCCGAGGGCTGGTGGCGGCCGGCCTCCAGCGCGGCGACCGGCTGGGCGTGTGGGCGCCCAACTGCGCGGAGTGGACCATCACCCAGTACGCCACCGCCACGGTCGGCGTGGTGCTGGTCAACGTCAACCCCGCCTACCGCACCCACGAGCTGGCCTACGCGGTCAACCAGTCGGGCCTACGGATGCTGGTGGCGACGTCGTCGTTCAAGACCAGCGACTACCGGGCGATGGTCGCCGAGGTCCGCGGCCAGTGCCCGACCCTCGAGCGGGTGGTCCTGCTCGACACCGACGACTGGGGCGAGCTGATCGCCCAGGGCACGACGGTGGGCGACGAGGAGCTGGCCGAGCGCGCGGCGTCGCTGCGCCCGGAGGACCCCATCAACATCCAGTACACCTCCGGCACGACCGGCTACCCCAAGGGCGCCACGCTCAGCCACCGCAACATCCTCAACAACGGCTTCTTCGTGACCGAGACCATCGGCTTCACCGACGCCGACCGACTGTGCATCCCGGTGCCCTTCTACCACTGCTTCGGGATGGTCATGGGCAACCTCGGGTGCACCACCCACGGCGCCACGATGGTCATCCCCGCGCCCGGCTTCGACCCCGAGACCACGCTGCGCACCATCGAGGAGGAGCGCTGCACGGCGGTCTACGGCGTGCCGACGATGTTCATCGCGATGCAGCACCACCCGAGCTTCGCCGAGCGCGACCTGTCCTCGCTGCGCACGGGCATCATGGCCGGCTCGATCTGCCCGGTGGAGGTGATGAAGCGCTGCGTCTCCGAGATGCACATGGAGCAGGCCTCCATCGCCTACGGCATGACCGAGACCAGCCCCGTGTCCTGCCAGACCCTCGCCGACGACGACCTGGAGCGACGTACCGAGACCATCGGCCGGGTCCACCCGCACGTCGAGATCAAGGTCGTCGACCCGGGCACCGGGGAGACGCTGCCGCGCGGCGCCACCGGCGAGCTGTGCACCCGCGGCTACTCGGTGATGCTGGGCTACTGGGACGACCCCGACCGCACCTCCGAGGCCATCGACGACGAGGGCTGGATGCACACCGGCGACCTGGCCGTCATGCGCGAGGACGGCTACTGCAACATCGTCGGTCGCATCAAGGACATGGTCATCCGCGGCGGCGAGAACATCTACCCGCGCGAGATCGAGGAGTTCCTCTACTCCCACCCCGACGTCGAGGACGTCCAGGTCGTCGGCGTCCCCGACGAGCGGTACGGCGAGGAGCTCTGTGCCTGGGTCCGGCTGCGCGAGGGAGCCGAGCCCCTGGACGCCGCGGCCGTCCGCGAGTTCTGCGCCGGGCGGCTCGCGCACTACAAGGTGCCGCGCTACGTGCTGGTGGTCGAGGAGTTCCCGATGACCGTCACCGGCAAGATCCGCAAGGTCGAGATGCGCGAGGAGTCCGCGCGTCGGCTCGGGCTGGCCTGAGCCGACGCGCCCCGGGTCAGGCCGCGGCGGCTGCCGCCTCGCTGCGCTCGGCCTGCTGGCGCCGGGCGAGCTGGGTCAGCCGGGCCTGGGCGGCGCGACGGACCTTGGGGCCCTTGGTCGACATCGCCCACAGCGTCTTGAGCTGGGCGGGGAGGTTCTTCGGGGTGGTGGTGGCCAGCCAGTCGTTGGGCAGCGAGAGCCGCACGACCTTGTGCCAGGCCGAGTAGACCTGCTGCGGCAGGGGGGCCTGGTGGTAGTTCAGGTCGTACTTCTCGAACAGCGCCTGCACCTTGGGGGCGACCTCGGCGTACCGGTTGGACGGCAGGTCGGGGAAGAGGTGGTGCTCGATCTGGTGCGACAGGTTGCCGGTCATCAGGTGCGTGAACCGGCCGCCGGAGATGTTGGCCGAGCCGAGCATCTGGCGGACGTACCACTCGCCGCGGGTCTCGTCGTCCGGGATCGCCTTCTTCTCGAAGGTCTCCACGCCCTCGGGGAAGTGGCCGCACATGATCACCGAGTGCGACCACACGTTGCGCACCACGTTGGCGACGAAGTTGCCGGCCAGCGCCCCGACGGCACCGCCGAACGGGAGCGCCACGAGCGGGTGCACGACGTAGTCCTTCGTGGCCTGCTTGCGGATCTTCTTCAGCGTCTTGGAGAGGTTCTGCTTGAACTCCTCGCTGCGCTTGTCCTTCGGCACCTTGAGGTTCTTGCCGAGCTCGAGGTCGTAGGCAGCGATGCCGTACTCGAAGAAGCAGGCGTTGATGAAGTTCCACAGCGGCTGCGCGAGGTAGGCGGGGTACCACCGCTGGTCCTCGTCGACGCGCATGATGCCGTAGCCGAGGTCGTTGTCCTTGCCGACGATGTTCGTGTACGTGTGGTGGATCTGGTTGTGGCTGTGCTTCCAGCCGTCGGCGGTCGAGGCGTTGTCCCACTCCCAGGTGGTCGAGTGGATCTTCGGGTCACGCATCCAGTCCCACTGGCCGTGCATGACGTTGTGCCCGATCTCCATGTTCTCGAGGATCTTCGCGACCGACAGGCCGATGGTGCCGAGCACCCACAGCGGCGGCAGCGCGGAGCCGAGCAGCACCGCACGCGAGCCGAGCTCGAGGCGGCGCTGCACGTCGACGATGCGGCGGATGTAGGCCGCGTCCTTCTCGCCCCGGGAGTCGATGACGTCCTGGCGGATGGCGTCCAGCTCGATGCCGATCTGCTCGATGTCTGCCTCGGTGAGGTGGGCGGTGGGGTTCTCGGGCTTGCGGGTGATGGTGGTCATCGCAGGTCTCTCCTCGGGGTGGGAGTGGTCAGTGGTCGACGGAGCAGGCGCCCGCGGGCGCGCTCACGCAGGTCTGGATCGGGACGCCGGCCGGGTCGGTCTCCCCCGGGACGGCGACGGTGAGGGCGCCGTTGCGCAGGTCGCGGACGGCTCCCTCCTTCATCGGCAGCACGCAGCCCATGCAGATGCCCATCCGGCAGCCGCTGGGCATGAGGACCCCCGCCTGCTCGGCGGCGTCGAGGATCGGGGTGGCGCCGTCGGCTGCCACCTCGCGACCGTCGGCGAAGGTGACGGTGCCGCCCTCGCCGGGGGCGGCCAGCACGACCGGGCGGAACCGCTCGGTGTGCAGCACCAGGCCCTGCGCCTCGTGGTGCGCCTCGAGAGCGTCGAGCAGACCCGCCGGCCCGCAGGCGTACGTCGGGCGCTCGGCCAGGTCCGGGACCAGCTCGCTGAGGGAGTCGACGTCGAGCAGGCCGTGGGTGTCGGTGTGCAGCTCGACCAGCCGGAGCAGCCCGCGGGCGGCGTACGAGCGGATCTCCGTCGCGAAGATCACCTCGGCCTGCGAGAGCGCCGAGTGGATCAGCACGATGTCGGTGGCCGGGACCTCCGCACGGGAGAAGAGGTTGCGCAGCATCCCGATCACCGGGGTGATGCCGGAGCCGGCGGTGACCAGCAGCAGCTTGCCGGGCAGCGGGTCCGGCAGCACGAAGTCGCCCGCCGCCTGGGCCAGGCGCAGCATCGTGCCGGGGCGGGTGCGGCGCACCAGGTGGCCGGAGACCACGCCGCCGTCGATGGCCTTGACCGTGATCGAGAGGCAGCCGTCGGGGCGCGGGCCGTGGGTCAGGGAGTAGGTGCGCCACAGGCGCACGCCGTCGACGTCGACGCCGACGCGGACGTACTGCCCCGGCACGTGACCGGCCCAGTCGCGGCCGGGCTTGATCACCAGCGTCGCGGACGCGGCGGTCTCGGGGCGGACCTCCACGACGCGGCCGGAGAGCTCGGCACCGCGGCGCAGCGGGTGGAAGTGGTCGAGCAGGTCGTCGAGGTCCAGCGGCGTGACCGCGGCCTGCGCCAGGGACCGGGCACGCTGGCGCAGCAGCCGACCGGCACCGCGCTGGCGCGGGGCGGGCAGGGGGAGCGTCGTCATGTCTTCCATGGTGCTGGCCAGGGACGATAAAGTCCTGTGCCAGCGACGTGAACCTGGGCTAAGTTCTTGTTCGCCCGAGACAAAGAAGGAGAAGTGTCGGTGCCTCGCTCCCAGCCCCGAGCGGCCTCCCGCCGGACCGCCGGCCACGGGCTGGTGCTGCCGCCGCGCACCGCGACCCGCCTGCGCAGCGACCTGCCCTCGGTCGCCGAGCAGGTCGTCGCCGCCATCACCGACGAGGTCCCCGCCTACCAGGACGCGCTGTCCGGGTCGATGGGCGACAACATCCGCAACGCGGTGCAGCTGGCGCTGGGCGGCTTCCTCTCCCTGGCCAGCGGCCGGCGCGGCGTCGACCCGCGCACGCCGACGGCCCCCGCCGTCGAGGGCGCCTACCAGCTCGGCCGCGGCGAGGCCCGCAGCGGCCGGAGCACCGACGCCCTGCTCTCGGCCTACCGGATCGGCGCCCGGGTCTCCTGGCGCGAGCTGTCCCGCGGCGCGGTCGAGAGCGGCATGGACGCCGAGACGCTGGCCCGCTTCGCCGAGCTGGTCTTCGCCTTCATCGACGAGCTGTCGGCGTCCTCGGCCGCGGGGCACACCGACGAGCTGGCCACCACCGGTCGGGTGCGGCAGCGCCTCCTCGAACGACTGGCCGGGCAGCTGCTCGACGGCGTCTCCGCCGAGGCCGCGCGCGACGCCGCGACCGTGGCGGAGTGGCCGCACCCGACCACCCTGACCGCCGTGCTGGTCCCCCAGGCGCAGCTGCGCCCGGTGCTCACCGCCGTCAGCGGGGCCACTCTCGCCCTCCCCGAGGCCCCGGGGGTCGAGGAGGCGGGACTGCTGCTCGTCCCCGATGCGCACGGCCGGGGTCGGGCCGGACTGCTGCGCGCCGTGGAGGGCCGCGAGGCGGTCGTGGGGCCGCCGCGACCGTGGCTGGAGGTGCGGGCGTCGTACGACCGGGCCGTGCGCGCCCGCGAAGCCGGCCTCGGCCCCGACACCGAGGCCGACCTGCCCGCGCTCGTGCTCGGCGCCGACCCCGAGGCACGCGCCGACCTGCGCGCCCAGGTGCTCGCGCCGCTCGCCGACCTGAGGCCCGCCCAGGCCGAGAAGCTCACCGAGACGCTGCGCGCCTGGCTGCTCCACCACGGCCGGCGCGAGGAGGTCGCCGCCGCGCTCTTCGTGCACCCGCAGACCGTGCGCTACCGCATGGGCCAGCTGCGCGAGCTGTACGGCGACCGCCTCGAGGACCCCCCCACCGTGCTCGCCCTCACAGTCGCGCTTGCCTGAGCCTTCGTGGTTGCACCTTGGTAGCGCACAGCCCCGACCACTGTCACCCACCTACTCTGGGCCTGTTGCTGGGATGGCACCTGGCGGCGTGTTGGAAGGCATCGCCTGCCCCAACCCCACCCGAGCCCTCACTATCTGGGTTGGAGTTGGTCAGCCTTCGCCCGGCACATCCACGGGACAAAAAGCACGCCAGGTGAACGGGCCATCCACAGCTGGTCTAGATGTCCGGAGAAGTGCGTGCTGTGGTAACGGTGCTGTGTCATCCTCTCGTGACTTCAACTGAAGTCGACAACTTCCCTCTCGGGGTCCGCAATGAATCTGCGCCGCACTACACAAATTCTCTCCTTCGCTGCGTGTCGTGCCTGCCTACCGGCGTGGGCGACCGCGTCGGCGACTTCGTCGCCGGTCCAGCAGTCACCAGCACCAAGCACATCTGCGGTTAGGTCAGTCCAGTCGAGTCTTGCTGCCGAGGCTCCAGACACAGCCGCAGCGGCCCAAGAACTCGGCCTTCCCTTTGAGTACATGCTCCGCATCGACGACTTGCGCGAACGGGTCGACGGCATTGACTATGCAAAACTCGACGGCGGTTTCGCCGAAATAGCAAATCTGGTTCGCGATCCTTTTTACATTGACTACTACACCGTGGGTGGACGACTCAACGAATCCGTCGGTAATGCCTTCCAAAAAGCTGGCTTATCAGAGTACGTTCGGGTTCACGACGCGAGCTTCAATCAGCAAGAGGTCCGCGCCGCCTCTGAAAGAGTAATGCCCCTACTCTCTGACGATCGCATTTCAGGCACCCTCGACATGAGACGGGGCGTCATCAGTCTGACGAGCCGGACTCGTCCTGATGACTCGAAACTGCAGGCAGTCCGTCAAGCCGCTAGCCCCGTGCCAGTCGAGTGGAAAGTTGGAGAGGTATTCGACGAACATCTCGGCGGCGGACTGCCTTTCGGTCAGTGCACCGCGGGCTTCGTTGTGGCCGAAGGGGACAACACTGGAAACCGCGGAATTGGGACCGCCCATCACTGTCCCTCTGAATCGTCTTACCAAGGTAACCCGGTTCAGTTTCAAGGGGGACAGGAAAATGGGTCTCTGGACTATCGGTGGTACGACGGATCGAACATCACTTGGAGCGCGAACTTCTTTGCGGGTAGCGGAAATCGAACCGCTACTGGACGAGTGAATCGAAACAACATGACGATCGGCGACATCGTCTGTCACTACGGACAAGTCACCAAGTATGGATGTGGCGAGATTGTCAGTAAAAACGCTCTAGGAGCCTTTAGCGGAGCGGCCTACACCTTTATTGAAGTGGAGCCGTTGAGCACAAACATCGACCTATCCGAAAAGGGCGACAGTGGAGGCCCATGGTTCTACAACTTCGACGCCTACGGCTTCATGCAGGCAGGTATCATCGGGCTTCCTGGGGATGCATTGTTCATGGCACAGAATTACACGCGCGACCTCGACACGGTTGTCTTTACATCATGAAATCCCGCAGTTGTCGGCGATGGACGAGCAGCGTGAAAATGCTCTTCCCAATCTTCACAGTTGCGGCGCTGGCGACAGCCTGCAGTGCGAACGGCGGGGACCGCCAGTCCCAGCCAACGAATCAGCCCCAGGGCTCACCCTCCGAAAATTCCACAAGTTCTCGCGGCGTTTCCCCACGAGTGCTAACGATAGATCTAGGGACCCGGTTCATACCCATGGCCCGCGTTCAGGGGGAACTGCGCCTGCAGGCCGGATGCCTGCTCGTAGACTCGGTCGTTTCCTACTGGCCGGAAGGGACTCTCTTTGAGGAAAAAGAGGGTGCGATCAAGCTGCCAGACGGCATGGTCGCGCGAGTTGGGGAGCCGTTGGACGGCGCCGGGGCATACTTTTCGATCACCGACAGCCCTCAGCATCCTGACCTTCGGTTGGTCTCGGGGCTACGAGCCTGCCTGACGAGGACGGGCTCCACCGAAGCGGTCTTCGTGGGCGGCCTCGACTAGAGCAGTCCCGCTGATCAGATGACAGCGAGCGGTCTGCCACTCGACTCGGCGGGCCGGTTGGCCGCGCCTCCTCAGCAGGCCGGTCGCCCTGCGACCTGAGTCCGGACACCTCGCTGTGAATCTAGAGGTGACCCGCCACCTGCTCGACGGCTCTTCCGCCGAGGCCGTGCAGGAAGCGGCGGCGTCCGCGGAGTGGGCCGAGCCGGAGACGCTGAGCGCCGTGCTGGTGCCGGAGTCGCAGGTGCGGCCGGTCCTGGGCGCGGTCTCGGGCGCGACGATCGCGGTGCGGGACGCGCCGGGACTGGAGGGGCTGAGCCTGCTGCTGGTGCCCGACGCCCACGGCCGGTCGCGGGCCGCGCTGCTGCGCGCGGTGCGCGACCGCGAGGCGGTCGTGGGACCGGCGCGACCGTGACTGGAGGTGCGGGCGTCGCACGACCGGGTGCTGCGCGCGCACGCCGCGGGGCTCGGCCCCGACACCGAGGCCCACCTGCCGGCGCTCGTGCTCGACGCGGACGCCGAGGCGCGCGCCGACCTGCGGGCCCAGGTGCTGGCCCCGCTCGCGGACCTGCGGCCCGCCCAGGCCGAGAAGCTCACCGAGACGCTGCGCGCCTGGCTGCTCCACCACGGCCGGCGCGAGGAGGTCGCCGCCGCGCTGTTCGTGCACCCGCAGACCGTGCGCTACCGCATGGGCCAGCTGCGCGAGCTGTACGGCGACCGGCTGGAGGACCCCGAGACCGTGCTGGCCCTCACCGTGGCGCTGGCATAGTCACCGCATGAGCCGCCACCGCCTGCGCGCCGCCGCGCGCCCCCTCCGCCTCCGCTCGCTGGCGCCGGTGCTGTTGCTCGCACTCGCCGCCCCCGCCCTGGCCGGGTGCGCGGACGACGGCCGCGCCGAGCCCGCGTCGGACCGGCCCTCCGGCGCCACGTCCGCGCCGTCTCCCGAGCCGTCGGTCGGCACGGGCGAGTACCCCCGCTACGTCGCCCTCGGCGACTCCTACACCGCCGCCCCGCTGGTCCCCGAGACCGACGCCGGCGACGGCTGCCTGCGCTCGAGCGGCAACTACCCCTCGCTCGTGGCCGAGGCGTTCGAGGGCACCGTGCTCGCCGACGTCAGCTGCTCCGGCGCCGACACCACCTCGCTGATCGGGGTGCAGCGCACCTTCGACGGGGCCGCCCAGCCGGCCCAGCTCGACGCCGTCACCGAGGACACCTCCCTGGTCACGCTCTCCATCGGCGGCAACGACTTCGGCCTCTTCTCCGCGCTCGTCGGCGGCTGCGCCCAGCTCGCGCAGACCGACCCCGACGGCAGCCCGTGCGCCGACGTCGGCGCGGGCGAGGCCACCGAGGTGCTGGCCAAGATCGAGCAGCGGGTCGCCTCGGTCGTCGAGGGCATCCGCGACCGAGCACCCGACGCGCGGATCCTGGTCGTCGGCTACCCGCAGATCGTCCCGCAGGGCAAGGAGTCGTGCGACGCGCTGCCGATCGCCGCCGGGGACCTGCCGTTCGCGCGCACGGTCAACGAGGGGCTCGCAGAGGCGGTCGAGGAGGGGGCGCGCCGCGCGAAGGTCGAGTACGTCGACGTCTACGCCCTCACCGACGGCCACGACATCTGCAGCGACGACCCCTGGATCGCCGGTCGTGACACGGTGCCGGGGCAGGCGCTGGCCTTCCATCCCTTCGCCGCCGAGCAGCAGGCGGTGGCCGAGGAGATCCTGCGCATCCTGCGCGACTGAGGTCGCTCCACGAGCACCGGCGCCAGCGACGGCCCCGCGCCGGCTACCGGTAGCGCAGTCCGCTGACGAGCCGGTCCAGCAGGTCAGCGAGCCCGTCGCGGTCCTGCTCGCGGCCGATGACCGCCACGTAGGCGAAGGCGGTGTCCTGACCCGGCTGTGCGACGTACTGCTCCATCGCCACCCGGCGGTAGCCCTCGGACACGTAGGTCGCGACCAGGGCGTCGAAGGAGCGCGACTCCAGCGTGAAGCCCTCGATGCCCGACGCGGTCGAGAGGGCATGGATGCGGGTGTCGAGCTGGGCGGCCACCGAGAGGTACTGGTTGGCCACCAGCCGCACCCGCACGAAGTAGGTGTTCTTGATGTCCTCGGAGTAGGCCTCGGGGTAGAACCGGGCCTCGCCGGCCGTCGAGTCCGAGCGGACCCAGCCGCGCGGCACCGGCAGGCTGATCGCGAAGGGGCTGGTGCCGACCAGGCGCCGGCTCGCCGGGAGTCCGGGCTCGAGGGTCGGGTACTCCGGGTCCTCGAGCACCCGGACCTCGCGGTCCTGGGGGTAGTCCGGGTCGGCGGCGGCGACCGGCCCCGCGTCGACGACCAGCGGCTCCGGGGCGTCGTCCGCACCGGCGTACCCCAGGCCCGCGCCGGTCGCGGCCATCGCCACCACCGTCAGGGCCGCGAGCCCGAGCCGTCGTCCGTCCACGGGCAGCACGGTAGCCGCGGCACCGTGGTTCACGTCCCAGCGCGGTCTCTGCCTACGCTCGGCGCCATGCACAGCCTGATCCTGCGCGACGCGCGCCTGGTCCCGGTGGACTCGCCCACCCCGACCGAGCCCATGGACGTCCTGGTCGAGGACGGCCGGGTCGTCGAGGTGGGGCCCACGCTGCACCGGCCCGAGGGCGTCGAGGAGGTACGCGCGGACGGGCGCTGGCTGATCCCCGGCCTGTGGGACCAGCACGTGCACCTGGCGCAGTGGACGCTGACGTCGGGCCGCCTCGACCTGGCCGGCGCCCGCAGCCCCGAGGACGCCCTGCACGAGGTCCGGGTGCGGGTCGCGGAGTACCCCGACCTCCCCGTCATCGGCTGGGGCCACCGCTCCGCCGGGTGGGAGCGCGAGGTCACCGTCTCCGAGCTCGACGCCGTCTCCGGCGAGACGCCGGTCGTGCTGATCTCCGGCGACGGCCACCACGCCTGGCTCAACACCGTCGCGCTGCTGCACCTGGCGATGCCCGTGCGCGACTCGGTCGTGCGCGAGGCCGAGTGGTTCGCGGCGTACTCCCGGCTCTCCTCGCTGGTCGGCAACGACGGCACCAGCTCCGAGGCCTACCGCCGCACCCTCGACCACGCCGCGTCGATGGGCGTGGTCGGGCTGGTGGACTTCGAGTTCTCCGGCGGCGTGCCGGAGTGGCAGGAGAAGTGGGCCGAGGGCTGCGACCTGCTGCGGGTCCGGATGGCGACGTACGCCGAGGGGCTCGACGACGTCCTCTCGCGCGGCCTGCGCTCGGGCGACCCGATCATCCCCGGCGACGACCGGCTGGTGATGGGCCCGCTGAAGATCATCAGCGACGGCTCGCTCAACACCCGCACCGCGTGGTGCTGCGAGCCCTACGGCGACGCCTACAAGCTGGAGTACCCCTCCGGCCAGCCGAACCTCTCCGGCGCCGAGCTGCGCGAGCTGCTCCGGATCGCCCACACCAGCGGCCTGGAGGTCGCCACCCACGCGATCGGTGACGCCGCCGTGGCCGAGGCGCTGGCGTCGTACGCCGACACGGGTGCGCGCGGCTCGATCGAGCACGCCCAGATGGTCAACCGCGGCGACGTGAAGGAGATGGCCCGGCTCGGCATCCGCGCCAGCGTGCAGCCGGCGCACCTGCTCGACGACCGCGACCTCACCGAGCGGATCTGGGGCGAGCGGTCGGCGCGGTGCTTCGCGTTCCGCTGGATGCTCGACGACGGCGTGGACCTGGTGCTCGGCTCCGACGCGCCGGTCAGCCCGCTGGACCCATGGCTGGCGATGGCCGCCGCCGTGCACCGCAGCGGCGACGAGCGCGAGGCGTGGCACGGCGAGCACGCGCTCACCCCGCTGGAGGTGCTGCGGGCCTCGGTGGACGGCGCCGGCAGCGTGCGGGTCGGCTCGCTCGGCGACCTGGCCCTGCTCGACCACGACCCCCTGCAGGCTGCCGACTCCCCCGCCGACGCCGCCGCCCACCTGCGACAGGTCGAGGTGGCGGGCACCTGGGTGGCCGGCCGCCCGGTCCACTCCGCCCTCTGACCCCACGCCCGGGCCGGTCGAACCGGCGTCAGATGCCGCGGGTGGTGACGGAGTCGAGGACGCGGTTGGCGGTGGCGGTGTCGGGGCTGCGGACCTGCACCCACAGCAGCCGGTCGGCCGCGACCTGGACGACCCGCTCGACGGTGACGCCGCCGGGGCAACCGGAGTGGACCACGGTGCGCGAGGGCTGGCTCCCGCCCTCGGAGTACGGCGCTGCGCTGGTGTCGCACTCGGGGTGACCCGGCATCCGGTCGGGCAGGTCCGAGCCCGGCATGAGCGCGAGGAACACGCCGTGGCCGGTCGAGGCCTCCGCGGTCCAGTCCCGCGCGGTGCCGACCGACAGCGCGGCGTACTCGGTGTCGTCCTGGGGCGCCCGCCAGCCGTCGTCGCCCGTCACCGCGGTCCACTCGCCCGGGACCTGCGCCTCCAGGGTTCCCGAGGAGTCGGTCACGACCGCGAGGCCGGGCACCGACTCGCTCGCGAGGTCACGGGCGACCAGGAAGGAGCCGGTCGCCGCGACCGCGCCCAGGACGAGCGCGGCGGCGGCGTACGGCCAGGAGCGTGGTCTCGACGCCCGCTCGTCGCTGGCGCTCCTCGCTGCTCGACCACCGACAGGGGCCCGCTCGTCGCTGGCGCTCCTCGCTGCTCGACCACCGACAGGGGCCCGCTCGTCGCTGGTCGCACCTCGACCGGCGGACGACGTGGGGCCGGCGCCGGCGTGCGTGACGTCGGGGTCCAGCGGCAGCCAGGGCAGCGTGGGACCGTCGTCGACGGGGCCGAGGGACTGCTCGACCGCGGAGCTGACGGCCTCGACGAAGGTCGTGACGTCGGGCCAGCGGTCGTCGGGGTCGCGGGCCAGCGCCCTCCGCACCACGGCGTCGACGGCCTCGGGCTGACCCGGCATCGGCTCCGGCGGCGCGGGGTCGGCCGCCTGCTGGAGGCTGGTGAACCGGAAGGCCGGGCGCCCGGAGAGCAGCAGGTAGGCGAGCGCGCCGAGGGAGTACTGGTCGGCACGTGCGTCCGGGGACTCCGCCTGGGCCTGCTCGGGTGCGACGTAGGACGGCGTGCCGGCGATCATCGTCAGCCGCGAGGAGGCGTCCAGCGCCTTGCCGAGCCCCAGGTCGCCGAGCATCGCCCGCACCTGGACGCCCCCGGACCCCTCGACGGTGCGGAACAGCACGTTGGCCGGCTTCACGTCGCGGTGCAGCACGCCCCGGTCGTGCAGGGCCTGCAGCCCGGCGCCGACCTGGCGCAGCACCGCGAGGGACTGCCCGGGCGTGGGGGGCGTGCCGCCGCCCGGCGCCGAGGGGTCGTAGCGCGCCGCGAGCGTGCCTTGGTCGGCGTAGGCCATCACGAGGTAGGGGCGGCCGTCGGACAGTTCCCCGGCGTCGTAGACGGGCACGACGTACGGTGACTCGACCCGCCGCAGGTAGCGGCCCTCCTCGAGGAACCGGCGGTGCACCTGGCCGTCGTCGGCCCAGTTCTCGGCGAGCACCTTCACCGCGACCGGCGAGTCCAACTGCTCGTCGTAGGCCAGCCACACGGTCGCGAACGCGCCGGATCCCAACCGTCGACGCACGACGTAGCGTCCCAGGCGAGCAGGTGTGTCCGACACCCGGGCATGATGGGCCATGGAGGTAAAGCGTGACCAGTGCGGGGCCCCTGGACCCAGACGAGATCGACGACCTGGCGCGACGCGCCCAGGCCGGTGACACCGACGCGCTCGAGCTGCTGCTCGGCGCGGTGCAGCCCCGTGCGCTGGCCGCCTGCCGCAGCGTGCTGCCCCACCTGGCCGACGCCGAGGACGCCTGCCAGGAGGCGTTGCTCAACGTCAGCCGCAAGATCGGCTCGTGGCACGGCCGCGGCCGGTTCACCACGTGGCTGCACGCGGTGTGCGTCAACAGCGCCCGGTCGACGTACCGCCGACTGAAGAAGCAGGCCGTCCCCGCCGACCCCACCGAGCTGAGCGCCGCCGGGCCCCTCGAGCGGCCCGACCCGCGCACCACCTCGGTCATCGCCGGCACCCGCCTGGACCTGCTGGAGGCGATGGAGGTCATCGAGCGCGACCACCCCCAGCTCGTGCAGCCGCTGCTGCTGCGCGACGTGCACGGGCTGGCCTACGACGAGATCGCGCAGCTGCTGGAGCTGCCGCTCGGCACCGTCAAGGCGCAGATCCACCACGGACGCAGGCTGACCCGGCCGCTGCTGGCAGCCGACGCATGAGGCGGGTCCCGAGGTCTCGACGCCCGCTCGCCGGCGCGCGCTGCTCGACCACCGTCCTCGCGCTGTCGCTCGGGCTCACCGCATGCTCGGCGGGCGGGCCGGACACCGAGGTCGAGGTACTGGCCGAGCCCGGCTCGACGGCGTCCGCGGGTCTGGCGCCGGTGTCCCTCGGCGAGCTGCCCGCGCTCGACGACCCGGCGCTGGACGCCTCGGTCAGCCGGCCGCGCCGCGACCCGGTCTACCCCGGCGTCGGCCACCCCGTCCTCGACGCGCTGCACTACGACCTCGACCTGGCCTGGGACCCCGACGAGCGGCTGCTCACCGCGGAGCAGACCCTGCTGCTGCGGGCCGCCCGCGACAGCGACCGGCTGGTGCTCGACCTCAGCCCGGCGCTGGAGGTCGGCACCGTCCGGCTCGACGGCGAGGAGGTGCCCTTCGACCGTCGCGGCCAGGACCTGCGGGTCGAGGCTCCCGTGGCGAAGGACGACCGGCACGTCCTGCAGATCAGCTACTCCGGCAGCCCCGAGCCGGTCGCCGCGCCGACCACCCGCGGCGACTTCAGCACCAACGGCTGGACCGTCACCGAGGACGGCGACACCTGGACGATGCAGGAGCCGACCGGCGCCTACAGCTGGTACGCCGTGGACGACCAGCCCTCCGACAAGGCCACCTACGACATCACCGTCTCCGTGCCGTCCCCGCGGGTCGGCGTGGCCAACGGTCAGCTGCTCTCACGCACCGAGTCCGACGGGGTCACGACCACGCGCTGGTCGATGGCGCAGCCGGCGGCGTCGTACCTCGTGACCGTCGCGACGGGCGAGTACGACCTCAGCGAGGCCGTCTCCTCCTCGGGGGTGCCGCTGTCGTACTGGGTGCCGGTCGGCGACGAGGGCCGCGTCGACGCCGCCGCGGGGCTCGCCGAGGCCGACCGCGGCCTGGCCTGGCTGGAGGAGAAGCTGGGGCCCTACCCGTTCGACGCGCTGGGCTTCGTGTTCGTGGAGTCCGACTCCGGCATGGAGACCCAGTCGATGATCACGCTGGGGATGACCGAGTACACCACCTCGACCCCGGTGCTGGTCCACGAGATGGCGCACCACTGGTGGGGCGACCTGATCGGCCCCACCACCTGGCGCGACCTGTGGATGAACGAGGGCATGGCGATGTACCTCCAGGGCGCCTGGATGGCCTCCGAGGAGCCGTACACGCTGCCGCAGCTGATGGACTACTGGGCCCAGGACGAGCCGCAGATGCGCGCCGACGCCGGCCCGGCCGCCGACTACGACCCGGCGACCTTCGGCGAGGGCAACGCCTACTACTCCGGTGCGCTGATGTGGCACGAGATCCGCGGACTGCTCGGCGACGAGCTGTTCTGGCGGCTGGTGCGCGAGTGGCCCCGCTCGCTGCCCTACGGCACCTCGGACTACGCCGGCATCGTCGGCTGGTGGTCGCGCGAGTCCGGCCGCGACCTGTCGCCGGTGTTCGACGCGTGGCTGCGCGGCGAGGTGTCGCCGGCGCGGTGAGGGGCGGTTTCACCACCCGGGTGGTGAAACCGGCGCTTGTCGACCGGAACTCCGGTCGACAAGCGGCAGTTTCGGTCGACCAGTCACCCCGCTAGGGACAGACTCAGCCCCATGAGGTTCCTGGTGCTGGGCGGGACGGTCTTCCTGTCGCGGGCGGTGGCGGTCGAGGCGGCGGCGCGCGGTCACGAGGTGAGCGTGGCGGCGCGCGGGGCCTCGGGCCCGGTGCCGGACGGCGTACGCCACGTCGTGCTGGACCGCGCCGAGGAGATCCCCGCGGACCTGGCGGCGCAGGAGTTCGACGCGGTCGTCGACGTGGCCCGCACACCGTCCTGGGTCGCGCGGGCGGTGGCGGCCTGGCCGCGGGCGCACTGGACCTTCGTCTCGACGATCAACGTGTACGCCGACGAGACCACCCCCGGCGGCACCCCCGCGACCCTGCCGCTGGTCGACGCCCAGCCCGAGGACGTCGACCTGGGCCGGCACCCGGAGGCCTACGGGCCCATGAAGGTCGCCTGCGAGCAGCTGGTCCGCGACGGCGCCGAGCGTGCCTTCGTCGTGCGACCGGGGCTCATCGTGGGGCCGGGTGACCCGACCGGCCGCTTCACCTACTGGCCCGCCAGGCTCGCGGACGTCGAGCCCGGTGAGCCCGTGCTCGCGGGCGGCGACCCGAGCGACACCGTGCAGGTCATCGACGTCCGCGACCTCGCGGCGTGGATCGTCACCGCCGCGGAGACCGGGCTCACCGGCGACCTCGACGGCGTCGGGCCCGCGACGGCGCTGGGCGCCCTGCTGGCCGAGGCGTCCGCGGGGCTGGGGGTCGAGCCCCGCTGGACCTGGGCCTCCGACGCGGCTCTCGAGGTCCACGACGTCGCGCCCTGGATGGGCCCGCGGTCGCTGCCGCTGTGGCTCCCGCGCCCGGCGTACGACGGGATGCTGGCCCACGACTGGAGCCCGTCACGTGACGCGGGGCTGGCCGCCCGGCCGATCGCGGAGACCGGGCGCGACACGCTCGAGTGGCTGCGCGCGACCCCCGACGCCGTCGTGACCGGACTGACCCGTGAGCAGGAGCGCGAGGTGCTGGACTCGCTGGCCTAACCTGCCGCCATGCCGACCCGTCTCACGGCCCGTGACCTGATCGACCTCGTGCTCGACGAGGACTCCTGGGTCAGCTGGGACTCAACGCCCGCCTACGGCGACATCAGCGAGTCCTACGCCGCCGAGCTGGCCGCGGCGCGGGAGAAGGCCGGCACCGACGAGTCGGTGCTGACCGGCGAGGGCCTGATGCGCGGGCGCCGGGTGGCGGTGCTGGTGGGCGAGTTCGGGTTCCTGGCCGGGTCGATCGGCCGGGCCACCGCGGACCGGCTGGTCGCGGCGATCTCCCACGCCACCGAGGAGGGGCTGCCCCTGCTGGCCGCGCCGATCTCCGGCGGAACCCGGATGCAGGAGGGCACGCCGGCGTTCGTGCAGATGGTGCGCATCGCCGAGGCGGTGATGGCGCACCGCCGGGCAGGGCTGCCGTACCTGGTCTACCTGCGCCACCCCACCACCGGCGGCGTGATGGCGTCGTGGGGCTCGCTCGGCCACGTGACGGTCGCGGAGCCGGGGGCGCTCGTCGGCTTCCTGGGGCCGCGGGTCTACCAGGCGCTCTACGGGGAGGCGTTCCCCGAGGACGTGCAGACCTCGGAGAACCTCTACGCCCGCGGCATCATCGACGCCGTCGTCGCCCCCGAGGACATCCCCGACATCCTCGACCGTGCGCTGACCTGCATGCTGCCCGACCGCGGCGCGCTCGCCGCCGTCCCGGACCCGGTCGACGACCCCGTGCCCGACGTCGACACCTGGGAGGCGGTCACCCGCTCCCGGGACCCCGAGCGACCCGGCGTACGACGGCTGCTGAAGTACGCCGCCACCGACGTCGTCCCGCTCAACGGCACCGGCCAGGGCGAGTCCGACCCCGGTCTGCTGATCGCGCTGGTGCGCTTCGGCGACGTGCCGTGCGTGTTCCTCGGGCAGGACCGCCGCGGTCAGACCGCCGCGCACCCGCTCGGGCCGGAGGCGCTGCGCGAGGCGCGCCGCGGGATGCGGCTGGCCTCCGAGCTGGGGCTGCCGCTGCTCACCGTCATCGACACCGCCGGCGCCGCGCTGTCGGTCAACGCCGAGAACGGCGGCCTCGCCGGCGAGATCGCCCGCTGCCTCGGCGACCTGGTCACCCTCGACGCCCCGACGCTCTCGCTGATGCTCGGCGAGGGCAACGGCGGCGGCGCGCTCGCCCTGCTGCCGGCCGACCGGGTCGTCGCCGCGCAGCACGCCTGGCTCTCCCCGCTCCCGCCCGAGGGCGCCTCGGCGATCGTGCACCGCGACATCGACCACGCCCCCGAGATGGCCCGCGCGCAGCGGGTGCGGGCGCTGGACCTGCACGCGCTCGGCGTCGTCGACCGCGTGGTCGCCGAGAAGCCCGACGCCGCCACCGAGCCCGAGGAGTTCTGCCGCCGGATGGGGGCCGTGCTCGCCGCCGAGCTCGCCGGCCTGCTCACCCGTGGCCCCGGTGCCCCTGCCGACCGGGCCGCGCGCTACCTCGGCGGCTGAGCGCGCTCGGCTGGCGTGAGGTTCATCGGCGCCCCGATGAACCTCACTGTCCCCCGCTGCACCTGCTTCGGGGCGGCGTGAGGTGCGGGCGTCGGCGGGTCGGCGGGTCGGCGGGTCGGCGGGTCGGCGGGTCGGAAGGTTCGACTGATGTCAGTCCAACCTTTCGGATGGCGGTCGAAGGTTCGACCGCGACGCGCAAGGTCTGACTGACGTCAGTCAGACCTTCCCCACCCCAGAACTAGAACGCGTTACAGTCCCGAGCATGAGTCGCACGTACGTCGTCAGCGGGGCCGCGTCGGGGATCGGGGCTGCCACGGCGGCGATGCTCCGCGAGCAGGGCCACCGGGTCATCGGGATCGACCTGCGCCCGGGCGAGGGCGTGGACGTCGCCGCGGACCTGGGTACGCCGGAGGGCCGGTCGGCCGCGGTCGCGGGCGTCCAGGAGCTGACCGACGTGGTCCACGGGCTCGTGCCGGCCGCGGGGCTGGCCGGGCGGACCGGCGTACCCGGAGACCTGGTCGTCTCCGTGAACTTCTTCGGCGCCGTGGCGCTGGTCCGGGGCCTGCACCCGCAGCTCGCGGCCGCCGCGGAGCGTGACGGCGACGCCGGTGTGGTGTTCCTGGCGAGCAACTCCATCACCGGCATGCCCGGCTGGAACGTGCCCACCGTCGAGGCGTGCCTGCGCGACGACGAGGAGGCCGCACGTCGCGAGGCGGCGGCGGTCGACTCGGTGATGGTCTACCCCTCCTCCAAGGCCGGGCTGGCCTGGTGGGCGCGTCGCGAGGGCGTGAAGCCGGAGTGGGCGGGCGCCGGCATCCGACTGAACTCCGTGGCCCCCGGCGCCACCGAGACCGCGATGGTCGAGCAGATGCGTGCCGACCCGCTGCTGGGCAGCGCCATCGACGCCTACCCGACGGCGATCGGCCGCACCGGCCGCCCCGACGAGGTCGCGGCACCCATCTGCTTCCTGCTGTCGGAGGGGGCCACCAACATCGTCGGCGCCTGCCTGTTCGTCGACGGCGGCACCGACGCGATGCTGCACCCCATGGCGCCCGAGGGCTGGGAGGTCGGCCCGGTCGACCTGGGCTGAGCCGACGTCACGACGGGCAGGTCACCAGCAGCCCCAGGACGATGGTCGAGAGCACGATCGTCCCGGGCGTGACCGTGGTCCACGTCGTCCCGGGCAACGACCCGGTGACGGTCACCGTCCGGGAGCCACCGAGCAGCCCCAGCGAGCTCAGCAGCGCTCCGGAGACGTCGATGGTGGTCCCGGAGAGACCCGGGAGCGTCTGGCCGCCTGCCGTGGCGGTCCAGGTCACCACTGCCGGGCTCGTCTGCGGGGCCCAGCTCAGGCGCACCGAGGTCAGTCCCAGCTGCGTGCACGTGATCGTCGGGGTCACCAGCTGGACCGCCGCCAGCGACGACGTCGCCTGCGGTGGCGTGGGATCGGTCCACGGCGCGAGCGTGGACCGACCCGGCGAGAGCAGCCCGAGCACCGCCATCACCAGGAGCAGCAGGCACCAGCGCCTCACGACGCAGCCTGGGTCGCGGTGAACGTGAACACCGGGGTGTACGACTTCCCCTGCATCGAGTTCGGTGCGTTCGTCGCCAGCGTCAGCGAGACGCACACCACCAGGCTCGCGCCGGCGGCCATGGTCGAGGTCGACGAGATGACGCTCTTCCCCGTGTTGCCCAGGGTGTCGTTGAAGGTCTGCGTCCCCCCGGTGCACGTCTCCTGCCGCGGGTAGGTGGTGTCGGTCGTGGCCGAGCCGGCGAGCACGACCCGCGCGGTCACGTGGGGGTCGAGATTCCCGCTCGCCGTAGCGGTGGCCGACACGGTGAACGGCGTCGTACCGGCGTTGCTCAACGTGATCGTCCCCGCCTTGGACTCCCCCGGCGCCATGTCGGTCATCGACAGTGAGGACCAGGCGTACGTCGACGGGTTGCCCTGCTGCCCGTCGACCAGCAGGTCGAGCGTCCCAGAGGTGACGGCGGTTCCCGTCACCGTCGCCTGGTCGTTCCAGTACGCCTGCGTCCCCAGGCCACCCATGAGCCCGAGCGCCCCCACGAGCGCGAGGACCCCCGGCCGCCACGTGCCGCCGCGCGTGCGCCGCGCGGCCGCGTGTCGACCGGTCATCCGACGGCCTCCCGCTCCCGATCACCGACCCCGCGGTCCTGGGTGGGTGAGGGCACCGGCCGCGGCCGCGGCCGGCCGGGCAGGGCCGCGCGGGCACCCCGAGGACGGGTGCGCCACCCCCGCCACAGCACGCCGCCGGCGTACAGGAAGAGCAGCAGGGCGCTGACCTGCACCAGCCGCTGGTGCTGCCCGGGCGTCAGGAGCACGTTGAGGTGGCCGACCCACGGCAGCGAGTACCAGACCCGGCCCCGCAGCTGGACCGCGCGCACCGGCTCGGCGTCGGGCACCGGGTTCGCGTCGCCGCGGGTGGTCAGGAGGCGCTCGCCCTGCGCGGACCACCCCACGCCGACGACCCGGTGGGTCGCCACAGCGGGTTCCCCCGAGCGCAGCTGGTAGGTCACGACGTCGCCGATGCGCACCTGCGACGGATCGACCGGCCGGACGACGACGAGCGTCCCCGGCGGGTAGGCAGGGGCCATCGAGCCGGTCAGCACCGTGTACGGCGTCGCGCCGGCCACCCGGGGCACCACCACCGCTGCGCCGACGAGCCCCGTGGCCGCGAGGCAGGTGCACCACGCGAGGAGCCGGACGAGCAGCCGCCAGCGACGGCCGCCGGGGTCCGGACGGTCGTGCCGGGTGCCTCCCGGCCCCATCTCAGTGCTCGGTGTTGGTCTGGGTCGCCGTGACGGTGATCGCGTCGAGCTGTGCGGTGACCGCGCCGTTGGAGTCGTTGTCGACGCCGACACCGAACGGGAACGCGACGGTGAAGAGCACCCGCAGGTAGGACCCGTCGTCGGTGTCGCTGAAGGCCACGGCCCCGGCGTCCGGATCCACCACGGTCTCCCCGCTGCCGTCGTCGGTGTCGTCGGTGTCGATCTCGTAGGCCGCGCTGAAGGTCAGCTCGTCCTCCAGGGCACTGTCCGGCATGGTCGGCGGGTTCGCCGTGAGCTGGGCGGTGAGGTGGTCACCGACGGCACTGATCTGGAACTGGCAGGTCCGGGTCAGGGTGTCCCCGGGCACGATCGTGTCGCTGCCGGTGGTGAAGTCGGACCCGTCGTCCAGCTTCCACGACGCGCACGTCGGGGCTCCGAGGTCCAGGGTGCCCGAGGTCAGCGTGGTGTCCGGCTGCACCTCGGTCGCGTCGCTCCAGTAGGCCAGTGATCCGGCGCCACCCAGCAGCAGCGCACCCCCGGCCGTGGCCGCGAGTGCGGCCTTGATCGAGTTCCTCATGGCGTCCTCCCTCGGGGGCACCCAGGCACGGGCAGGCCCCTCCAGGAGTCCCATCGGCCGCCCGCGCAGGTAAAGCAGACGGTCTGGACAGCCTGTCCAGACCTCAGCCCCGGGCTCGGGTGGCCCAGCGCGGTCCCTGGACCGCGCTGAGCCACACGAGGCACTCAGAACAGCAGCGCGGAGGCGGGGTCCTCGAGGATCGCGGCGACGTCGGCGAGGAAGCGGGAGCCCTTCTCGCCGTCGACGTGGCGGTGGTCGAAGGAGAGCGCCAGCGTGGTGACGTGGCGCGGGACGATCCTCTCCTCACCGTCCTCGACGACCACCCACGGCTTGCGGGTGATCGAGCCGAAGCACAGGATCGCCGACTCGCCCGGGTTGATGATCGGGGTGCCGGCGTCGACGCCGAAGACGCCGACGTTGGTGATCGTGAACGACCCACCGCTCATGTCCGCCGGCTGCGTCTTGCCCTCGCGCGCGGTCGCGGTCAGCCCCCCGAGCGCCTCGGCCAGCTCGCGCAGGGTCATCGCGTCGGCGTCCTTGACGTTCGGCACGACCAGCCCGCGGGGCGTGGCCGCGGCGATGCCGAGGTTGACGTAGTGCTTGTGGACGACCTCCTGGGCGGCCTCGTCCCAGAAGGAGTTGATCTCCGGCGTACGCCGGATGGCCAGCAGGCACGCCTTGGCCAGCACCAGCAGCGGACTGACCTTGACGTCGCGGAACTCCCGGTGCGACTTCAGCCGCTCCACCAGCTCCATCGTGCGGGTCGCGTCGACGGTGACCCACTCGGTCACGTGCGGGGCGGTGAAGGCCGAGTCGACCATCGCCTGCCCCATCATCTTGCGCACGCCCTTGATCGGCTCGCGGGTCTCGCGCTCGCCGGTGGCGAGTGGTCTCGACGCCCGCTCGCTGGCGCTCGCTGCTCGACCAGCGACCGGCGAGGCCGCGGCCGCCTGGACCTGCTCGCGCGTGACCGACCCCTGGGGGCCCTCGCCGGCCAGCGAGGCGAGGTCGACGCCGAGGTCCTTGGCCAGCTTGCGGACCGGGGGCTTGGCGAGGACGCGTACGTCGGAGGGCGCGGCCGGCGTGGTCTGTGCGGGCGGCGGGGAGACCTCGGGCAGCTCCTCGAGCTCCGGCGCCGGGCTGGTGCCCGGGTCGAAGGCGGCCTGGGCCTGCTTGTTGGCGGCCTCGGCACCCGGCGCGCGCCGCGCCCGACGGGTCGGGCCGCGGTCGGCCTTGTTGCGCCCGACCAGGCTCTCGCCCTCGCCGCCACCGGAGGCCGCGGGGTTGGACAGGTCGATGTCCATCTCCGCGTCGGGGGTGGGGGTCGCCGGGGAGGCCCCGGCTGCGGCGCCCTCGTCGGCGCCGATGCGGATGATCGGGGTGCCGACGGCGACGGTCTCGCCCTCGGGGACCAGCAGCGCGGTCACCTCGCCGGCGTACGGCGAGGGCAGCTCGACGATCGACTTCGCGGTCTCGATGTCGCAGACGATCTCGTTGACCTCGATGACGTCGCCGACCTTGACCCGCCAGGCGACGACCTCGGCCTCGGTCAGGCCCTCACCGACGTCGGGCAGCTTGTACTCAGGCATCTCTTCCCCCGGATCAGAACGAGAACGTGCGGTCGACGGCGTCGAGCAGCCGGTCGAGGTCGGGCAGGAAGTCCTCCTCGATGCGCGAGGCGGGGTACGGCGTGTCGAAGCCGCCCACCCGCAGCACCGGGGCCTCCAGGGAGTAGAAGCACTCCTCGGTGACCCGGGCCGCCAGCTCGGCCCCCATGCCGAGGTTGACGTGTGCCTCGTGCACGACCACGCACCGACCGGTGCGGCGCACCGAGTCCAGGACCGGGCCCATGTCGAGCGGGCTGAGCGTGCGCAGGTCGATGACCTCCAGCGATCGACCCTCGCCGGCGGCGGCCTCCGCCGCGGTCAGCGCGGTGCGCACCGTCGGGCCGTAGGCCAGCACGGTGACGTCGGTGCC
Organism: Nocardioides marinus; assembly: GCF_013408145.1. Classification (NCBI taxonomy): domain Bacteria; kingdom Bacillati; phylum Actinomycetota; class Actinomycetes; order Propionibacteriales; family Nocardioidaceae; genus Nocardioides; species Nocardioides marinus. The sequence goes on from NZ_JACBZI010000001.1 coordinate 3,609,781, forward strand.
CGGACGGGCCACGCGCGAGGTGAACAGCGGCGGCGGGGTGGCGGAGGTGTCGAGCTCCATCTTGTCGGCGTGGTACTGCCGCTTGGGCTCGAGGAAGATCACCGGGTCGTCGGAGGCGATGGCCTGCTGGATCATCCAGTAGCCGTCGACGGGGTTGGAGCAGGCGACGACCTTGAGCCCCGGGGTGTGGGCGAACTGCGCCTCGGGCGACTCGCTGTGGTGCTCGACCGCGCCGATGCCGCCGCCGAAGGGGATGCGGATGACCATCGGCATCGGGCTGTGCCCCTTGGAGCGGTAGCGCATCTTCGCGACCTGGCACACGATCTGGTCGTAGGCCGGGTAGACGAACCCGTCGAACTGGATCTCCACGACGGGTCGGTAGCCGCGCAGCGCCATGCCGACCGCGGTGCCGACGATGCCGGACTCCGCCAGGGGGGAGTCGATGACGCGGTCCTCGCCGAAGTCCTTCTGCAGGCCGTCGGTGATGCGGAAGACGCCGCCGAGCTTGCCGACGTCCTCGCCCATCAGCAGGACCTTCGGGTCGTCCTCCATGGCCTTGCGCAGGCCCATGTTGAGGCCCTTGGCCAGGGTGATCTTCTGGCTGGTCTTCTGGTCGCTCACGAGTGGCTCCCCTCGAAGGACGCGAGGTAGTCGGCGAAGCCGTCGCGCTGGGCGGCGAGCTCCTCGGGCACCTCGGCGTAGACGTGGTCGAACATCGCCATCGCCTGCGGGTCGGGCATCGCCTTGCAGCCCTCGCGCAGGTGGGCGCCGAGCTCGTCGGCCTCGGCCTTGACGTTCTCGACCAGGCCGTCGTCGACCAGGCCGTTGCGGCGCAGGTAGACCTCCAGCCGCGCGATCGGGTCCTTGAGCTTCCAGGACTCCACGTCGGCGGAGAGCCGGTAGCGGGTCGGGTCGTCGGTGGTCGTGTGGGCACCCATCCGGTAGGTGTAGGCCTCCACGAACGTCGGACCCTGCCCGTCACGGGCGCGCTGCAGGGCGGCCTGCGTGACGGCGTACGTCGCCAGCACGTCGTTGCCGTCGACGCGGATGCCCGGGAAGCCGAAGCCCAGCGCGCGCTGGTAGAGCGGGATGCGGGTCTGGCGCTCGATCGGCTCCGAGATCGCCCACTGGTTGTTCTGGCAGAAGAACACGACCGGGGCGTTGTAGGACGCGGCGAAGATGAAGGACTCGTTCACGTCGCCCTGGCTGGAGGCACCGTCACCGAAGTGGGCGATGACCGCGGCGTCGCGGTCGGGGTCGCCGGTGCCGACGACGCCGTCGCGCTGCATGCCCATCGCGTAGCCGGTGGCGTGCAGGCACTGGGCGCCGATGACGATCGTGTAGAGGCCGAAGTTGAACTCGTGGGGGTCCCACGAGCCGTGGTCGACGCCGCGGAAGAGCCCGAGCAGCTTGAGCGGGTCGATGCCCTTGCACCAGGCGACGCCGTGCTCGCGGTAGGTCGGGAAGACGTAGTCCTGGGTGCGCAGCGCGCGGCCGGCGCCGATCTGCGCGGCCTCCTGGCCCAGCAGCTGGGCCCAGATGCCGAGCTCGCCGTGACGCTGCAGCGCGGTGGCCTCGGTGTCGATGCGCCGGGTCAGCACCATGTCGCGGTAGAAGCCGCGGATCTGCTCGGCGGAGAAGTCGAGGTCGAACTCCGGGTGGTGGACCCGCTCGCCTTCGGGCGTCAGGAGCTGCACCAGCTCGGGACCGCCGTCGGAGTGGGCCGGGCCGAAGACCTCGGCGAGGTCCGGGCCGAATCCGGGACTCGGGTTGCTGTCGGGCACACGCGCTCCTTTGCGGTCACGAGACGGTGCGGGGTCTCCGCTCGCCTGCTGCCTGTGGTGCCGGGTCGTGGTCACGGGGTGGTGTGACCTGTGACCCGGGACACACTGTCCCGTCACCGTACCGGTCCCCGCCCAGCGTTCGCCAACCGGGCGGTCCTGTCGGGTGAGCGGACGCGGGGGCGTACCTGCCTACCGTCGGGGCATGAGCATCCGCCAGGGCACCGAGGTCCGCTGGTCGTGGGGCAACGGCTCGGCGACCGGCACGGTCACCGAGGTCCACCACGACACCGTCGAGCGTCAGATCAAGGGCGAGACGATCAAGCGCAAGGGCTCCCAGGACGACCCGGCGTACGTCATCGAGCAGTCCGACGGGACGCGGGTGCTGAAGCTGAAGAGCGAGGTCGAGCGGGCCTGAGGCGGGCGGGCCCGGGGGGCAGTTTCACCACCCGGGTGGTGAAACCGGCCCGCGCCTCACACCCGCTCGCGCCCGTGCGGGGTGTGCCAGAGCGTCTCGTCGGGGCCCTTGGGGATGATCCCGGTGGGATTGATGTCGGAGTGCACGACGTAGTAGTGCGCCTTGATCTGGTCGAAGGCGATGGTGTCGCCGAAGCCGGGGGTCTGGAACAGGTCGCGGGCGTAGCCCCAGAGGTTCGGCATCTCGGCCAGCTTGTTGCGGTTGCACTTGAAGTGCCCGTGGTAGACCGCGTCGAAGCGGGCCAACGTGGTGAACAGGCGTACGTCGGCCTCGGTGATCGCCGGACCCATCAGGTAGCGCCGGTCGGCCAGCCGCTCCTCCAGCCAGTCCAGTGCATCGAAGAGCCGGTCGTACGCCGCCTCGTAGGAGTCCTGGTCGCCGGCGAAGCCGCAGCGGTAGACACCGTTGTTGACCTCGGTGAAGACCCGCTGCATGACCTCCTCCATCTCCTCGCGGAGGTCCTCGGGCCACAGGTCGGGCGCGTCGGGCTTGTGGTGGTCGCGCCACTCGAAGAAGAGGTCGTGGGTGATCCACGGGAAGTCGTTGGTGACCAGCTCACCGCTCGGCACGTCGACGATCGCGGGCACGGTGATGCCGCGCGGGTAGTCGGGGAAGCGCTTGTCGTAGGCCTCGCGCAGCCAGTGGATGCCGAGCACCGGGTCCTTGTCCCCCTCGTCGAGGTCGAAGGTCCACGACCGCTTGTCGTGCGTCGGGCCGGGCGTGCCGAGGGAGATGACGTCCTGGAGACCGAGCAGCTCGCGGACGATGATGGCGCGGTTGGCCCACGGGCACGCACGCGCGGCGACGAGGCGGTAGCGCCCCGGCTCGACCGGCCACAGCTCGCCGTTCACCGGGCCGTGCTCGGGCCGGGCACCCCCGCGGGTGATCCGGTCCGGGACGTAGGTCATGTCCCGCTCGAATCCGCCCTTCTCGACGTACGACGGCGTCTGGTCACTCATGGGTCGAGACTAGGTGAGGGTTCAACCAGTCCGTTCACCCCGGTGGGTCTCGACGCCCGCTCCTCGCTGGCGCTCGTCGCTGCTCGACCACCGGGTACGGCCCGCTCCTCGCCGGGTCTCGACGCCCGCTCCTCGCTGGCACTCGTCGCTGCTCGACCATCCAGCAGGTGCTAGCGGGTCAGCGAGGCGACGAAGTCGAGCTTGTCGAGCACGGGGTCGGGGATGACGAAGGGGTAGAGGTCGTCCTTGCCCATCGACCGGTTGATCATGTTCAGCGCGATCGACAGCGGGACCCAGATGCCGCTCACGACGTCGCGGAAGGACGAGAACGCCGACACCGGCGCGACCGAGGTCAGGCCGTACTCCCCGGCGGTCTCGATGGTGTCGCAGATGTGCAGGTAGTGCGCGAAGGTCTCGGCGAAGTCCTCGAAGGGGTGCATCGTGGCGTACGTCGAGATGAACCGCTGCTCCCAGTCGGCCGGCGGGCCCTCGGAGTAGTGCCGCTCGATCTCGGCCTGGTAGTCGGCCGACTCGTCGCCGAACAGCTCGCGGCAGCGCGTCATCCGCTCCTCGCCGCGCACCAGCTGCCACTCGTAGTAGTGGCCGACCTCGTGGCGGAAGTGCCCCAGCATCGTGCGGTAGGGCTCGGCGAGGCGGGCACGCACCTTCTCGCGGTACGCCGCGTCGGACTCGGCGAGGTCGATGGTGATGAGGCCGTCCTCGTGACCGATGACGACGTTCTCCTGCACCGAGGAGAGCAGGTCGAAGGCGAGCCCCTCGTGGGGGTCGCCGCCCTGGGCGGGGTCCTTGCCGACCACGCGGAACCCGAGCCCGTCGAGCTCGGCGACCAGGTGCCGCTTGGCCTTCTCGGCGGCCGGGTAGAGGGCCATCCCGACCTCGTCGTCGTCCGCGGGACGGGTGCGGGTGAGGTCGCAGGCCGAGCACTGCCCGCCCTCGGTCGTCGCCAGCCAGGTGCAGCCGGAGAGGTTGAGGTTGCAGCACACGTGCCACACCAGACCCTCGGGGTCGACGTAGCGCCCCTGCTCGTCGACCGGCACGATCGCGTGCTCGGCGCGGGAGAAGCCCAGCGCCGTCCCGCAGGAGACGCACACGGAGTTCTCGAAGTGGAGCGGGTTGTCGCAGACCCGGCAGCGGTAGGACCTCACCACCGGATGGTGTCAGAGCGGTGCGACGTCGACCTCCACCCGCAAGGTGGATCTCTTGGCCTCGGTGAAGATCACACCCTTGACCGGCGGCACGTCGCCGTAGTCGCGGCCCCAGGCGACGGTGACGTAGCGGTCGCCGGCCCACTGGTCGTTGGTGGGGTCGATGGCCAGCCACTCCCCCGCGCCACCGGAGGGGTCGGGCAGCCAGACCTCGACCCAGGCGTGCGAGGCGTCGGCCCCCACGATCCGCTCCTTGCCCGGCGGCGGCTCGGTCGCGAGGTAGCCCGAGACGTAGCGCGCGGCCAGGCCGTGACCGCGCAGGCAGGCCAGGGTGAGGTGGGCGAAGTCCTGGCAGACGCCGGCCCGCTTCTCGAAGATGTCGTCGATCGTCGAGGTCACCGTGGTCGCCGTCTTGTCGTAGGCGAAGTCGCGGTGGATGCGGGTCATCAGCTCCGTCGCCGCCTCCCCGATGGGCCGCCCCGGGGTCAGTGACTCCGCGGCGTACTCCCTGGCCTCGACGGTCTGCTCGGCCGACGCGGAGGCCAGCGCGAAGTCGGTGGCCAGCCAGGCGCCGGGCAGCGTCGGCTCGAGCAGCGGTCGGGCCCGCTCCCAGGCACCGCCCAGGGCGCCGTCGGTGTGCAGGGGCGTCGTGACGGTGACCTCGGAGAGGGCGTCGACCTCGAGCGTGGTGTGCCGCTCGGTCACCTGGAAGTACGTCGCCAGGTTGCCGTGGTAGTCCACCTCCTGCGCCACGTCCGAGGCGTCGGGGGCGATCGTCACCGTGTGGTCGGCGACCTCCTGCCAGGGCAGCGAGCGCGGCGTGAGGTAGGCCAGGCCAAAGGAGTCGGTGACCGGCTCGTCGTAGGAGTAGACGGTGCGGTGGGAGACGCGGTACCTCACGCGCCGGCTCCCTTCCCGCGCGGCGGGTCCTCGGCCAGCGGCGCGGTGATCGCCGGGATGGTGCCGGTGGACGGCTCGGCCGGCAGCGAGTCGACGATCGCGAGAGCACCGAAGGAGCGGGGCGGCGGGCCGGAGCGCAGGTGCAGCTCCTCGACGGACTCACCGAGGCGGGCCAACCGGTCGAGCGTCTCGTCGAGGAACGCCTCGAGGTTGGGACGGTTGACCCCGCCGATGGCGACCAGCTCGGCGACCGACTGGTCCTGCACCTCGGCCAGCAGGTTCTCCACGAGCCGCTCGGGCCGGGTCGAGCCCGTGGAGGCCGGCAGCGCCGCGAGGTGGTCGCGGACCTCGGCGAGGCTGAAGGCCAGCGAGCGCGGGTTGTCGGGGTCGAGCACCAGCAGCTCGAGCACGCCGGCCGGGCGGACGTAGCCGCGGTAGCGACGGCGGTGGGTGACCGACGACTCCGCCGACTCCAGCACCGAGTTGAGCACCGTCCGGTCGACGTCGATGCCGCGGCGGACCGTCGTCGTCGAGCGCAGCAGGTGGACCAGCTGCACCGAGCGCTCCAGCGAGCGCCCGGCGCCGATCATGTGCCAGCCGTCGTCGCGCATCATGCTCGCGAAGACGCCCTGCAGCGACAGCACGCCGGTGAGGATGCGGCCGGCGGTGTCGGCGACCTGGTGGCTGTGCGGGTTCTCCTGCAGCGCCTCGTGCGCGCGCTCGACCACGCCGAAGGCGCGCCAGGTGTCCGCGGAGAGCTGGTCGCGCACGTCGGTGAGGGCCGTGCGCAGCGACTCGATGGAGTGCGCGACCGACCCGACCCGGTCGGCGTCGGTGAGCAGCGAGCGGAACTCCGCGTCGAGGTCGTCGAACTGCCGCCCCGCCAACCGGCCGACGACCCCCAGCAGCACCGAGAGGCTGGTGCCGCCGACGGTGCCCGGACGGGTGCGGAAGTCCTCGGAGATGGAGTGGGTGACCAGGAGCAGTCGCAGCATGTCCTCGGCGCGCTCGGCGTACCGGCCGACCCAGAAGAGGTCCTCGAGCACGCGGGGCACGGTGACCGCCACGGCGCGGGCCGCGGTCATCGACATCACCTCGGCCAGGCCCTGGTCGGCGTCGGCGGGGTCGGCCTTGAGGACCCAGACGTCCTTGCTGGCCGAGGAGCGGAAGCCGCCGTCGTCGTAGACGTTGGCCAGCCCGCCGACGAGCGGGCGGTAGGAGCCGCCGTAGCGCAGGGTGAACGTGCGCAGGGTGACCGGTCGCGGCCGGGCGGCGCCGCTGCGCCACGTGGGGACCTGCGAGAAGGGCAGCCGCTCCTGCCCGACGTAGCGGTGCGGCTCGTCGAGGATCCGCTCGACCACCCGGGTCGTGGGCAACCGCTCGAGCTCGGTGGAGGGCCCGTCGATCGGGCGGACGTGCAGCGGGCGCGCGGGGTTCTCCAGGGAGGCCAGCACGGCGCCCAGCCCGTCGGGGTCCCCGCACCAGTGCGTCGTGAGGCCCGCCAGGAGCAGCGGCTCGCCGAGCAGCGCCTCGCACGCCGCGGGGAGGTACGGCGCCAGCCCCGGGTTCTCGAGCACGCCGGCCCCGAGACCGTTGACGACCCGGACGCGCCCGCGGCGCACGGCCTCGACCAGCCCGGCGACGCCGAGCTGGGACTCCCCGCGCAGCTCCAGGGGGTCCGACCAGGCGGCGTCGACCCGTCGCAGGATGACGTCGACGCGCTCCATGCGGCCGTGCCCCTGGCGCAGGTAGACCCAGCCGTCGCGGACCAGCAGGTCGCTGCCCTGCACCAGCGGGAAGCCCAGCGTGGAGGCGACGAAGGCCTGGTCGTAGGCGGTCTCGGAGTGCGTGCCCGGGGAGAGCACCACGACCCGGGGGTCGGCGAGGTCGCCGTTGGCGGACTGGATCAGCGCCGAGCGCAGCGCCCAGAAGTAGGGCTCCATGCGGTGCAGGCCGGCCTGGCGGTAGAGCTCGGGGACGACCCGGGAGATGACGCGGCGGTTCTCCATCGCGTAGCCCAGCCCCGAGGGGGCCTGCGCCCGGTCGCCGATGACCCGCCACTCCCCGGCGGCGTCGCGCGCGAGGTCCGCGGCTGAGAAGACCAGCGGGCGGGGGTCGATCGGCTCGCCGCCCAGCGAGCGGCGGGCGACCGCGCGGGTGAAGCCGGCGTGGCCGAGCACCACCGCGGGCGGGACGACGCCCTCGGCGAGCAGCCGCTGCTCGCCGTACAGGTCGACGAGCAGGGCGTTGAACAGCTCCGCACGCTGGGCCAGTCCCTTCTCCAACGGGGTCCAGGTGGGGGCGTCGATGACCAGCGGCACCGGGTCGAGACGCCACGGCCCCTGCCGGTCGCCGGGGCGGGCGTAGGTGACGCCGTCGTCGGCCAGGAAGCGGGCGATGTCGCTGTCGACGCGGTACATGTCGGCCGGGGTCAGCGAGACCGCGAGCTCGGCGAGCCCCTTCCAGGCCGGCCGCAGCGACCCGTCGGGGCCCACCACCTCGTCGAAGCGACCGGGGCCGCTGTCGCCCAGGTCGCCCAGGGTGGGCTGGCTCGTGGCGGCGGCGTAGTCGCGGAGGACCGTCATCCGGCCCTCCCTCGCACTGCCCTCACGTCAGGAGCCGCCCCGGGACGCGACGCAGGTCGAGGGTGTGGGGGGTCTCCGGCGAGGCGGCACGGGCCGCCGCCTCGCGCATCGCGCCGACGTCGAGCCGGCCGGCGGTGTGCCCGCGCGGCTCGAAGCGCACCGCCCGGCGGGCCTCGGCCTCCTGGGCGTTGACCGGGGGCGTGGCGTAGTTGCGGCCGCCCGGGTGCGACACGTGGTAGGTCGCGCCGCCCAGGCTGACCTCGGCGGCGGTGTCGACGACCTCGACGTGCAGCGGGGCGTGCACGGCGATCGAGGGGTGCAGGGCCGACCACGGCTGCCAGGCGCGGTAGCGCACACCGGCGTACAGCTCACCGGGGCGTCCTGTCGGGGTCAGGGGCACCGGCACACCCTGACACGTGACGAGGTGTCGGTGGGGGTCGATCCCCCGAACCGTGACCTGGAGCCGCTCGACCGAGGAGTCGACGTAGCGCGCGGTCCCGCCGCTGGCGGCCTCCTCGCCCAGCACCATCCACGGCTCGATCGCCTGGCGCAGCTCGATCTCGGCGGGCGGCAGGCCGGCGCCGAGCGGCACCTCGGTCTGGCCGATGCGGGGGAAGCGGAACTCGGTGAACGGGTCGAGCCAGGACTCCTCGAAGGCGATGCCGGCCGCCCGGAGGTCGGCGGCGACGGCGGCGATGTCGCGGATGCAGCCCTGCGGCAGCAGGAAGTCCTCGTGCAGGGCCGCGCCCCAGCGGACCAGCGGGTCGGCGCACGGCTCGTCCCAGAACATCGCGACCAGGCTGCGCACCAGCAGCGCCTGGACCAGCGCCATCTGCGGGTGCGGCGGCATCTCGAAGCCGCGCAGCTCCAGCAGCCCGAGCCGACCCCGCGAGGAGTCGGGGCTGTAGAGCTTGTCGATGCAGAACTCGGCGCGGTGGGTGTTGCCGGTCAGGTCGGTCAGCAGGTGCCGCAGCGCCCGGTCGACCAGCCAGGGGCGCGGCTCGAGGCCCTCCTCGGCGAGGTTCCCGGTGATCCGGTGCACCTCCGCGATCGCGATCTCCATCTCGTAGACCGCCTCCGGGCGGCCCTCGTCGAAGCGGGGCGCCTGGCTGGTCGGGCCGATGAAGCGGCCGGAGAAGAGGTAGGACAGCGAGGGGTGCCGCTGCCAGTAGGTCAGCAGGCTGACCAGCAGGTCCGGGCGGCGCAGCAGCGGGCTGTCGACCGGCTGGTGCCCGCCGAGGGTGAGGTGGTTGCCGCCGCCGGTGCCGGTGTGCAGCCCGTCGAGGTCGAACTTCTCGGTCGTCAGCCGGGCCTGGCGGGCGTGCTCGTAGAGCGTGTGGGTCAGGTCGCGCTGCTGCGCCCAGGAGCGGGTCGGCTGCACGTTGACCTCGATGACGCCGGGGTCGGGGGTGACGCTGAGGCTGGTCAGGCGCGGGTCGGGCGGCGGGCCGTAGCCCTCGAGCACGACCGGCTGCCCCACCCGGCGGGCGGCGACCTCGACCAGCCGGAGCAGGTCGGCGTAGTCCTCCAGGCGCTCGGTCGGCGGCAGGAACACGTGCACGTGCCCGTCGCGCACCTCGAAGGCCAGCGCCGTCGTCGGGGCGCCCTCCGGGTCGACCACCGTCACGCTCGGCACCTTCGGGTCCAGCGGCGGTCCCGCCTCGAGGTACGACGGCTGGTCGGTCGCCTCGGGGTCGACCCACGAGATCGAGTCCAGCGGGAGCCGCAGCCCCACCGCGCTCGTGCCCGGCGTCAGCACCAGACGGCCGCGACGGAAGGTCCACTGCGGGCTGGTCCACTCCTCGCCGGTCGCCAGCGGCAGCACCCAGCCGGTCGGCTCCTCCTGCTGGTCGAGCAGCGAGCGCCAGCGGGCGTCGTCGAGACCCGGCTCCTCGGTCGCGGAGCCGAGCGGGCGACGCACCTCGGTCGCGACCTCGGCGAACGGGTCCTCGTACGCCGGGCGCAGCTGCTCCGCGGGCAGGCCCAGCACCGCGGTGACCCGCTCGGCCAGCGCGCGGGCGTCGTCGTCGCTCGCCGTGCCCTCGACCCAGGGCTCGGCGAACAGCGCAGGGTCCTGCCACAGCGGCACCCCGTCGGTGCGCCACTGGAGCGAGATGTTCCACCGGGGCAGCGGCTCGCCCGGGTACCACTTGCCCTGGCCCCGGTGCACGACCCCTCCACCGGCGTACTCCTCACGGAGGCGGTCGGCCAGGTCGCGGGCCAGCAGCCGCTTCTCGGGGCCGTCGGCGTCGGTGCTCCACTGCGCCGTCGTGGCGTCGTCGAGGGAGACGAAGGTCGGCTCGCCGCCCATCGTGAGCCGGACGTCGCCCTCCTCGAGCCGCCGGTCGACGGCCTCCCCGAGCGCGTCGATACGGCCCCACTGGGCGTCGGTGTAGGGCTTGGTGACGCGCGGGTCCTCGTGGACCCGGGTGACCTGGTTGTGGAAGGAGAACGTGACCTCGACGGGGTCGGTGGCCCCCTCGATGGGCGCGGCGCTGCTGGGGTGCGGGGTCGCGGAGAGCGGGATGTGGCCCTCGCCCGCGAACAGCGCGGAGGTGGGGTCCATGCCGACCCAGCCGGCGCCGGGGATGAAGACCTCGGTCCACGCGTGCAGGTCGGTGAAGTCCTCGGCCGGCCCGCTCGGGCCGTCCAGCGCCTCCTGGTCGGCGGCCAATTGGACGAGGTAGCCGGAGACGAACCGCGCCGCCAGGCCGTACATCCGCAGCAGGCTGACCAGCAGCCACGCCGAGTCGCGGCACGAGCCGATGCCCAGGGCGAGCGTCCGGTCCGGGTCCTGCACGCCGGGCTCCATCCGGACGCTGTAGGCGACGTCGCGGTGCACGGCGGCGTTGAGCTCGGCCAGGAACGTGACCGTCGGGACGCCGTCCTCCGGCAGCGCCGGGAGCCGCTCGCGCCACGCGGCGAGGTCGTCGCTGGCGTCGACGGGGCGCAGGTACGGCGCGAGGTCGGCCGCCAACGCCGGCTCGTAGGCGAACGGGTAGCGCTCGGCGTGCTCCTCGATGAAGAAGTCGAACGGGTTGATCGTCATCAGGTCCGCGACCAGGCCGACGGTGATGTCGAGGGTGGTGACCTTCTCAGGGAAGACCAGGCGGGCCAGCCAGTTGCCGAACGGGTCCTGCTGCCAGTTCACGAAGTGGCCCGCTGGCTTCACGTCCAGGCTGTAGGCCTCGATGGGGGTCCGGCAGTGGGGGGCGGGTCGCAGGCGGACCACGTGCGGCGACACCGAGACGGGCTCGGCGAAGTCGTAGGTGGTGCGGTGCTCCAGCGCGACCTTGATCGACATGACCCCAGCATCCCCCGCGCACGTTGCCCCGGGGTAACCCCCGGGCGGTGGGAGACGTGGAGTGCACCGAGGCCGCCAGCCTCACGCGAAGCGGGCCGCGACCTCCACCAGCCGGTCGTTCGCCTCGGGCTCACCGACCGAGACCCGGCAGCCCTCGCCGGCGAAGGGGCGGACCACGATGCCGGCCTCGTCGCAGGCGGCGGCGAACTCGGCGGTGCGCTCGCCGAGGGCGAACCAGAAGAAGTTGCCCTGGGCCTCGGGGACGTCCCAGCCGACCTCCCGCAGGGCCGCGCCGACCCGGTCGCGCTCGGCCACCAGCGCGTCGACCCGCTCGAGCAGCGCCGACTCGGCCTCCAGGGAGGCGACCGCGGCGACCTGGGCGACCGCCGAGACACCGAAGGGCAGCGACACCGCGCGCAGGGCCGCGGCGATCTCGGAGTGCGCGACGGCGTACCCGACCCGGAACCCCGCCAGGCCGTAGGCCTTGGAGAAGGTGCGGAAGAGCACCACGTTGGGGTGCGCGCGATAGGTCGCGAGCCCGTCGACGGCGTCGGGCATCCGGACGAACTCGAGGTAGGCCTCGTCGACGACGACCACGACGTGCGGCGGCACCGTCGCGAGGAACGCGTCGAGCTCGGTCTGCGTCACCGACGGGCCGGTGGGGTTGTTGGGGGTGCAGACGATGACGACCTTGGTGCGGTCGGTGATCGCCGCGGCCATCGCGTCGAGGTCGTGGCGGGCGTCGTCGGTCAGCGGCACCTGCACGGAGACGGCGCCGGCGGAGGTGACGGCGATCGGGTAGGCCTCGAAGGAGCGCCATGCGTAGACGACCTCGTCGCCGGGGTCGCAGAACGCCGCGAGCAGCTGGTAGATCAGCGCCACCGAGCCGGTGCCGGCCGCAAGGTCCTCGACGGGTACGCCGAGGCGCGCGGCCAGGCCGGCGTACAGCGTCGCGTTGCCCATGTCGGGGTAGCGGTTCATCAGGTCCACCGCGCCGCGGGCGGCGTCGACGACACCGGGCAGCGGCGGGTAGGGGTTCTCGTTGCTGGAGAGCTTGTAGGTCACCAGGTCCGGCCGCGGGGTGGGCGGCTTCCCGGGGACGTAGGCCGGGATCTCGCGGATGTGCGAGCGCGGCTGCGGGGTCGACGGGGTGGTCATGGCGCCCACCCTAGTGACGCCGTCAGGGCAGGACGGGCATGTACGTCGTGATCGTCGGCCCGTCGACGTGGACCAGGACCGAGCCGTCCCCCGAGCCCGTGTCCAGCTCGTCGAGGAAGGGCGGCGCCGGGCTGACGGGGACCCTCGTCCCGGTCGCCGTGTCGTAGACCAGCGCCCCCTCCTCCGTGCCCACGTGCACCAGGGTGCCGTCGTCGGCGAGGACGCCCCCACGCGCCCCGCGGGGCAGGTCCGCGGTGAGCTCGCGCACGAGCCCGGTGTCGGTGGAGACCAGCAGCAGATCCGTGACCTCGGCCGGCCCCTCGCTGCCCGGCCGGGGGGCCATGACGAGCACGAGCCCCCCGTCGGAGGACAGACCGATCGGCGTGAGGGTGGTGCGACCCGGGACCTCGAGCTCACGTCGCCCGGAGCCCTGCTCCCACAGCATCAGCCGCCCGCGCCGCTGCGACGTGACGGGGTCCTGCTCGCCCTGCACCCAGGCGACGTGCCGCCCGCCGGCGGCCAGGACCGGCTGCTCGGCCCGGTCGTCGCTGGCACGGTCGGGGATCCACCACGTCCGGTCCCGGACCAGCTGGGTCAGGGCGAAGCCGCCGCGCGGACTCGTCGCCAGCAGCCTGGTCGCGTCGTCGGACAGCTGCAGGTCCAGCCCCTCGACGACCCGCCCGTCCTCGGTCACCCGCGGCGCGAACAGACCGGCCCGGAGGTCGACGAGGCCCTGGAAGGGGTAGTCGGTGCGGCCCGGCTGGTCGGGGCGGATCGTGGAGTTGTACGTCGAGACGGCGGCCACCGCGCCGTCGGCCGACAGGCTCCCGCCCCAGGTCTGCTCGCTGGTGCGCGGCGAGATGAGCGCCAGTCGCTGCCGGGTGCGGTCCCACACGAAGACGTCGGTGCCGTCGCCCCGGCTGTCGAAGGACACGAAGCGACCGTCCGCGGAGACGTCCAGGCCGGCGTGGTGGCCGTAGGCGTCGGAGTCGACCAGCCCGGCGGTGATCTCCTCGACCCGCGGGGCGACCCGGGTCACCACGGGGCGCGTGCGGGCGCGGGGCCCGTCGGCGCTGCGGCGTACGACGGCGCGGTAGCGGTGCACGCGCTGCTCCGACTCCTCCAGGCTCACCTCGAAGACGCCTCCGGACGACGTGCGGGTGCGCGCGACCGCCGACCAGTCCCCGCCCCGACGGTGCTGCACGACCACGCGGCGGCCCTCGCCCGCCCCGGGGAAGCCGCCCACGAGCTCCACCGGCGCGCCCACCGGCACGACCGGGGCGACCACGAGGACCGGCTCGGCGGCGCTCGGCCGCGGCGCGGGTGCTGCGGGTGCTGCGGGTGCTGCGGCGAGGAGGAGCGTCAGCACCAGCGGGACCGACAGCGTGGCGGGACGACTCATGCGGCGCAGGGTGGCACACCCCCACCCGGCGCGGCTCCCCCGCGCGATGCGGGCGGGACCCTCACCGCCGCCAGGGGCGCACCACCGGCAGCAGCGCGAGACCGACCAGCACCCCGATCGCGGCGCCGGAGAGGTTGTCGACGACGTCGGTGACGTCGCAGGAGCGGTCGAGCCGGGCCAGCACCTGCTGCGTGGCCTCGATCGCGACCGAGACCAGGCCGAGGCCGAGCAGGCCGACGGGGATCGTCCACCGGGCGCTGCGCCACCGGGCGAGCACCAGCACGAGCAGGGCGCCCGACGGCACGAAGACCACGGCGTTGAGCAGCCGCTGCCCGCCGCTGACGATCCAGAAGCCCTCGGGCGCCGGCCCGCCGTAGTCGAAGGAGCAGGAGTTGTAGTAGCGCTCGTCGGCGTAGACCACGCCCGGCGCGCCGTCGGCCGGGATCAGGGTGAGGAAGCCGATCGTGGCCAGCGACCACAGCAGCAGGCCCAGCGACCACGCCCACCTGGAGCCGGTACGCCGGCGCAGCACCGCGACCAGGGCCAGGCACGGCACACCGGCCAGCGCGATGCCGAGCAGCATCACGCCCACACCACCGACCGGGAACACCGCCCCGAGGGTAGTGCCGACCCCGCCCCCGCGTCGGGACCCCCGCCCGGCCCCGCGGAGCCGTCCCCACCTGCCATGATCGAGGGGTGCGCATCGTCACCTGGCTCTTCACCAACGCCGTCGCGCTGGCCGCCGCCGCGTGGCTGATCGACGGCATCCGCTTCACGCCGCAGTCGGCGCCGACCTCGGAGAAGGTGGTGCCGCTGATCCTGGTGGCGCTGATCCTCGGTGCCGTCACCGCCTTCGTGAAGCCGGTGCTGAAGCTGCTCTCCTTCCCGCTGATCCTGCTGACGCTGGGGCTGTTCCTGCTGGTCATCAACGCCGGCATGCTGCTGCTGACCGACGCGATCGCCGACGCACTCGACATCGGGTTCCGCGTCACCGGCTTCTGGCCGGCCGTGGGCGGCGCGATCGTCATCACCGTCGTCACCTGGCTCGTCGACGGCGTCATCGGCCGCGACGACTGACGGTGAGCACCCCCGCGCTGCCCCTGCCGCGTGAGCCCGGCCGCTACCGCATCGGACTGGTCTGCCTCGGCAACATCTGCCGCTCCCCGATGGCCGACGTCGTGCTGCGCACCCGCGTCGACGAGGCCGGCCTGTCGGCCTCGGTCGCCGTGGACTCCTGCGGCACCGGCGGCTGGCACGTCGGCGACCCGATGGACCGCCGGGCGGCCGCCACGCTCACCGCCGCCGGCTACGACCCGGTCCACCGTGCGCAGCAGTTCGATCCGTCCTGGCTCGACGACCACGACCTGCTGCTGGCCATGGACGGCGCCAACCTCGCCGACATCGGCGGTCGCTCCGATCGGGTCGGGCTCTTCCGCGACCTCGACCCCGTCGGCACCGGTGGGGAGGTACCGGACCCCTACTACGGTGGGGACTCCGGGTTCGAGGAGGTGCTGTCGATGGTGGAGCGCACGTGCGCGGCGCTGGTGGCCGCGCTGCCCGCCGCCCTGTCCCCGTCGTCCGAGCACGAACGATCGGACCGGGAGCAGGCGTGACCCGCGCCCCTCGGGTGGCCCAGCGCGCCGAGCAGCTGCTCGGCTCGGCCGTCGTCGCGACCGCGGAGGTCGCCGGCGGCGACACCTGCCGTGCCACCAAGCTGCGCCTCTCCGACGGCACCACCGCGCTGATGAAGACCGCCCCCCGCGTGCCGGCCGGCTTCTTCACCGCCGAGGCCGACGGCCTGCGCTGGCTCGCCGCCGCCGGCCAGGACGCCGCGCCCGTCCCCGACGTCCTCGCCGTCGACGAGGAGTGCCTCGTGGTGCGCTGGGTCGAGCCGGCGCGTCCCTCCCCCGACTCCGCGGTCGCCTTCGGGCGCGCCCTGGCGCACACCCACCGCGCCGGCGCCGACGCCTTCGGTGCCGAGCGGGACGGCTTCATCGGCCGACTGCCGCTGCCCCAGCGCACCGCCCCCACCTGGGCGGAGTTCTACGCCGTACGCCGGCTCCTGCCCTACCTCAAGCTCGCCCGGGACCGCGGCGCGATCGAGGAGGAGCAGGCCCGCACGATCGAGTCCGTCGTGGGCCGACTGCCCGGCCTGCTGCCCGAGGAGCCACCCGCGCGCCTGCACGGCGACCTGTGGAACGGCAACGTGGTGTGGGGCGTGGGCACCCCGGGCGAGCCCGCGCAGGGCTGGCTGGTCGACCCGGCGGCGTACGGCGGGCACCGCGAGGCGGACCTGGCGATGCTCGCGCTCTTCGGGCTGCCGCACCTGCCGCAGGTCCTGGAGGCCTACGAGTCGGTGCACCCGTTGGCCGAGGGCTGGCAGGACCGCGTCGCCCTGCACCAGCTCTTCCCGCTGCTCGTGCACGCCTGCCTCTTCGGCGGCGGCTACGGTCCCCGCGCGGCCGACCTCGCCGCCCACTACGCGTGAGTGCTCTCAGCCACCCCTCAGCCGTGCCTGGCACAGTGACAGCGTGAACACCCAGGCCGACCCGCGACAGCGCGTCCTGGTCGTCGACGACGACAAGGCCGTGCGGGAGTCGCTGCGCCGCAGCCTCGAGTACAACGGGTACGACGTCGTGCTGGCCAGTGACGGCGCCGAGGCCCTGGCCACGATCGGCACCGCCCGCCCTGACGTCGTGGTGATGGACGTGATGATGCCGCGCCTCGGTGGCCTGGAGACGACCCGCGCGCTGCGGGCCGCCGGCCACGACCTGCCCGTCCTCGTCCTGACCGCCCGCGACGCCGTGGGCGACCGGGTCGAGGGCCTCGACGCCGGCGCCGACGACTACCTCACCAAGCCCTTCGCGCTGGCCGAGCTGCTGGCCCGGCTGCGCGCCCTGCTGCGCCGCGTCACCCCGGCCGAGGGTGCCCACGACGAGGTCCTCTCCTTCGCCGACCTCACCATGGACACCGCCAGCCGCGAGGTCCACCGCGGGCAGCGCGCCATCGAGCTGACCCGCACCGAGTTCACGCTGCTGGAGATGTTCCTGCGCCGGCCGCGCCGGGTGCTCGAGCGCTCCTTCATCCTCGAGGAGGTCTGGGGCTACGACTTCCCCACGACCGCCAACTCCCTGGAGGTCTACGTCGGCTACCTGCGGCGCAAGACCGAGGCCGAGGGCGAGCCGCGACTGCTGCACACCGTGCGCGGCGTCGGCTACGTGCTCAAGGAGTCATGAGCGAGCCCGCCGCCCCCGCCGGGACGGTGGCGGCGACCGGTCCCGGGGCCGACGGCCCGGCGCCCCGGTGGCACTACCGCCGCTCGCTGGCCAGCCGGATCACCCTGCTCACCACGATCGCGGTCGGTGTCGCGGTCGCCTTCGTCGCGCTCGGCGCCTTCATCACCACCCGGGTGCAGCTGCAGAGCTCGCTGGACTCCTCGCTGCTCGAGCGCGCCCAGCAGGCCGCGACCCAGGCCACCCTGGCCAACAGCGTGCGCGCCGACATCCCGCCGTGGGCGCTGGGCGCCGGCGACATCCGGATCGCCTTCATCGACCTCGACCACAACCCGCCGGTGCTCTCGGCCGACAGCGCCGACGACCCCAAGATCTCCCTGGGTGACGAGGAGCTGGCCGTGGCGCTGCGCTCCACGGCGTACTCCCTGCGCACGGTCGAGACCGAGGCGGAGCGCTTCCGGGTCGTGGCCGTGCCGGCCGGGCAGGACCGCCAGGCGCTCGTGCTCGCGCAGTCGCTGGAGCCGCAGGAGCGGGTGCTGGCCAAGCTGGGGTTCGTCAGCATCCTCTTCGGCGTCGCCGGCATCATCACCGCCGGCATGGCCGGCTGGGCGGTCGCGACCAACGGCCTGCGACCGGTACGCCGGCTCACCGGCGCCGTCGAGACCATCGCCCGCACCGAGCGGCTGGAGCCGATCGCGGTCGAGGGCGACGACGAGGTCGCCCGGCTGGCGACCGCGTTCAACCAGATGCTCCTCGCGCTGGACCACTCCCGCGCCCGTCAGCGCCAGCTCGTCGCCGACGCGGGCCACGAGCTGCGCACGCCGCTGACCTCGCTGCGCACCAACATCGAGCTGCTCGGCCAGGCCGACGGCGGCGGGGCCGACCTGCCGCCGGGGGCCCGCGAGGAGCTGCTCGACGACGTGGCCGCGCAGATCGAGGAGCTCAGCCAGCTCGTCGGGGACCTCGTCGAGCTCGCCCGCGACGAGCCGCTGCCGACCGTGGTGGAGGCGCTCGACCTGGCCGAGGCCGTCGACCACGCCGTGGAGCGGGTGCGCCGTCGCGCCCCCTCGGTGGCCTTCGAGGTCGAGGCGACCCCCTGGGTGGTGCGCGGGGAGGCCGGCACCCTCGAGCGGGCCGTCACCAACCTGCTCGACAACGCCGCCAAGTGGAGTCCACCGGGCGGCACCGTGCGGGTCTCCCTGGCCGACGGGGTGCTCACCGTCGACGACGAGGGCCCCGGCATCGCCGAGCAGGACCTCCCGCACGTCTTCGACCGGTTCTACCGCTCCGAGGAGTCCCGGGCGATGCCCGGCTCCGGGCTCGGCCTCTCGATCGTCGCCCAGGCCGCGGAGCGTCACGCGGGCCGGGTGCACGCCGAGCGTTCGCCGTACGGCGGGGCCCGGCTGGTCCTCGCCCTGCCCGGTGGCCCGGCCCCGCTCGCCTGAGCACACCTACACTCGGGCCCCATGACTGCCGACGTGACTGCCGAGGCCGAGTCGTTCCTCCCCGTCAGCATCATCCTGGGCGGGGTGCAGAAGGGCGCCTCCGGCACGCTGCACGCACTGCTGGTGCGGCACCGTCACGTCGCCCGGCACGGGGTGAAGGAGCGGCACTTCTTCGACGACGACTCGCGCGACTGGTCGACGCCGGACTACTCCGACTACGGCACCGTCCCGCGGGCCGACCAGCAGGGGCTGGCGCGCCGCGCGATCGACTCCACACCGTCGTACCTCTTCTGGCCGGGGGCGATGGAGCGGATCGCCGCCTACGACGCCCACCTCGCCGCCACCGGCGGGCCGCAGGTGCAGGTGGTGCTGTGCTTCCGCGACCCGATCGAGCGGGCGTTCTCGCAGTGGACGATGCTCACCGACAAGCTGGCCGGGAAGCGCGACTACCCCTCCTTCGGGGAGCTGATCCGCATGCGCACGCCCGGGGTGAGCGAGGTGCCGGAGGGGTGGAGCAAGCGTGACGCCCGGCAGTACTCCGTCGTCGCGCGCGGCCTCTACGGCGTCCAGCTGCGCCGGGCGCTCGAGCACCTGCCGCGTGAGCGGATGCTGCTGATGCGCTTCGACGACGTCGTCGGCGACCCCGCCGGCGCGTTGGACACCATGACCGACTTCCTCGGTCTGCACCGCTTCGGCCGCGACATCGACCCCCGCCCGCGCAACTCCCACGACCGCCGCCTCGACGCCGCCCCGCCCACCGGGGAGGACCTGCGGCTGCTGGCCGACACCTACGCCGACGACCTCGCGACCTTCACCCGGCTCTCCGGCCTGGACACCTCCACCTGGTCCACCGCCCGCATCCTGCGCGACGACCTCGACCCCGCCGAGCTCGCCGAGCGGCTCGCGCTCAAGGCCGGCCTGATCTGACGCCGAGGCGTCGCTGGCGCACGGCCGAGGCGTCGCTCGCGCACGGGCGCTGCGTGGGTCGAGGTGTGAGGCGCGCCAGCGCCGAGCGTCGAGACCTCGTAGCCTCCGCTGCGTGGACCTCGCCTTCTTCCGCCCGCTCCCCGACCACGAGCAGCCCGACGCGATCGAGCCGCTGCTGCTCGCCCGCAGCAGCTGGTCCGACGAGCAGGCGCACGGGGTGGCGGTCGCCGGGGCACTGGGCCGCGCCGCCGAGGCCGTCGTACGCCGGCAGCGTCCCGAGCTCGTGCCGACCCGCGTGACCGTGGACCTGTTCACCCCCACCCGGATGGCTCCGGCGTGGACCACGACCGAGGTGGTGCGCGAGAGCGGCCGGCTCATGCTGGTGGACGTGGTGCTGCACCAGGAGGCCGGGCCGACCGCGCGCGCCTCCACCCTGTGGCTGCGCCCCAGCGAGGACGCCCCCGGCGAGACCTGGTCCAACCCGGACCGGCCCGAGGCCCCGCCGCTGGAGGTCGCGCCGGAGACCGACGAGCCGCACGTGCCGTTCATCCACAGCGGGGCCGGCTGGTCCCAGGACTTCCGCGAGCACCAGGACGCCGAGCGCAAGACCTACTGGAACACCGCGCCCTCCATCGTGCTCGGCGAGCCGGTGACGCCGTTCCAGGCGGTCGCCGCGTCGGCCGACGGGACGAGCCTGGCCACCAACTGGGGCACGGCCGGGGTGCAGCACATCAACGCCGACGTCACGCTCACGCTCGCCCGCCCGCCGGTCGGGGTGACGGTGGGCCTGCGCGCCCTGGACCGGGTCGAGCACGACGGCGTGGCCGTGAGCAGCTGCACGGTCTTCGACCGGCACGGGACCATCGGCACCACCGTGGTCACGTCGATGTCCAACACCCGTCGCGGCATCGACATGGGCGGCAAGCGCTGGGAGGACGACCCGCGCTCGGAGCCGGGCGTCTGAGGGCCGGACCGGTCTCCCCACGGCGTACCGGGCGCTGGCCGGGCACCCGGTCAGGTGGAGCGGGCCGCGGGGTCGGCGTGCCTAGGGTGGCGCCATGACCACCCTGCTGCGCTCCCTGACCCTCTGCCTCGCGCTCGCCCTCACGCTGACCGCCTGCGGGGGCGACGGCGAGAGCGGCACCGTCCCGGAGGTCGCCGACACCAGCGTGGCCGCGGCGGTGGAGTCGGCGAAGGCAGAGGGCGCGGCCGTGGTCGACGTCCGCACGCCCGAGGAGTACGCCGAGGGCCACGTGGAGGGCGCCACCAACATCGACGTCCAGGCCACCGACTTCGACGACCGGGTCGCCGAGCTCGACCGCGACACGACGTACGTCGTCTACTGCCGCTCCGGCAACCGGTCGGCAGCCGCGGCCGAGCGGATGCGCGAGGCCGGGCTCACCGTCGTGGACGGCGGGTCCCTCGAGGACATGGCCGCCGCCGGCTACCCGGTGGGCTGACCCCCCTCCCCCGAGCAGGACGGGTCGGACGGGTCGGACGGGTCGGACGGGTCGGACGGGTCGGACGGGTCGGGCGGGTCGGACGGTCGGACGGGTCGGACGGGTCGGACGGGTCGGACGGGTCGGACGGGTCGGACGGGTCGGACGGGTCGGACGGGTCGGACGGGTCGGACGGGTCGGACGGGTCGGACGGGTCGAACCGGCGTATTGATACGCCGGCTCGGCGTACCAGGCTGGTCGAACCGGCGTATTGATACGCCGGCTCGGCGGGCTCGCCCCCCCCGGGCCACGGGGGGAGGTGTGCTCAGTCGTCCTCGGGGGAGTCCCGGGTGACCGTGCCGGTGCTGCGCCAGCCCCGCTCGAAGGGCAGCCGCCAGGCGTGCGGGGCGATGAGCTGGTGGATGGCGTTGGGGCCCCACGAGCCGGGCTGGTAGGACCGCACCGGCGGCGGGTGCTCGAGCAGCGGCATCGACTTGGCCCACAGCTCCTCGATGCCCTCGGCGGTGGTGAACAGCGTGTGGTCGCCGCGCATGGCGTCGTGGATGAGCCGCTCGTAGGCCTCCAGCACCAGCCCCGACGCCTCGGTGTCGTGGGTGGCGAACTGCATCGAGAGCTTGTCCAGCTTCATGCCCGGGCCGGGCCGCTTGCCGTAGAAGGAGAGCGACATCTTCGACTGGTCGGCGAGGTCGAAGGTGAGGTGGTCGGGGCCCTGGGTGCCGACGTTGGAGCCCTTGGGGAACATCGTCAGCGGCGGCTCCTTGAAGGCGATGGAGATGATCCGCGCGCCCTCGGCGAGCTTCTTGCCGGTGCGCAGGTAGAACGGCACGCCGGCCCAGCGCCAGTTGTCGATCTCGACCCGCAGCGCCACGAACGTCTCGGTGTCGGAGTCGTCGGCGACCTCCTCCTTGCCGCGGTAGCCGGCGTACTGGCCGCGCACGGCGTGGTGCGGCTCGATCGGCTTCATCGAGCGGAACACCTTGAGCTTCTCGTCGCTGATCGGGTCCGGGGCCAGGGAGGTCGGCGGCTCCATCGCGGTGAACGCCAGCACCTGCATCAGGTGGGTGACGACCATGTCGCGGTAGGCGCCGGTGGTCT
Organism: Nocardioides marinus; assembly: GCF_013408145.1. Lineage (NCBI taxonomy): Bacteria > Bacillati > Actinomycetota > Actinomycetes > Propionibacteriales > Nocardioidaceae > Nocardioides > Nocardioides marinus. Next base: position 3,631,674 of record NZ_JACBZI010000001.1, read on the forward strand.
CGTAGAACTTCGTGCGCCCCTCCAGCCCGAGGGTCTCGGGGACGTCGATCTGCACGTGGTCGATGAAGTTGCGGTTCCAGATCGGCTCGAAGAGACCGTTGGCGAAGCGGAAGGCCAGGATGTTCTGGGCGGCCTCCTTGCCCAGGAAGTGGTCGATGCGGAAGACCTGGGACTCCGCGAAGACCTCGTGCACCCGCGCGTTGAGCTTCTTGGCCGACTCCAGGTCGGTGCCGAACGGCTTCTCCATGATGATCCGCGCGCGCTCGACGAGGTTGCCCTCCTGCAGCTGCTCGAGCACCGCGAGGGCGGCCTTCGGCGGCACCGAGAGGTAGTGCAGCCGCCGCTTGTCGTGGATGTCGCCGGGCAGCAGCGTCTCCACGCGGTAGACCTCCGCGGCCAGCGCCTCGGTGCCCGCCGACTGCGGGACGTAGGACAGCATCGCCGAGAACCCGGCCCACACCTCGTCGGTCAGGTCCTCGTCGGCGAAGTCCTCGCAGGCCTGGCGTGCCAGCTTCACGAACTGCTCGGTGTCGAGGCCCTCCAGCGAGGTCCCCACGATCCTGGCGTCCTTGAGCAGGTCGGCCTCGAAGAGGTGCAGCAGACCCGGCAGCAGCTTGCGCCGCGCCAGGTCGCCGGTCGCTCCGAAGAGCACGACGACGGTCGGCTTCTCCATGTCCTCGACAGTAACCACCTCCTGTTGCGGGGCGGTGACGGGCGGTCTACGAATCGCCGTCCGTGCCGAGCGCCTCCAGCAGTCGGACGGCCTTGAGCATCGCCTCGGCGTGCTCCTCGACCGGGTCCGACAGCACGGTGATGCCACCGCCGGTCCCCAGAACGTAGCGCCCGTCCCCCGCGGTGACCAGCGAGCGGATGACCACCCCGAGGTCGGCGCGCCCGTCGCCCGAGACCCAGCCGAACGCGCCGGCGTACACGCCGCGGGGCGTGGCCTCCACCTCGTCGATGACCTCCATCGTGCGCAGCTTCGGCGCCCCGGTCATCGAGCCGGCCGGGAAGAGCGCGCGCAGCGCCTCGACGGTGCCGACGTCCGCGCGCAGCCGCCCGCGCACGGTCGAGACGAGCTGGTGCACCGAGGAGTAGGACTCCACCTCCATCAGCTGCGGCACCTCGACGCTGCCCGGCTCGCACACCGACGCCACGTCGTGGCGCAGCAGGTCGACGATCATCAGGTTCTCCGCGCGGTACTTCTCGTCCTGCGCCAGCCGCCTGCGGTGCTCGTCGTCCTCGGCGGGGTCCTCGCTGCGCGGGGTGGTGCCCTTGATCGGCTTGGTCTCCAGCACCCTGCCCCCCTCCCCGGTGGTCGAGCCCCCCTCCCCGGTGGTCGAGCCCCCCTCCCCGGTGGTCGAGCCCGTCGAGACCGTCGCGTAGCGCTCCGGGCTGCTCGACAGCAGCCACGCCCGCGCGCCGGGGACGTCGTGCTGGAGGAACCCGGCGTACGGCGCGGGGTTGAGCTCGCGCAGCCGCAGGTACGCCGCGAGCGGGTCGAGGTCGCTGGCCACCTCCAGCCGGTGGGTCAGGTTCACCTCGTAGGTGTCGCCGGCGTGCAGCCGCTCCTGCACCCGGTCGAAGGCCGCGCGGTAGTCGGGTGGGACCGCGGCAGTTTCACCACCCGGGTGGTGAAACTGCCGCCTGCCTGCTGGAACTTCGGTCGACAAGCGCCTGTTTCGCCACCCGGGTGGTGAATCCGGCCCTGCGTGCTCCACCAGCCGCACCCGCGACGGCCGCATCCACACGGCATCGGGCACGCCGTCGGGGACGTCGGGCGAGGGCCGGGCGGGCAGGTCGGGTCGGCAGGCGTACCCGAGGTAGCCGAACCACTGGTCGCGCGGACCGCCCAGCTCCAGCTCGCGGGAGAGCACCTCGAACACGTCGTCGCCGACGACCTCCGAGCTCCCCGAGGCGTGCCGGGTGACCTCGCGCCGGGCGGCGGAGTAGGTCAGCGAGACGTCGTCGTGCTCGAGCACCCCGAGGATCGAGCGCCGGCCCGACCACTCGCGGGCCCCGCCGCCGTCGAGCCAGAAGCGGCGCGGCGCCGTCGAGCGCTGCCAGGCCTCCAGCACCGGATCGATCACGACAGGAACCTCTCGACGACGTGCCGGCCGTGCTCGGAGAGCACCGACTCGGGGTGGAACTGCACGCCCTCGAGCGGCAGGTCGCGGTGCCGCACGGCCATCACGACGTCCGGTTCCCCCGGCTCCCCGGCGCAGGTGGCGGTGACCTCGAGGCAGTCGGGCACGTGGGTCGCCGCGAGCGAGTGGTAGCGCACCACCCGGAACCCCTGCGGCAGCCCCGCGAGCACGCCGGCGTCGGTGTGCCAGACCTCGCTGACCCGGCCGTGGGCCGGGGTGATGCGCTCCACACGACCGCCGTACGCCGTCACCAGGCCCTGCATGCCCAGGCACACGCCCAGCACGGGGCGGGTGGCCCGCAGCAGCACCTCGCGCCCCACCCCGAAGTCGGCGGGCTCGTCGGGGTGCCCGGGGCCGGGTGAGAGGACCACGTGGGTGTGCCCGAGCACCGACTCCGCGGACGTCTCGTCGTGCTGGACGACCCGCGGCAGCCGCCCGGTCACCGCGGCCACGAGGTGGACGAGGTTCTGGGTGTAGGAGTCGTGGTGGTCGACCACCACGACGTCGGGGACCGCCACGGTCACGTCGGCCGGGCCGTTCAGCCCAGCAGCCGGGCGACGATCTCGTGCAGCAGACCGTCCCCGCGCTGGGTCAGGATCGACTCGGCGTGGAACTGGATGCCGGTGTAGTGCGGGCCGCGCAGCACGTGCACGTCGCCGGTCTCGGGGTCGGCGTCCACGCTCACGCCCTCGGGCAGCGCGGTGTCGTCACCGACCCGCCCGACGAAGGTGTTGTAGAAGCCGACCCGCTCGGTGCGCCCGTCGACCCGCAGCGCCGACTGCGTGCCCTGGAAGACGATGTCCTTGTAGGCCAGCGGCAGGCCGAGCCGGTGGCACAGCGCCTGGTGGCCCAGGCACACCGCGAGGAACGGCTGCTCGCGCTCGAGCAGCCGGTCGACGGCTGCCCGCAGGGTCGCCATCTTGGCGTCGGCGTCGTCGCGGGGGTCGCCGGGGCCCGGGCCGACGATCACCAGGTCGGCGTCGTCGAGGCAGCCCTCGGTGTAGTCCTCGTGCCGCACCACCGAGCTCTCCAGGCCGAGCACCCCGAGCACGTGGCAGAGCATGTTCACGAAGTCGTCCTCGCCGTCGAGGATGACCACGCGGCGCCCGGCCAGCGCCGGGTCCGGCTCGCTGTCGGCCTGGTCGGTGAGCCAGAAGGTCGACAGCCGCCGGTTGCGGCCGTTGAGGGCGAGCAGCACGTCCTCGTCGTTGACCAGGCCGAGCAGCTCCTCGCGGCGGGTGGTCGGCGCGTCGACGAGCCCGAACGCCGAGAGGATGCCGCCGGCCTTCGCGTGCGTCTCGGCCACCTCGTACGCCGGATCCGAGTCCCTCACCAGCGTGGCGCCGGCGGTGACCGTGAGCCGGCCGTCGGGGTCGACGTCGGCGGTGCGGATGACGATGGGGCTGTCGAGCACCGGCTCGCCCTCGGGGTCACGCCCGAGGATCGCCAGCGCGGCGCCGTAGTAGCCGCGACCGTGCGGCTCGTACTCCTTGATCAGCCGGCAGGCGTTCTCGACCGGGGAGCCGGTGACCGTGGCGGCGTACATCGTGTCGCGCAGGACCTCGCGCACGTCGCTGTGCGTGCGCCCGGCCAGGAGGTACTCGGTGTGCACCAGGTGCGACATCGGCTTGAGGAACGGCCCGAGCACCTGGCCCCCCTCGTGGCAGATGTCGCACATCATCTTCAGCTCCTCGTCGACGACCATGAAGAGCTCGTAGATCTCCTTCTCGTCGGCGAGGAAGGAGAGCAGGTCGCGCTTGAGGTCGGCCGCGGGGGCGCCGTCGGGGGCCGCCACCTGCCGCGGGAGGCGGAAGGTGCCGGAGATGGGGTTCATCCGCACCTCGCCGCCGTGCACGCTGACGTGCCGCTCGGGGCTGGCCCCGACGAGGTAGCGGTCGCCGGTGAAGAAGAGGAAGGTCCAGTAGGCGCCGTGCTCGCGCTCGAGCAGCCGACGGAAGACCGTCAGCGCCCGCTCGGCGCTCCAGTCGGCCACGACCGCGCGGTAGCGGCGCCCGACGACGAGGTTGGCGCCCTCGCCCTGGCCGATCTCGTCGGTGATGATCTGCTCGACGACCTTCGCGTAGTCGTCGTCGTCGATGTCGAAGCCGCCGCGATCGGCCAGCGCGACCTCACCGTCGGGGATCGCGGCGAGGACCTCCGCGACGGAGTACTCCCGCTCCTCGTCGACGTCGACGACCACCAACGGGGTGCCGTCGTCGTGGGCCTCGAAGCCGCGCTCGGCGACCTGGCGGAACGGCACGGCCACCAGCCGGTCGCAGGTCCGGCCCGGTGCCGGCGGGCCGGTCTCCAGCGGCACGTCCATGATCGACTCGGCCACCCAGCGGCGACCGCCGACCAGGCCGACGGTGTCCTTGCCGCCCACGCGGGTCGAGCGCCGGATCAGCGCCCAGGCCTCGTGCCCCTGCAGCGCGTCGATCGCGGCACGGGCATCAGGGCGGGGCTCGGTCATGGGTGAAGCCTAGGAGGCGGCCGCCCGCTGCTGCCTCCCGGTTCCACGGGAGGGGACCGGCGGGGCGACGTAGGCAATCACTACTCATACCCCGGCAGGCCCCCGGCTCCCTAGCCTCCAGCAGCCAGTCGTCCCTCCCCACCGTCGCACGCCAGGAGTTCCCATGCCCCGCCCTCGACCCCGCCCTCGACCCCGCACCCGTCTCGCCGTGGCCTCCCTCGGCGCCGGTCTCGTGCTCCCCGCCCTCGCGACGCTGCCCTCGCAGGCCGTCATCGGCTCCGCGACCGTGACGCTCGACGACTGCGAGGTCGTCCTCGTCCCGAGCCAGGTCATCAGCGACGACGGCACCTGGACGACCACGATCGGGATCGACCACCCCTCCCCGGTGCCGGCGTACAGCTCGCAGACGGTGGGGTTCGATCTCGGATCGGTCCCGGCGGGCACCTTCCCGGAGGACCTCACCGACACGGCGCTCTACATCTACGCCGAGTTCGAGGACGGTCGGGGCGGTGACCTCAGCCTGTCGCCCCCGACGGCCGAGATCGGCACCCTCGACGCCAGCGAGCCGCTGGCGCTCGGCTCGCCGGACGTGGACAACGTGCGCTACTACTACTCCGGCCGCTACGAGCTGGGCCTGAAGAAGCTCGAGGTGGAGGTGTACGGACGCGACGCCTCCGGCGAGCTCCAGGACTACGTCTTCAGCTGCGACCGGCCGGCCCAGGCGGTGCCGATCGTCGAGTTCGGGGTCTTCGACCCCGAGGCAGACGCGGCGATCACCCTCGACTCCTTCCAGGCCACCCAGGGCCAGTCCATCGGGATCGACGGACGGGACTTCGCGGCCCGCACCACGAACGGCACCATCACCCCGACGGTCGGCGGCGAGCCGGCCAACACGTTCCCGGTCGACGACATCGGCTTCTTCGACGGCCAGCTCGTGGTGCCGGAGTTCGCTCCCCCGGGCCAGCAGGAGGTGCGGGCGACCTACCAGGGCGAGACCGCCACGGCGCTGATCACGGTCATCGCCAAGAAGGCGCAGCTGGTCGTCACCAAGGCGGTCAAGGCCGGCAAGAACCTCTCGGTCGGCGGCTCGCTGTTCAAGCCGGGCGAGAAGGTCACGCTGAAGCTGACGAAGAAGGGCAAGGCCCCGAAGGGCACCAAGAAGTCCTACGGCACCAGCGTCACCGCCGGCCCCGACGGCTCCATCGCCAAGACCGTCAAGCTCAAGAAGGCGGCCAAGGGGAAGTGGAAGGTCGCCGCCAAGGGTGCGAGCAGCGGCCGTACCGCGGGAGCGGGCTTCAAGGTCTCCTGACCCCGTCGGTACGCCGGGGACGACACCCCCCGGGGTACGACCCGGCCGGCAGGCGGTCCGGACCAGTTCGGTCCGTCTGCCGGACAACCGGTCGCCCGGCCCCTCAGGAGGGCCGGGCGGTCTAGGTTCTGGCCCATGGGGACGCACGGCCGTGCCGAGGAGCTGCAGCGGCTGACCGCGCACGTCCTCGAGCGCCGCGCCGTGCTCGTCGTCGGCGCCCCCGGCGCGGGCCGCACCCACCTGCTGCACCACCTGAGCAACCAGCTGGACGTCGCGCAGGTCCCGCACCTGCTGGTCCGCGGCTCCGACGGCGAGGCCGGCATCCCCCTGGTCGCGTTCGCCCCGCTGCTGGCCCGCTTCCAGGTGGACCCCGGCGGCGACGACCAACGGTCGGCGATCGAGGTCTACACGCGCCTGCCCCCACGGGTCGCGGCCTCCGGGCTGGCGGTGCTGGTGGACGACCTGCCGCTGCTCACCCGGGCCTCCCAGGTGCTGCTCGCCCAGCTCGCCCGCGCGGGCGCAGCGGTCGTCGCCACGACCCACGACCTCGACACCGTCCCCCGCGCGGTCCTCGACGACGTCGGCGGTCCCCGCGGGTGGCTGGTCGAGGAGCTCGGTCCGCTCACCGACGACGCGGTGCTCGCCATGGCGGCCGACCTGCTCGGCGACCAGCTCTCCGCCCCCTCCGCCGCGTCCGTGCTCCGCCACGCCGGCGGCAACCCCTTCGTCGTCCGCGAGCTGGTCGCGAACCACGGCGCCCGGCCCTCTACCGGCCCGGGCGGCGTCGAGCTGGGCCCACTGCGGGTGACGCCGCGGCTCGCCGACCTCGTGTCCCGTCGCCTGGAGCGGCTCGACGCCCCCGCCCACACGGCACTCGAGCTGCTGTCGGTGACCGGCCCCCTCCCGAGGACGGCCCTGGACCCGCAGGCCGTCGCCCTCCTGGAGGAGGAGGGGCTCCTAGGTCACGACGACGACGCCCCACCCGACGCGGTGGGGGTCGCGGACCCGCTGCTCCCGGCGGTGGTCGTGGACGGTCTGGACCACGACCGCAGGACGCAGCTGTTGCGGAGGGGGGCTGCGCTGCTCGCCGGGCGCCCCGCCTGGGGCGACGTCGAGGTCCGGCTCCTGACCCGCACGGCCGCCGACGTCGACCCCGCGCGGCTCCTGGAGGTCGCCGGCCGCGACCTGGCCCGGGGGCGGGCGGCGGCGGCGCTCGAGCTGCTCGACCGGCTGCCGTCGGACGCCACGCTCCGCCCCGCTGCCCGGCTGCTGCGCGGGGCCGCCCTGTCGAGCGAGGAGCAGCTGACGGCGGCCGAGACCGAGCTCGTCGCGGCGCTGGCGACCGACGACGAGCGCACCCGGCTGGCCGCCGGCCACGAGCTGGGCCTGCTGCTGGCCGTCCGCGCGCAGCGCCCCGCGGACGCGGTGACCCGGGTGCAGGCCGTGCTGGACACCCTCGTCGACCCGACGCGCCGCCGTCTCCTGGCCGGTGACCTGGTCAAGTGGCGGCTGATGGCCGGGCTGCCGGTCGAGTCGGTGCCCGGGTCGCCCCACGCCGACGAGACCGACCACGCCGCGGTCGTCAACGGGGCGGTCATCGGGGCGATGATCGCCTCCCTGGACGGTGCCCCGGCCCAGGCCCGGGAGCTGGTCAGGACCGGTACGGAGTCACTGGCCCGGACCGACACGGTGCCGACGTACGTCGGTCACCTGCTGCGGCTCTCCGCCTACCTCGCCGACGCCTTCGACGGCCGGCTCGCCGCCGCCGAGGAGGTCGCCCACGCGCACCGACGTCGCGCCGCGCAGGTGGCCGACCCGAGCCTGGGCATGTGGGAGTACGCCACCGCCGAGCTCGCCCTGCACGCAGGGCGGCTCACCGACGCGGAGGTGCTCGTGGAGCGCGCCGTGCGCCACCTGGCCTGGCGCGACTTCACCGGGCTGCGCCCCAGCGCCACGGCCCTGCGCGCCGCCGTGCTGGCCCGCCGTGGGGACCAGGACGCCGCGGAGGCGCTCGCAGCGAGCCTCCCGCCCGAGCAGGTCGCGGACGTGAAGGTCGCGCTGCACCTGGCGCGGGTCCGCGCGCAGCGGTACCTGGTGGACGGCGACCCTGCCGGCGCCGGCACCGAGCTGGCCACCGTCGCCCTGCAGGCCATCGAGCAGTCCCACCGCCACCTCGGGCTGCTCGCCCTCGACGACGCGGTGCTGGCCGACCCCGCCTCGGCCCCCGACCGCTCCGCCCTGCTCGCCGAGCACGTGCACCCCGAGGCGGCCCTGGGGGCCGTGCTGCTCCGGCGTACGCGTGCCATCGCCCGCGGCGACGCCGTGGAGCTGGCCGAGGTGGCCTCGGAGCTGGAGCGTGTCGGCCTGCCCGGGCGGGCGGCGGCCTGCCTGGGGACCGCCAGGGAGCTGTTCGAGAGAGCCGGCCGGGGCGAGGCGGAGCGTCGGGCCCACCTGCGTCAGCTGACCGTGCTGGCCGACCACGACGCGGTCAGCTGGCCGCCGCGCAACCGACCCGCGCTGCTCTCACCGCGCGAGCTGGAGGTGGCCCGGCTGGCCGCCGCACGGCTGCGCAGCAGGGAGATCGCGGAGAGGTGCGGGCTGTCGGTCCGCACGGTCGACAACCACCTCGCCCGGGTCTACCGCAAGCTCGGAGTGGGAGGTCGTGACGACCTCCCCGACGCCCTGGCCGCCCTGGGTGGCTCGGTGGTCGGCCACGTCGTGGCTGCGGGTGTCGACGGCCCGCCGGCCGCTCCGGAGGGCCCCGTGACGGGACCCCGGGCCGACCCCTCCCCAGACCCCCGGCCAGAACCCCAGCGCGAGGAACCGCGCGGTCCCGTCGCCGCTGAGTAGTTCTTGCTCGTACCCGGCCGCGCGGGCAATCACGAGGATGGCCGCATGACTCCCTCCACGCTCCCGGCCCGGCGCCTGCTCGCCGCCACCGTCCTGCCCCTGCTCGCCCTCACGGCCTGCGGCGGGGACGACTCCTCCGCTGCCGACCCCCCCACGACCACCCCCGGTGCCGCCGACGTCGCCGCGGGCTTCGACGAGGCGCTGGAGACGGTCGAGGAGCTGCCCGAGGACACCGTGCTCGACGCCGTCGGCCAGGCCGTGGTGACCGTCCTGTCCGCCGCGAGCGGCTACGAGATCGAGGACGGCACCCTCTACGTCACGGTCGACGGCGGCTCGGAGAACGCCCTCAGCAACTGCCAGATCGTCCTCGGAGCGGCCGGAGCCCTCACCGACGACCCGAGCGTGGTGCTGCGCTACGACTCCGAGGACGTCGACTGCTCCGAGGTCAGCTGAGCGTCGTCAGCAGCTGCGTGGCGCGGGTGAGCACGACGTAGAGCGTGGCCCGGCCGGTCTGGGACTCGTCCTCGATCTCCTGGGGACGCACGACCACGATGCCGTCGAACTCCAGCCCCTTGGTGTCCAGGCCGGTCAGCACCACCACCCGGTCGTCGCCCGAGGGCGTGACCGAGGAGTCGACGGCCGCGCGCGCCCCCGAGGCGTGCTCGGCGTGCTCGGGCCAGGAGGCCAGCCAGGCGTTGACCTCCGAGCGCCGCGCGGCGGGTACGACGACGGCGACCGTGCCGGCGACCTGCTCGACGATCTCGCCGACCGCCTCGCGGGTGGCCGCCTCGAGGTCGGTCACGCCCTCGCGCACCACCGGCTCGACGCCGGTCGAGCGCACGGCGGTCGGGAGGTCGGCGTCGAGGCCGACCCGACGGGCGTAGTCGGCGGCGAAGGCGTAGATCTCCGAGGAGTTGCGGTAGTTGGTCGAGAGGTGGAACTCGTGGACCGGCTTGCCCTCGAGCGCCTCGGCCCGCGCCTGCGCCGACTCGGCCGGCACCGGCCACGACGACTGCGCCGGGTCGCCGACGATGGTCCACGTCGCCGTACGGCCACGGCGGCCGACCATCCGCCACTGCATGGGCGTGAGGTCCTGCGCCTCGTCGACCAGCACGTGGGCGTAGGGGTCGTCCTCGATCCTGTGCGTCGGCGGCTGCCAGGCCCGGCCGGACGGCGCGAACTCGCGGTCGGCGGCGGTCATCAGCTCGGCGACGTCGTGCCCGCCCTCGAGGAGGCCGGTGTCGTCGAGCGAGGCCTCGTCGTCGGTGCGCTGCGGGACGTCGCCCACGGCGTAGCGCAGCTCGTCGAGCAGCGGTACGTCCTGGATCGACAGGTCGGGCGCACCGGACCAGGACTTCACCAGCAGCCGCTGCTCCTCGGGGGTCAGCAGCCCCTCGGCCACCCGGCCCAGGAAGTCCGGCTCGCGCAGCCAGCCGAGGACCTCGCGGGCCTCCAGCGGCGGCCACCAGTCGGCCACGAACTGCAGGAAGCGGGTGTCGTCGAGCAGGTCGTCGACCATCTTCTCCTTGCCGCGCTCGCGACCGCGCTCGCTGCGCACCTGGCGCCACATCACGTCCAGCAGCGCCTGCGGCACCCGCGGCAGCTGCCGGTTGCGGCGGCCCTGTGACATCAGGTTGCGCCGGACCCGGCCGAGGCTGCCGCGGTCCAGGGTCAGGACGTCGTCGTACCAGAAGACCCGGAAGTCCGTCGGGCTGCCGGGTGCCTGCTGGCGCGCGGCGCGGCGCAGCACCTCGGCCATCCGCGCCGAGCCCTTGACCTCGGCGACCGCCGGCTCGTCCTGGCGGGTGGTGCGCACCCCGTCGACGACCTCGCCCAGGGAGCGCAGGGCGACGGCGGTCTCGCCGAGCGAGGGCAGCACCCGCTCGATGTAGCGCATGAAGACACCGCTCGGGCCGACGACCAGCACGCCGCCGGTCTCGTAGCGCCGTCGGTCGGTGTAGAGCAGGTACGCCGCGCGGTGCAGCGCCACGACCGTCTTGCCGACCCCCGGGCCGCCGGAGATGGCGACGACGCCCTTCGCGGGAGCGCGGATCGCCTGGTCCTGCTCGGCCTGGATGGTGGCGACGATGGAGTGCATGGTGCGGTCGCGGGCGCGGGAGAGCTGGGCCATCAGGGCGCCCTCACCGACGATCGGAAGGTCGAGGTCGTGGACTTCGAGCGCCTCGGCGTCCAGCAGCTCGTCCTCGACACCGACGACGGTCGCGCCGGTGCAGCGCAGCACCCGACGTCGTACGACGTCGTGCGGCGTGGCGGCGGTCGCCTGGTAGAACACCGCCGCGGCCGGGGCCCGCCAGTCGATGAGCAGGCTGTCGCGCTCGGCGTTGCGCAGCCCGATGCGCCCGACGTACCGCGGCTCGGGGTCGACGTCGGGGCTGAGGTCGAGGCGGCCGAAGACCAGGCCCTCGTGGGCGGCGTCGAGCTGGGCGATGCGGCGCGCGGCCTGGAAGACCATCGCGTCGCGCTCCACGAGACCACCCTCGTGGCCGAGCCGGCCGCGGTCGTGGCCCTCGCGGGCGAGCCGCTGGGCGGCCTCGGAGGAGGCGGCCAGCTGGACGTACACCCCGTCGACGTACTCCTGCTCGCGCGCGATCTCGGCTGCTGCGAGGTCCTCGGTCACCGCGTCCTGCTCCCTGTCCACCGGGCCGCCTCGGGGGCGGCCGCACGCCTGCTGCTCGCGCCGTCCGGACCCCTGGGAGGAGCGCGGGCGGCAAGCAGCCGACTTTACCGGTCCCCGCACCCCGGGCGGGACCGGAGGTGCGCAGTCGGGGCGCGGCGGGGGTGTGGCTCTTCTCACCCGGGCCCGGCCACGCTCCCGGCGCCGCCGGGCGCAGTCCACGAAGCGGTGGTCCGCGGCCGCGGTGGCTACCATCGGCCACTGGCCCGCCGGGTGCGACGTCGACGGCGACGTCCCCCTGCCTCGGGCCTGCCCGCCCCCGCACCCCACGCTTCCCCGCGAGGACCCAGGACCGACGTGAGCCAGCCCAGCACGCCCTCCCGCCTGCACCGGAGCCTGCCCGTGGCAGCCGTCCTGCTGGCGGTGGTCACGATCCTGGCCCTGGCCGCGTCGACGATGAGCAGCCCGGCGCCGTCGGAGGACCCCCTCACCGTGAGCGCCACCGCGCAGGCGCCCGTGGAGTCCCCCGGTGACGAGCGGCCCAACATCATCTTGTTCTCCACCGACGACCAGCGGCTCGACGAGATGGTCTTCCTGCCCAAGACCAACGAGCTCATCGGCGCGGCGGGCCTCACCTTCACCGAGGCGCTGACCCCGCACCCGCTGTGCTGTCCCGCCCGCGCCGAGCTGATGACCGGCCAGCTGGCGCAGAACAACGGCGTCCGCACCAACTTCCCGCCGCAGGGCGGTTACGAGGCCTTCGACCCGACCTCGACCATCGGCACCGACCTCTCGGCGGCGGGCTACAACACCGCCTTCCTCGGCAAGCCGCTCAACGGCTACCACTACAGCTACGGCCGCGACCCGGGCTGGACGCTGTTCAACGCCACCAGCCACGGGTACGCCGACTACTACAAGTTCGTGCAGTACGACAACGGCGAGGTCGCCCGGATCCCGGGCTACTACACCGACTACCTGTCGGAGAAGGCCGTCGAGTACGCCCACCAGCTCAGCAGCTACGACGCCCCCTTCTTCATGTGGGTCAGCCACTTCGGTCCGCACCCCGCCAAGGGGCGCGAGGGCTGCCACGACTCCTCGTGCAAGAACGGCCCGCCGAAGATGTCGCCGGGCTACCGGGCGATGACCCGCCTCACCGGCCAGCGTCCCCACGAGGCGCAGGCCGCCGAGCTGGCCCGCGACATCGTCTCGAGCCCGTCCTTCAACGAGCGCGACGTCTCCGACAAGCCCCACGTCATCCGCAAGCAGTCCCCCGCCGCGGCCCGCAAGGTGGTGCGCACCCAGCAGGCGCGCGCGGGAGCGCTCGCGTCGGTCGACGACGCGCTCGCGCAGCTGGTGGAGCAGCTCGAGGAGGACGGGGAGCTCGACAACACCTACATCGTCTTCATCACCGACAACGGCTACCAGCTCGGCGAGCACCGGTGGTTCGGCAAGACGCTGCCCTACGAGGAGAACCTGCGCACGCCGATGCTCGTGCGCGGTCCCGGCATCGCTCCCGGCACCACCACCGACTCGATCGCCACCATCGTCGACCTCGTGCCGACCTTCCTCGACATCGCCGACGCCGACTCCGACCGGCTCCTGGACGGCGTCTCGCTGCTCTCGACCTGGCGCGGGGAGACCGACGAGGCCCTGCACCCCGGCGGCGTGCTCATCCAGGGCGGTGCCTACAAGCCCGAGACCGGTCCCCGCGGCTGGCTCTACCGCGGCGTGCGGACCGCTCGCTACACCTACGTCCGCTACTTCGACGGGTTCGTGGAGCTCTACGACCGGGCCAGCGACCCCGACCAGCTCCGCTCGGTCGCCGGCCAGCCGCGCTACCGCGCCCTGCAGGCCGAGCTGGCCCGCCGCACCCGTCTGCTGCAGGACTGCGCCGGCCCGGGGCCGTGCAACCGCACCTTCGGGCCGCTCCCGCACCTCGGTCGCTGACGGGGTTGCAGGCGGGTCCGGCAGGATGCTCGCATGAGCGAGCAGCCCCAGGTCCAGGTCACGTACGACGTCAGCGACGGCGTCGCCACGATCACCCTCGACTCCCCGCACAACCGCAACGCGCTCTCCCGGGCGCTGGTCGGCGGGTTGTCCGAGGCCCTCGAGCGGGCGGCTGAGGACGACTCGGCACGCGTGGTGGTCATCGCCGCCACGGGCTCGGTGTTCTGCTCCGGCGCGGACCTCTCCGAGGCGGCCGCCGGGTCGATGGAGGAGGGCGCCCGCGAGATCGTCCGGCTGCAGCGGGTGATCCTCATGCACCCGAAGCCGGTCGTGTGCCGACTCCAGGGGCCGGTGCGCGCGGGCGGGACCGGCATCGTGGCGGCCGCCGACGTGGTGGTCGCCTCCGAGGCCGCCACGTTCGCGCTCACCGAGGTCAAGCTCGGCCTGGCGCCCGCGGCGATCTCGCTCACCGTCTTCCCGCGGATGACCTCGCGGGCCGCGGCGCTGCGGGCACTGGGCGGCGAGGTGTTCAGCGCCGCCCAGGCCCAGGCGGACGGGCTGGTGACCGAGGTCGTGCCCGCCGACGGGCTCGACGCGGCCCTCGCGACGGTCACCGCTTCGCTGGCCACCGGCGCCCTCCAGGGGCTGCGGGAGACCAAGAAGCTGCTCAACGCCCCGCTCGTGGAGCACCTCGACGCCCACGGCCGCGACGTGGCCGCCCTCTCCGCCCGCCTCTTCGGCAGCGAGGAGGCCAAGGAGGCGATGACCGCCTTCCTCTCCCGCAAGCGCTGACGCCGAGCCGGCGTATCAATACGCCGGTTCGACCCACCCAGCCCGCCGAGCCGGCGTATCAATACGCCGGTTCGACCCACCCGGCCCGCCCGAACCGGCGCACACTTCCGGAAAGGCCGCGCCGGTTCGACGTCACACCCGTCGGAATCCGGGTCGGCTCCGAACCACCCCCATGAGCACCCCCATGCACGGACGACCGAGCCGACGACTGACCTGGGCAGGCTTCGGCCTGCTCTCCACCCTCGCCGGCACGGCCGCGGGACACCTGGTGGCCAGCCTGGACAGGATCGACTCCTCCCCGGTGCTCGCCGTGGGCTCGACGGTCATCGACGCCACCCCCACCCCCGTGAAGGAGTGGGCGATCCGGAACTTCGGCACCGCCGACAAGCCGATCCTCATCGGCAGCGTGCTGGCCGGGGTCCTGGTCCTCGCCGCCGTCGCCGGCCTGCTGGCCCGGCGCCGCCTGGTCCTGGGACTGGGCCTGCAGGGGCTGCTGGTGGCCGTGGCCACCGCCGCCGCCCTGACCAACTCCGGCGCGACCGCGGGCGACGCGGTCCCCGGAATCGCGACCGCGGTGGTGGGTCTCGGCACGCTCGTGCTGCTCGCCAGGGCGGCCTCGGCGACGCCCGGCACGGCCGAGGACGGCGCCACCGGGGACGGCGCCACCGGGGACGGCGCGGGCGGGGACGCCGAGTCGGGCGGCAGCAGCCGTCGCGGGGTCCTGGTCGCCGCGGGCGTGATCGCCCTGGCAGCCACGGTCATGGCTGGCGCCGGACAGCTCATCCGCAAGTTCCGCGCCCGCCCCGAGGACGTCACGCTCCCAACCCCCGACGACCCGGCCGGCTCGTTCCCGAAGGGCCTGGACGACCAGGTCGACGGCATCAGCCCCCTGCGGGTGCCCAACGAGGACTTCTACCGCGTCGACACCCGGCTGGACACCCCGGTGGTCGACCTCGAGAGCTGGACGCTGACCATCGACGGCGACGTCGACCGGGAGGTCACGCTCACCTTCGACGACCTGCTCGAGATGGAGATCATCGAGCGCGACATCACGCTGACCTGCGTCTCCAACTCCGTCGGCGGCGAGTTCGTCGGCGGCGCCCGCTGGCTGGGCGTGCGGCTCACCGACGTGCTCGAGCTCGCCGGCGTGGGCACCACCGCCGACCAGATGCTCTCCACCGACTTCGACGGCATGACCATCTCCACGCCGCTGGACCTCGCGACCGACGGCCGCGACGCGATGATCGCGATCGGCATGAACGGCGAGGCCCTGCCGCGGGCGCACGGGTTCCCCGCCCGCCTGGTGATCCCCGGCCTGTACGGCTTCATCAGCGCGACCAAGTGGGTCACCCGCCTCACCCTGACGACGTACGCCGACAGCACGGCCTACTGGACCGACCGCGGCTGGGCCACGGACGCCCCCATCAAGATCTCCACCCGCATCGACACCCCCAACGCGCTGGACCGCCTGCCCGCGGGCGAGGTCGTGATCGGTGGCGTGGCGTGGGCGCAGCAGCGTGGTGGCGTCGACAAGGTCCAGGTCCAGGTGGACGGCGGCGGTTGGCGCGACGCCGAGCTGGGTCCTGCGGTCAGCAACGACTACTGGCGCCAGTGGTTCTTCCGCTGGGACGCCGAGCCCGGCTCCCACGCGATCGCCGCCCGCGCGATCAGCGGCGACGGCACCACCCAGACCGACGTGCGCGCCCAGCCCTTCCCCGACGGCGCCTCGGGCGTGCAGTCGCTGATGGTCACCGTCGAGTGATGCCCTGACCAGCTCTGGGGAGCACTGATCACCACAGCGCCCCTGCGTCGAGCCCGGATCCGCCCTGGATCCGGGCTCGATCCGCGCTCAGGGCCGGCCCGGGCCCCGTCCCACGGCACGGCGGATCGGTCGATGTGACCCGGGTCACCGAAATCGACCAATCCGGTCACCCCACTGCCCCGAATGACTCATGTAAGCCAAGCCCCCAGCAACACTGACAGAAAGGCACTTCTCATGAAGCGCACTGCTCTCCGCCGCACCGGCGCCGGTCTCGCCGCTCTCGCCCTCACCGTGGGCCTGGCCGCCTGCTCCTCCGAGGACGACTCCTCCGCCGAGGACACCGGGACCTCGAGCTCGACCTCCTCCGAGACCGAGACCGAGACCGAGGCCACCGCTGGTGACCAGGTCTTCGGCCCCGCCTGTGACGCGGTCCCCACCTCGGGCGCCGGCTCCTTCGACGGCATGGTCCAGGACCCGGTCGCCACCGCCGCCTCGAACAACCCGCTGCTCGGCACCCTGGTGACCGCCGTGGGCGAGGCCGGTCTGGTCGACACCCTGAACGACGCCGAGGCCCTCACGGTCTTCGCGCCCACCGACGACGCCTTCGGCGCCATCCCCGAGGACACCCTGAACGCCGTGCTGGCCGACAAGGACACCCTCACCTCGATCCTGACCTACCACGTCGTGGGCGGTCAGCTCGACCCCGAGGCCGTGGTCGGCAAGCAGGAGACCCTGCAGGGCGGCACCGTGAACGTCAAGGGTGACACCGACGGCATGACCGTCAACGGCGCCAACATCCTGTGCGGCAACATCCCGACCGCCAACGCCACGGTGTACGTCATCGACACCGTGCTCATGCCGTCCTGATCCCACCCTTCCGGACCAGTACGACTGACAGGGACAATCGCCACCATGAGTGAACCGACGTCCCTGCCCACCGGGGCCCCCTCAGCGGGGGCCCCGGTAGGGCCGGACCTCGCCGACCTGCTCCGTGCCAGTGCGCGCGGGGACCAGGTGGCCTTCGCGCAGCTGTACGACGCGACGGCCGCACGGGTCCACGGCATGGCCCTCCGGGTCGTCCGTGACCCGGCCCAGGCCGAGGAGGTCACCCAGGAGGCCTACCTGGAGATCTGGCGGACCGCAGCGCGGTTCGACCCCTCCCGGGGCAGCGCCCTGAGCTGGCTGCTGACCCTGACCCACCGCAAGGCGGTCGACCGGGTGCGGTCGGCCGAGGCGGCCTCCCGCCGCGACACCACGTACCACCAGCAGAACCAGCCCATCGACCACGACGTCACTGCCGAGCAGGCCAACGCCTCGCTCGAGGCGCGCCGGGTCCGAGGGGCGCTCGCCAGCCTCACCGCCGTCCAGCGCGAGGCCGTCGAGCTGGCGTACTTCGGGGGTTACACCCACACCGAGGTCGCCACCATGCTCCAGCTCCCCGTCGGGACCGCGAAGACACGCATCCGCGACGGACTCATCAGACTCCGAGACGCCATGGGGGTAGGCCAGTGAACGACGTGCACGCCCTGAGTGGCGCCTACGCGGTCGACGCGCTCGACGACATCGAGCGCGCTCAGTTCGAACGACACCTCGTCGAGTGCGCCGAGTGCCGCGCCGAGGTCGACTCGCTGCGCGAGGGCGCCGCGATGCTCGCGGACGTCGCGCCCGTCGCCCCGCCGGCGGCGCTGCGCGACCGCATCCTCGCCGAGGTCGCCACCGTGCGGCCGCTCCCTCCCCAGGTCGTGGAGGTGCGCCCCCGGCGCCGTCGATTTCCAGCCCTGGTCGCCGCTGCAGCTGCCGTGGTGACGCTCGGTGTCGGCGCCCCGATCGCCTACCAGGCGCTCTCCTCCGACACCCCGTCGGTCGACGTCAGCGCCACCGAGCGGGTGCTGCGCGCCGCCGACACCGAGAAGTACGTCCAGCGCTTCGACGACGGCTCCAGGGCCACCGTCTACCGCTCCAAGGCACTCGGCCAGGCCGTCATCGTCACCGAGGGCATGGCCGACCCGGGCGAGGGCAAGGTCTACGAGCTCTGGCTCGACCACGACGGCGAGATGGTCGCCGCCGGGTTCATGCCCAAGGGCCCGGACAACACCGTGCTGCTCTCCGGGGACGCCGCGGCCGCCGAGGGCGTGGGCATCACCGTCGAGCCCGAGGGCGGCTCCGACGAGCCCAACCTCGAGACCGCCGTCGTCTTCGCCTTCGACGCCTGATGGAGACCCAGCACCCGCCGCGCACCGTCGCGGTCGTGGGCTCCGGCGTCGCCGGCCTGGTGGCCGCCTACGTCGCCTCCCGCACCGCGACGGTCACGGTCTACGAGGCCGACGACCGGCTCGGCGGGCACGCCGACACCCACGACGTCGTCGACCCCACCGGCACCCGGCTGGGCATCGACACCGGCTTCATCGTCCACAACCGACGCACCTACCCGACCCTGCTGCGGGTCTTCGCCGAGCTCGGCGTGGCCACGCAGGAGTCGGAGATGTCGATGTCGATCCGCGACGACGACTCCGACCTGGAGTGGGCCGGCGCCCTGGGTCGTCAGGGAGTCATCCCCACCCGCGGGCACCTGCGCCGCCCGGCGTACCTGCGGATGCTGGCGGAGATCCCCCGCTTCCACCGCCGCGCCAAGGCGCTGCTGGAGCAGTCCGCTGGTCGAGGTGCGAGCGCAACGAGCCTCGAGACCCGGGGCCCGGACCAGACCCTCCAGGAGTTCCTCGACGAGCACGGCTTCTCGCCGTACTTCGTGCGGCACTTCATGGAGCCGCTGGTCGCCGCGGTGTGGTCGTGCGACCCCGAGGTGGCGCTGGAGTACCCCGCGCGCTACCTGTTCTCCTTCCTCTCCCACCACGGGATGCTCAGCATCTTCGGCTCGCCGACCTGGCGCACCGTCTCCGGCGGCTCGCACCGCTACGTCGAGCGGATCGCGGCCGCCCTGGACTCCTCCGGCGGCACCGTCCGCCTCGGCACCAAGGTGACCTCGCTGCTCGAGACCCCGACCGGGGTCGAGATCACCGACGGCAACGGCGAGGTCTCGACGTACGACGCCGTCGTGGTCGCCACGCACCCCCACCAGGCCCTGGCGCTGCTCGCCGAGCCGACCGCCGCGCACCGCGAGGTGCTCGGCGCCATGCCGTACTCCCCCAACACCGCGCTGCTGCACACCGACACCTCGCTGATGCCCCGGCTGACCCAGACCTGGGCCAGCTGGAACTTCATGCGGCCCGGCGCCGCCCAGGAGCGGCCCGACGGCAGCGACGGCGTGGTCGTCACCTACGACCTGACCCGCCTGCAGCGGCTGCCCACCGACACCCACTACCTGGTGACCCTCGGCGGGGAGCACCTCGTCGACCCGAGCACCGTGATCGACCGGATGGAGTACGAGCACCCGCTCTACACCCCCGAGTCGGTGGCCGCCCAGCGTCGACTCCCCGAGCTCGACACCGACCGGGTCGCCTTCGCCGGTGCCTACCACGGCTGGGGCTTCCACGAGGACGGCGCGCGCTCGGGCCTCGCGGCCGTCGAGCGCCTGGGGCTCACCTGGCCCGAGCCGGTGGTCGAGCAGCAAGGAGCGCCAGCGACGAGCGGGCGTCGAGACCTCCGCACCCCCGCGCTCTACCGCACCACCATCACCCACACCCGGCGCCAGCCCTTCGAGCGCACGTTCACCCACCGCTCCCACACCTGGCTGGTCGACGTCGACGAGCTGCCCGACCACCGTCCGCTGGCCTTCGCCCGCGGCACGTTCGAGGCCCGCGACCACCTCGGCTCGCCGGACCGGAGCCTGCGGCAGAACCTCGAGGCCTTCCTCGCCACCGAGGGCGTCACCCTGGACCCCGCCGGGCGAATCCTGCTGGCCACCCAGCCCCGGGCGTTCAGCTACTGCTTCAACCCGATCAGCGTCTGGTGGTGCCTGGACCACCTCGGCCGCCGCGAGGCGACGGTCGTGGAGGTGCACAACACCTACGGCGACCGGCACGCCTACCTCGTCGACCCCGACGAGCAGGGCCGGGCCCGCACCGACAAGGCGATGTACGTCTCGCCGTTCCACGGCACCGACGGCCACTACGAGCTCGCGGTGCCGCTGCCCGGTGAGCGGCTGCACGTCGCCGTCACCCTGCACGCCGAGGGGACGAGGTTCAGCGCGTCCCTCGCGGGACACCGGAGCGATGCGGGCGCGCTGCGCTCGACGTCGGCGGCCCTGCGCGGCTCGGCCCTGATCCGGATGCACGGGATCTGGCTGTGGCTGCGCCGACTGCCGGTCCGACCCCGCCCCACCCACGCCCAGCTCGCGGTCCAGCCCACCCGCCGCACCGCAGACCGACCCGCCGTCCACACCTCAGAGGCAGGCACCCGACGATGACCGAGACACCCGCCCGTCCCACCACCCCGCCCGACACCACCCGCTGGCCGGGCCTCGACGCCCCCGCCACCGGCCCCCGCACCCGGGTCTCGGCCGCGGTCGCGCGCAAGCTGTTCTGCGGCGCCGTCGAGCGGCTCGACGTCACCGTGCACCTCGAGGGCCGCACCCTGGGCCGGGGCGGCCCGGAGATGACCATCCACCACCCCGAGGAGTTCTTCGCCCGGGTCGGCCGGCACCAGCTCATCGGCTTCGGCGAGGCCTACCTCACCGGCGCGTGGGACGCCCCCGACCTCGGTGGCTTCCTCACCGTGCTGGCCGCGGAGATCTCCGACCTGGTGCCGCGGCCGTTGCAGTCGATGCGCTCGGTGATCGTGAAGCGTCCGCCGCGGCGGCAGCGGTCGAGCAAGCAGAACTCACGCTCCAACATCGCGCACCACTACGACCTGTCCAACGACCTGTTCCGGCTCTTCCTGGACGAGACGCTGAGCTACTCCGCCGCGCTGTGGGACACCTCGGTCAGCACCGTCCCCGACACCCTCAACGGCCGCCCGGGCTCCCGGCTGCAGGCCGCGCCGCCGGGCACGGTCGCCACCGACTCGCTGGCCGAGGCGTCGGGCCGCAAGATCGAGCGGCTGCTCGACGCCGCCGGCGTCACCGAGGGCACCAGCGTGCTGGAGATCGGCACCGGCTGGGGCGAGCTGGCCATCCGCGCCGCCCGCCGCGGCGCGACGGTCCACTCGATCACGTTGTCCTCGGAGCAGCTGGCGCTGGCCGAGGAGCGCATCGCCGAGGCGGGGTACGCCGACCGGGTGACCGTGGCCCTGTGCGACTACCGCGACCTGGAGGCACCGGTCGGCCCGCACGGCGCGACCGGCTACGACGCCGTGGTGTCGGTGGAGATGATCGAGGCCGTCGGCCACGAGTACTGGCGGACCTACTTCGAGACCATCGACAAGGTGCTGGCCCCCGGCGGCAAGGTCGCCATCCAGGCGATCACCATGCCCCACGACCGGATGCTCGCGACCAGGAACACCTACACCTGGATCCACAAGTACATCTTCCCCGGCGGGCTGCTGCCCTCCGTCGAGGCCGTCGACGAGGTCACCCGCGAGCACACCTCGCTGCGCCTGGTCGAGCGCTTCCAGTTCGGCTCGCACTACGCCGAGACCCTGCGGCTGTGGGACGAGGCGTTCCTGGCCCGCGCCGACGAGGTGGTCGCGCTGGGCTTCGACGACGTGTTCCTGCGGATGTGGCACTTCTACCTGGAGTACTCCCGCGCCGGCTTCGCCTCCGGCTACATCGACGACTACCAGCTGCTCTGGGAGCGCGCGTGACCACGACCCAGCAGTCCTCCGGCACCGCGGCGCCCACCCAGGGCGTCGCCCAGCGCCTGGCCGGTGTCCTCCAGCCCTTCCTCGGTGGCCCGCTGCCCGTCCGGCTGCGCTGCTGGGACGGCTCGGAGTTCGTGCCGCCCGGTGACCCCGCGGCCTCGCCGGTGGTCGAGCTGCGCTCGCCCGACGCCGTACGCCGGCTCCTGTGGCACCCGGGCGAGCTCGGCGCCGCCCAGGCCTACGTCACCGGGGAGCTCGACGTCCCCGAGGTCGACGGGTGGGACCTCGACAAGGCCCTGACCCACGCCTTCGCCGTGGCCGCCGCGCGCGGTCTCTCCGGTGCCCGCCTGCGCCCCGCGGCCGTCGTCGAGGCGGTCCGCACCGCCGTCGGGATCGGGGCCCTCGGCCGCCGCCCGGCGAACCCCGCCACCCAGGCCGACGTGAAGGGCCGGCTGCACAGCAAGCTGCGCGACCGGTCGGCGATCTCCTTCCACTACGACCTCTCCAACGAGTTCTACGAGCTGATCCTCGAGCCGCAGATGGCCTACTCCTGCGGCTACCACTCCTCGCCGGAGCAGTCGCTCGAGGACGCCCAGCGCGCCAAGCTCGACCTGGTCTGCACCAAGCTCGGCCTCGAGCCCGGCATGCGGATGCTCGACGTCGGCTGCGGCTGGGGCTCGCTCTCGCTGCACGCCGCCGAGCACTTCGGCGCCCGGGTCACCGGGGTGACGATCGCCGCGGAGCAGAAGCGCTTCATCGACGCCCGCATCGCCGAGCGCGGTCTGTCCGACCGGGTCGAGATCCGGCTGCAGGACTACCGCGACGCGGTGCCGCCCGCCGGCCAGGAGTACGACGCCGTCGGCTCCCTGGAGATGGGTGAGCACGTCGGCCAGCGCAACTACCCGACGTACGCCCGGGTGCTGCACGACTCCGTGCGGCCCGGTGGCCGGGTGCTGGTGCAGCAGATGTCGCGGTCGGGCAAGTGGCCCGGCGGCGGGCCGTTCATCCAGTCCTTCATCGCTCCCGACATGTACATGCGGCCTGTCGGGGAGACCGTCGCGCTCCTCGAGTCTGGGGGGCTCGAGGTGCGCGACGTCCACGCGATGCGCGAGCACTACGTGCTGACCGTGGCCGGCTGGCTCGAGCGCTTCCACGCCCACCGCGAGCAGCTCGTGGCGCTGATGGGCGAGGAGGTCTACCGCGTCTGGGAGCTCTACCTCGTCGGTGGCGCGATGGCCTTCCGCGACGGCCGGATGGGGGTCGACCAGATCCTCATGGTCCGCCCGGGTGCTGCGCACACCCTGCCGGCGGTGCGAGGGTTCTAGGTCTTCACCGGGTCTTTACCGTTCTCCTGCACCGCACCGTCGCCTGGACCTAGGGTCACGACGCGTGAGCATCGCTGCGCTGGACCCCGACCCCGACACGACCGGTCTCCCGCTCGAGATCGCCGTCGACGAGGTCTTCGGGTTCACCGTCTCAGCGCGGTGCCGGGTCTCGGCCGCCCCCATCGACTTCCGTCGCCGGCAGGGAGCCCTGGTGCAGCGGCTGCGCTCGCTCACCCCCGCGACGGTGGTGGCTCCCGAGAGCTACGACGACCAGCCCACCGACGACCGGACGGAGCCGGGGGTCCAGCTGAGGACCTGGTCGGACCGGTCGGTCGGCGTGACCCGGTACCCGGTCGGCCTCGTCCGCTTCGTCGTGCCCTGTGAGGAGGAGCGCTCGGGATGGTCGCTGGGCCACCGGGTGGTGACCTTCTACCGGGACGGCACCGCGGTGGTGCGCGCCTCCTGGACCCGTAGCGCCGGGGCCCCCGAGGACGTGGCGGGGCTCGTGCGCGACCTCGGCACCCGCCAGGTGTCCTCGGACCGCGCGACGCTCCTGGTGGCCGAGCTCGACGACCTGCTCCTGCGGGCGATGCGGGAGGAGTCCCTGGACTGCACCTCCCTGGGGACCGTGGCCGTCGTCGGGCGGCACCGTCTCGTCCGCGTGGGCGCGCACCCGACACCGGCCCTCATCGAGTCGGCCCGCTCCGAGGTCGCCATCGTGGGCAGCCACGAGGACTTCACCGACCTCAGCGCCCGCGACGACCTCTTCCTGCACGCGGGGAACGGCATCTCCCTGGAGATCGGCCCCGACGCGATCGACCAGCCCTCTCGCCTCATGGGGGCGCTGACGGAGTACGAGCACTGGATCAGCGTCGCGTGCCGCTCCGACGACGAGCTGGCCGAGGAGTTCAGGACGTTGTCCCTGCTCACCGCGCCGTCCGAGGGCCCCGTCGGCACCACCTGGGAGCGGGCCCAGCTCGCCGTCTTCGACCACCAGGACGTCCTGAACGCCATGAGCCCCGAGCACGTGGCCGTGTGGCGCGGCTACCTCAACACCTGGCGGCTCGCCGACCTCGAGGACGAGATCCGCCTCAAGCTCGACGCGGTCCGGGACAGGGACCGGGAGCTGCGGGAGTCGCTGGCCAACCAGATCGCCACCCGCACCGAGCAGACCATCACCTTCCTGACGACGCTGACGCTGGTCAGCATCGTCACCGGCGTCGCGACCTACCTCATCAACGAGCCCCGGCCCGGCCCGTGGTGGCGCGCCGCGCTGGTGCTGCTCACGGTGGTCGCCGCCACCGCGATCTACCAGCGCAGCCACTACCCCGGGCGGGTGCGCGCCGCCGTCGAGCAGCTGCTGCGGCGGCGGACCGGGCGCGGCTGACCTGCTCGGGCGCCGCGCTCCGGCACCGACCACCTGTTCGGGCCCAGCTGCACCTGTCAGGATCGCAGCGTGGACGTCCTCGCCTCCCTCCTCCTCGCCCTCGGCTGCGTCACCGCCTCCATGACCCTGGCGGCCCTCCGCGCCCGCCAGCTCGGTGTCGTCGCGGTGGTCGACGTCGCATGGGGCCTCGGCTTCGTGGTCGTCGCGCTCGCCACCACGCTGCTCGGCGCCGCCCTCGGCACCGCCGAATGGCGCGCCTGGCTGGTCCTGGCCCTCGTGGCCGTGTGGGGCGGACGCCTCGGCTGGCACGTGCGCTCGCGCGCCGTCGGCGAGCACGGGGGCAAGGAGGACCCGCGCTACGAGGAGATGCTCGGAGGCCCGCTCCCCGAGGTGGGCATGGCCGCCGCGGTGCGCCGGGTGTTCCTCGTGCAGGGCGTGGCCCAGTGGTTCGTCGCGGTGCCGCTCGCCGTCGGCGCGGTGCTCACCGTCGAGTGGGCCTGGGTCGTGTGGCTCGGGGTCGCGGTGTGGGCGCTCGGCCTGTTCTTCGAGTCCGTCGGGGACCGGCAGCTGGCGGCGTACAAGTCCCGCCCGCGCGAGGAGCGCCCGCCGGTGATGGACCAGGGGCTGTGGGCCTGGACGCGTCACCCCAACTACTTCGGCGACGCCTGCGTGTGGTGGGGCCTGTGGCTGGCCGCCGGCCTCGCCTCCGGCTGGCTGCCGGGCCTGCTGACCGTGGCGTGCCCGGTGGCGATGACGGTCTTCCTGCGCAACGTCACCGGCGCCAAGCTGCTCGAGCGCACCATGTCGCAGCGCCCCGGCTGGGACGAGTACGCCGCCCGGGTCCCGCTGTTCTTCCCCCGGCCGCCGCGATCCGCGTGAGGATGACCGGGTGAAGGAGATCTCCCGACGCTGCCTGGTCTGCATCCTCCCGGCCGGGGCCGCAGCGGCTCCCCTGCTCGCGGCCGCTCCGGCCCACGCGAAGGGCAAGAAGATCATCAAGGCCCGCAAGGTGAAGAAGGGCAAGGTGGTCGCCAAGCGCGGCGTGGTCGTCACCCAGCCGAAGAAGGGCGCCTTCCGGGTCTTCTCCGCCACCTGCACCCACCAGGGCTGCCGGGTCAGCTCGGTGGACCGCAAGGAGATCGGCTGCGCCTGCCACGGCAGCCGGTTCTCGTCGAAGAACGGGTTCGTCCTCGCCGGGCCGGCGACCAAGGACCTGCCGCCGGTCGACTTCGTGATCGAGGACGGCGTCCTCTACCTCGCGTGAGAGCGGGACCGCGGCAGCCGGAACGGGGTCACTCGAGACCCTGATCCGCGAGCCACGCGGGGTCCGGGTCGACCGGCTGCACCAGCTCGACGACGAGGCCCGCCGGACCCTCGAGCTGGACACGCCGCTGCCCCCAGGGCTCGCTGCGCGGCGCCATCAGGACCTCGACGCCACCCGCGACGCACCGCGCGTGCTGGGCGTCCACGTCGTCGACGACCAGGGCGAGCATCGCCCCGACGACCGTCTCGGTCGGGTGCGGCCAGGTGCCGTGGTCGTGCGCCACGAAGTCCAGCCGCAGGACCGGGTCGGCAGGATGAGCGGTGCTGACGTACCAGCCGAGGTCGACGAGGACCTCGAAGCCGAGCCAGCGGGCGACCCAACGGCCGGCGTCGCTGGGACGGGGATGCGCGTAGGCGCTGGCGATCTGGGTGACGTGCACGGGGGTACCTCCGGGTCCGAGAGGGGCCACCGTGGCACCCCGCGCTCGCGACGCGCAACGGGATTGCGGCCGGTGCGCCTGATGAGGCGCCAGGGCGTACGTCGTCGCGAGGACGAGCACGCCGCCGAGGCGTCGGGGTGCCGCGCCTCACCCGCAGGTACCTGTGCCGCGCGCCCCGGACGTGGCTCACTGGTGACATGACCTCCACCAGCTCCAGCAAGGCCGTCCGCGCCGTCAGCCTCGCCACCGCCGGCTACGCCGTCTACTCCCTCGTCAAGCCCGAGCACCTGCGCCGTGCGCTGGGCTCCGACGACGAGATGTGGGACACCGTCGCCCGGGTCTTCGGGGTCCGCGACCTCGCCGTGAGCGCGGTGGGCGTCCTCGGCTCGCCGACCGCCGCCCGCGCGGCCCTCACCATCCGCACCGCCCTCGACCTCGGCGACGCCGCCCTGCTCGGGCTCACCCTCGACGGGGACGCCCGCACCAAGGCCGTCGGCGCGGCCGGGGGCTGGGGCCTGCTCAACCTCGCGGTGCTCGGCCGCTCGCGCTGACTCGTCCAGCGCGGTGCGGCCCCGCCGCGGTCAGGCGGGGGCGGACCCCTCCTCGCCCTCCTGCTGCTTGCGCCGCTGCTCGGCCTGGTAGCGGGCCCGCTGCTCCTCCGCACGCGCTCGTACGTCGCGCAGGAACGCCTCGTCCTTGCTCGGGTCGCCCGGGGACATCCGCCCGGGGCGGTCGTACTCCGGGAAGGCGCTCGGCGGCGGGGTCGGCCGGGGTCGGCCGGCCAGGAACCACGCGATCGAGCCCAGGAGCGGGAAGAGCAGGATCATCACGATCCACGCCCACTTGGGCAGGTTGCGCGGCTGGGTGGTGCCGATCGCGTCGATGAGGCAGAACACCGCGAACGCGAAGGACAGGACCCCGAGGAACAGCTGCACCTTGACCACGCAGGAAGTCTCCTGCCCGCGGCCTGAGTTGTCACGCGCACGCGCGACCGGGGCCGCCACCTGACGGTGACGGCCCCGGCGCGAGGGTCCAGCGGCGTACGTGCTCGGCTCAGCCGAGTCGCAGCACCACCTTCTCCGAGACGCTGCGGGTGGCGGCGTCGTCACCCAGGCGCACCGCCTTGAGGGCGTGGCGGCCGGTGCCGAGCCTCAGGGTGACCTTGAGGGTCCCGTCGTCCTCGGCGGTGACCTCGAGGACCTCCACGGTCCGGCCCTTGTCCTTGACCTTCACGGTGCCGGTGCCCGGCTCGCCGGCCACGTCGACGGAGACCGTGACCACGGCCTTGCGCTTGTTCTTCGCCGTCGCGCTCAGGCTGGTGCTGGACTCCGCGAGCGGCTGCTCGACCTCGACCGGCTCGCCCTCGGGCCCGGCCCACAGCAGGGCCTGGGCGGCCTGGCTCAGCCCGCCCTTGGGGTGGGTGCGGAAGAAGACCGAGGTCCCGAAGACCAGCGCCTTCGCACCGGTCTCCTCGTCGACCGACGACACGACCGAGGCGAGCCCGGCGGCCCCGTCGGGGCCGTTGGTCTCGCTGGTGGCTCGCCAGTGGCCGGCCAGGAACGGGTCGACGGCGTCGTAGGTCTGCTCGGTGCTGACGCCCTCGCCGAGGTCGGTGAAGGCGTAGGCCGGGTAGATGAACGCGCTGTCCTGGGCGAACGGCTCGAGCACCGACCCCTCGGGGGTGTCGACCGCGACGATGCCGTTGCCCGAGCGGTTGCCGCTCACCACGGTGCCGGACATCAGCCCGAAGGACACCGCGGCGTCGAAGGCGCTGTTGGTCCGGCCCAGCAGGGCCCCACCCTCGGCGAGGAAGGACTCGACCGCGGCGCGGGCCGCCGAGTCCGCGGCCGGCTCGAACCGGGAGGCGATCCACAGCACGTCGACGTCGTCGAGCAGGCTCGGGTCTGCCTCGAGGGAGGACGTGGAGAGCTGCACGAGGTCGTCGAAGCCGAGGTCGGTCAGCGACAGGTTGTCGTCCTGGCTGCCGACGTACCCGATGGTGAGGTCGGTCAGCGACTTGGTCGTCTCGTCGGCGACCGCCGCGACGTCCTCGCCCGTGGCGGGCTCGAGGTCGACGCCGAACTCCGCCGCGGCGGCACTCGCCGCCGAGTAGTCGTCGGCGCCGATGACGACCGAGCCGTCCTCGAGCAGCGCGACCGGCACCGAGTCCTCGAGCAGGGCGTTGAGCGCCCGGTGGTCGTCGAGCCCGGCGACGTCGAAGGTCGTCGGTCCGGCCGGCGCCGCGCTCGCGGCGCTCGGCGCGGTGACCGGGGTGGTCGAGCCCAGCGACGCGTCGGTCACCGAGCCGACCTTGTCCACCGTGGCACCCCACAGGTAGGAGTAGCTCCACGCGGAGACGTCGTACATCGACGGCACCTTGTCGGAGATGTCGTCGCCGAGGTCGAGGAGCACGTTGGCCAGGCCGCGCAGCGGCTGGTGCATGTCGACGACGTAGGAGCCGGCGGGGTACGTCGTGCCGCCGACGGTCGCCGGGGCGTCGAGCGTGCCGACCTCGATGTCGTGCAGCAGCAGCTGCTCCACGAGGGAGCGGGCGTCGCTGGCCGAGCGCTGGTCCTCGCCGACCGGGATGACGTAGGCGCGCGGAAGGTCCACCGCCTCCTGGTCGTCCGCGACGTCCCACAGCTCCTTCCACGAGTCGGGGCCCTCCACCGCGGCGACGTCGGCCTCGGTCAGGGCTGTCTTCGGCTCGCCGGCCGCGCCGCGGCGGAACACCTCGATCTGGCCCGCGATCATGTCGCGGGCGTTGGTGGTGTCGTTGATGTACTCCACGATCGACGTCATCGTCTGGTACGCCACGGCGGTGTTGACCTCGGCGCGCTCCGGGCTCTGACGACCGCCGCCGGCACCGCGGGTCAGCGGCAGCTCGACGGTCGAGGTGATGGCGCCGTAGAACGCGGCGTACTGCGCGGTGAAGATCGGCGGGAAGTCGTCCCAGCCCGACGGGGTGTCGCGGTAGGGGATCTTGATGTGCGCGTCGGCCTCGGAGCCGATCTCGTCGACGATGGCCCCGGTCTCGATGTTTCGGTAGGTGTTGCCCGGGATCGCGGCGGCGACGACGTCCTCCTCGATCTTGAGCGCCATCTCGTAGTTGTGCGGGAGGTAGAGGTCGTACTCGTAGTTCGAGCCGTGCGGCGGGCCGCAGGGCTCGACCTGCAGGACCCGCGTGTAGCCGTGGAAGTCGGCCGCGTAGACCGCCTGCAGCGCCTGGGCGGTGCGGATGTAGGACTGCGTCTCCGGCGTGCGGTTGGTGATCAGGTCGCGGTTGGGGTCCAGGCCCAGCGAGGTGGCGCGGGTGGCGTTGGTGCGACCGTCGGGGTTGAGGCTGAGGGAGAAGTAGAGGCGGTTGTTGCGCAGCGTGCTGCCGACCTCGGAGAGCGGTGCCGTGGCGAGGTGCTCGATGAGCTCCATCGCCGCGTCGGTGCCCTCCCACTCGTTGCCGTGGATGTTGTTGGAGATCCAGATCGGCGTCTTGTACTGCGCGAGCAGCTCGGCGTCCTGGGCCGCGGCAGCGGGGTCGCTCTTGATCTTCTCCCGCCACGCGGTCTGGCGCGCGGTGTCCTCGGCACGCTCGGGCGCGGTGACCGTGACCAGGTAGAGGTCACGTCCCTCGGTCGACTGGCCGACGACCTGGGTGCTCACCCGGTCGCTGGAGTCCATCAGCGCCATCAGCCGCGGCGCGAGGTCGGGGTGGGTGAGCAGGCCGGGGGTGTCAGCGGCGTCGTCGGGGTTGTCCCGGTAGAGCCGCAGCTGCGGCTGGTAGGGGTAGGACTCCGGCATCTCCAGCACGTCGCCGGAGGCGACCGAGCGCGCCGCGGCGGACCGCGGGGACAGCAGCTCGGCGGTCCGCAGGGGGTCGACGCTGGAGACGGTTCCCTTGCCGCGCCCGGAGTCGGCAGCGGCGCCGGCCGGTGCGGAGGCCGGGTCGGCCACCGCCGTACCGGTGAAGGTGAGGACGGAGGTCGCTGCCACCGCGAGACTGGCAAGTCCCGCCATCGTCCGTGTTGATCGCACGTCTTCTCGTTTCTCTCGCTCGTGACCGCACTGTCTTGCGCGGTGGCGCCACTCTGACGGAAAGACGTTCTTTCGGACAGCGTTGAAACGTACAATTAATACATCGTCTCAGGCGATGGGCGGCGCGGTCCCCCGATGCCCCGCGGGGTGTATGTCGCCGGCCGGGGCGCGCGGGGCGACCCGTGGCCTGCGATGCTGGCGGCGTGAGCAACCCTCTTACCGATGGGCCGGAGCGCGAGGGCTACGAGCTGACCCGCCTGGCCAGTGCCGACAACTTCCGCGACGTGGCCGGTCCCGGGTACCCGACGTACGACGGCGGCCGGCTGCGCACCGGCGTGCTGTTCCGCTCCAACGAGCTGCAGCTCTCCGACACCGACGCGGGCTCGCTGGCCGGGCTCGGCATCCGCGACGTGCTGGACCTGCGCGACCACCAGGAGGTCGAGGCGCACCCCGACGTCCCCGTGCCCGGCGCGACCTGGACCCACGTGCGGGTGCCCGGTATCCCGATGGACGACGTCGCGACCCTCACCTCACGCGAGGCGGGCCTGGCCACGATGAAGCGGGTCTACCGCATCTTCGTCGAGGACGACGGTGCGCGCGGCGCGTTCGGGGAGCTGCTCACCCGGCTCGCGCACGCCGAGCACCCGCAGCTCTTCCACTGCACCGCCGGCAAGGACCGCACCGGCTGGGCCAGCGCGCTGCTGCTGCGCGTCGCCGGCGTCCCCGAGGCGACGGTGATGGAGGACTACCTGCTCACCAACCGCTTCGACGGCACCCGCTCGAAGTACCTCTCCATGGTCCGCGAGCACCTCGGCGAGGACAAGGTCGCGGTCTACGAGACGGTGATGGTCGCCGACGCGGCGTACCTCGCCGAGGGCGACGCGGCCGTCGCTGAGCACTTCGGGGACATCACCGGCTACCTGCGAGACGGCCTCGACCTGGGCGACGACGTCCTCACGGGGCTGCGGCGGCGGCTGCTGGCCTGACGCCCGGGGTCATTCGGGGTGTCCGGATCGGGTACTCCGCAGGAAATCGCACCCTCAGCGCGCGCTGAGGGTGCGATCGAACGCGGAGTACCCCGCCTGGATCAGTCCCGCGACCAGACGTACGGCGTCGTGGTCGTGATCGGGAGCAACCCGCTGCGCTCGAGGATCGGGCGCGACATGGGGGTGCAGTCGCTGTGCAGGTAGACCACCCCGAGGCCGATCGCCGCGCGGGCGCGGGCGGCGACGAGGGCCCGGTAGATCCCGCGGCCGCGCCAGTCGGAGTGGGTGCCGCCGCCCCAGAGCCCGGCGAACTCGGTGCCGGGCACGACGTCGAGGCGTCCGGCGCTCACCACCTGGCCATCGACCGTCTCGGCGATCCACAGCCCCGTGCGCTCCGGCTCCTCGGCGTACCCGGTCAGCCGCTCCTCCAGCTCCCGCGGCGCGTGCCCGAACACCTCGGCCTGCAGCAGCCCCGCACGCGTCACGTCCTCGCGCAGGTCGCCGCCCTCACCGGCACGGCGCACGACGACGCCGTCAGGCAGGTCGACCGGGCGGTCCAGGAGGTCGGCGCGGCCGACCATGACGGTCTCCTCCTCGTCGGCGACGAAGCCGTGCCGGCTCAGCAGGCCGGGCAGGTCGGGGCGGTCGTGGCCGCGGGTCTTCCACTCGATCTCGGTCACCGGGGTCTCGTCACGGAACCACGCGAGGCTCTCGGTGACGAGCCCCTCCAGGGCCGCACTGCTGAGGTCGGCCAGGTCGCGGTGGGACACGAACCCCGAGTCGCCCCACCGCGCCCGCACCAGCGGCCCGTGCCGGTGCCACTCGGTCGCGTCGGCGACCTCGGCCTCCAGCCGCAGCTGCGCGTCGTACGCCGCCAACAGCGCCTGTGCGTCGTGCACGGCCGTCAGCAGGCGGTGCCGCGGTCGACCGAGAGCACCGCACCCGTGACGGAGGCGGCGGCGTCGGAGGCGAGGAAGGCGACGGCGTCGGCGATGTCGCGGGGCGGCATGAAGCCGTAGCGCGCGCCGGCTGTCTCCATCAGCAGGCCCCAGTCCAGCTCGGTGTCGGGGTGCTCGGCGGCCGCGTTGGTGGGCAGGTCGGTCTGCACCCCGCCGGGGCAGATGGTGTTGACGCGGATGCCGTCGGCGGCCAGCTCGAGCGCCAGCGACTTCATCAGCATGACGACGCCGGCCTTCGAGGCGCAGTACGCCGCTTGGTAGGGCTGCGCCCGCAGCCCGGCGATCGAGGAGATCGTGACGACGTTGCCGCGACTCTCGCGCAGGTGCGGCAGCGCCGCGTGGGTCACCAGCATCGGGCCGGTCAGGTTCACCCCGAGGTGCTGCTGCCAGGTGGCGACGTCGAGGTCCTCGAAGCGGCGGAACCGGTCGATGCCGGCGACGTTGACGACGACGTCGATGCCACCCATCCGCGCAGCGGCCTCGGCGACGGCGGCTCGCACCGACGCCTCGTCGCTGACGTCGCAGGCCAGCACACCGTCTCCGGCGGCCAGGTCGAGCCCCACCACCGTGGCGCCCTCCTCCTCGAGCAGCTCCACGGTGGAGCGGCCCACGCCTCCGGCGGCGCCCGTCACGATCGCGCGGCGCCCCTCGAACCGACCTGTCATCAGCTGTTCTCCTCGGTGGGGGGCCGGGTGCGGCCCGTGGTGGTGTCCGTGGTGGTGTCGGGCGCCTTGTCCCGCGTGCTGCCTAGTGCCGTGTCCGGCGCCGTGTCCGGCGCCTTCTCGGTCGTGGCGCGCGGCCGGCTGCGCCGGTCGGCGCTCGGGGGGTCGGCCGCGTCCGAGACGTCGGAGGTGCGGAGGGCTGTCGTCGGCGGCTGCTGTCGCAGCTCCTTGAGCTCCGGCGGCGAGGGGATCTGGTCGGGGACGTGGTCGGCGAAGTGCACGTCGATGACCTCGTTGACCTTGTGGCGCTGCGAGCGCACGTAGTAGGTGTAGGCGCGCTTGTCGGCCGGGGTGAGGTCCACGCGATCGGTGAACAGCGTGAGCAGGGCGCGGGGGTAGAGCCGGCGGGCGAGGACGACGTTGATCTCCATCGCGAGCACCCCCATGAAGGCCGCGATGTAGATGACGCCGATCAGCCCGAGCACCAGCGCGAAGGTGCCGTCCATGCCCTCGGTCTCGCTGAGCACCGCGGTGACGTAGAGCGTGCCGAGGAACTGCAGCCCCTGGAACATCAGGGCCAGCGCGAACGCACCCGGCGCGGCCTGGCCGAAGCGCAGCCGGCGCGCGGCGGCGAGGCGGAAGAGGTAGGTCAGGACCAGCCCGATGACGACCACCGAGCCGATCCGGATGCTCCAGCGCAGGTTGCCGCCGGTGCCGAAGGTGTCTGTTTCCGACGCGATCGCGGAGGCGACCGACATGGCGAGGACGGCCATCCCCGCCGACACCAGGAGGACCAGGCTCTTCAGGCGCAGGACGATCGGGTTGGGACGGGAGTTGCGCGGCACCGACCAGGCGATGTTCTGGGCGTTCTGCAGGGCCTGGCCCAAGCCCAGCGAGCCGTAGAGCGCGGTTGCGGCACCGACGATGACCGCGGTGCGCGACCCGGTGAGGCCCTCGGGGCGGCCGAGCTCGTCACCGATGATGGGGAACTGCCCGAGCGCGGAGGTCAGCACCGCGTCCTGCAACGCGGCGTCGCCCTGGAGCAGGAACCCGAGGATCGAGGTCGCCAGCAGCAGCAGCGGGAAGATCGCGATGAAGCCGTAGTAGGTGATGATCGCGGCGAGGTAGGGCCCCTGGTCGTCGACGTACTTGTAGAAGACCGCGATGGGCACCGACAGCGTGGGGTGGCGACGCTGGAAGGCGTCGAGTCCCTTCGAGATCCGTCCCACGGGGGTCGACGCTATCGCTAGGGACCCCGCTCAGCGCTCAGCACACCGGCTGGCGGAGGATCGTGCGCAGCCTCGACGGCTCCACCCGGCGCGCGTCGCTGAGGTAGATCTCATGGTGCCGGCCGGTCAGCGAGAGACCGCGGGCGGGGACCTCGACGTCGTGCAGCTCGGCCAGCAGCGGACCCTCGTCGTCGTAGGAGCCGACGTGCAGGCGCTGCAGGCACCGACCCTCGTCGAGGGTCTCGAGCCGCAGCCGCTCCAACAGCTCTGCGGGCACCTTCGCGGCCGCCCTCTCGCGTGCGGCGTCGACCAGGTCGGCGGGGACCCAGTCCGGGACCAGGATCATCGCGGTCCAGTGCCAGGCCGACTTGTCCCGCCGGGTCGTGAAGGCGCTCATGTCCTCGGCCCACCACAGCGCCTCCAGCGGCGGCACCACGTAGTCGCGCCCCAGCTGCTGCTTGCTGGCGAACTTGGTGGCGTAGGCGACGGGGTAGAGCACCGCTAGGGCGTCCGCGTACGCCGCGGTGTTGGGGTCGCCGTGCCCGTCGATCATCAGGTAGCGCATCGGCGGCACCACCAGGTCGCGCCAGGCGCCGCGGGTGACGCGGTAGGAGTCGAGCTCCTTCTTGGGGTCGACCTTCATCGCGCCGCGCTCACGGTGTCGCCGGGCCGATGTAGCAGAGCATCGGCCCGTCCTCGGCGCGCTCGACGTTGACGAAGCCGAGCCGCTCGTAGAACCGTCGCGCCCCGGTGTCGACCGAGTCGACGTTGATCTGGATCTCCTCGCAGTCGCGCGCGGACAGCTCGGCGCGCATCGCGGCGACCAGCGCCGTGCCGGTCCCGCCACCGCGGCGGTCGGGTCGGACGTAGAGCTCGTCAAGGACCGCGACCGACCCGTCGGCGTACACGCTGGGGCGGAGGGTGACCAGCGCGAAGCCGTACGCCGTCGGCCCGCCCGGCCCGTCCTCCTCGGCCACCAGCGCGAGCCCGGCCGGACCCCCGATGAGTCGCGCGAACCGCGCCGCGACCTGCGCCACCGGGTCGGTCGGGGTGTCGAACTCGGCGTTGAAGTCCCGCAGCAGGCCGGCCAGCACCTCGGCGTCCCGCTCCACCGCCACGCGCACCCGTGACCCGTCGGTGGGCACGTCCTCGCTCATGTGCC
The DNA here is from genome assembly GCF_013408145.1 of Nocardioides marinus. Taxonomy (NCBI): domain Bacteria; kingdom Bacillati; phylum Actinomycetota; class Actinomycetes; order Propionibacteriales; family Nocardioidaceae; genus Nocardioides; species Nocardioides marinus. The sequence continues at coordinate 3,666,725 of NZ_JACBZI010000001.1, forward strand.
CATCCTGCTGCGAGGTCCGACCCGGCACCAGCGCCGATCGCCCCACGGGTGCACGAGCAGCGCCGAGGGCGGCGCAGCCCGGTGGTCGAGCAGCGAGGAGCGCCAGCGACGAGCGGGCGTCGAGACCACACGCCGCAGCCCTGGTGGTCGAGCAGCGAGGAGCGCCAGCAACGAGCGTCGTCGAGACCCGGTGAGACGACAAGCAACCTCCACCCACGCCGATCTACGTCCGTAGCCGACCCGCCCGCTTGGGGTCGTGGACCATCGCATGGTGCGCCGAGCAGTAGAGCCGCACGTCCTTCACGCTGGTCGAGCCACCTTGTGCCCACGGCACGACGTGATGGACGTGGCACCTGCTCGGCGGGGCGTCACAGCCACCGACGACGCAGGTCTTGTCGCGCTGCGCGATCGCAAGCCGCTGGGCCCTGTTGTGGAACCTGCGCCGCCGCCCGACGTCGAGGACCTCCGACGTGCCACCGAGCACCATCGGGATCACCCCCGCCTCACACGCCAACCGGCGTGCCGTGCTGGCGGAGATGACCTCACCGGTGTCCAGGGCCGCGGCCGCGAGGCCGTCCATCAGCGAGTCGATGGTCATCGTGACCACGACCGTGGCCCCGACCCCACCCACGGTCGGTAGGTCCTTGGCGTCGATCCGCTCCAGCAGCTCGGTGAACGCCGCGCCGGCAGCCACGGGCGTGGGCCGGGTCTGGCGGACCTCGGCGGGGTCCTGCCTCGCCCACGTCAGCGCCTGGATCGCCTTCGCCAGCATCGCACCGTGCAACGTGGGGATGGAGAACCGTCCGTGCACCATCCCATGCCCGTCGGAGGCGAACGTCAGCCGCGTCTGCTCTGCCGCGCGACGCTCCTCGTCCTCCAGCAGCTTCGCCTCGTGCGCCTCACCGACCTCGGGTGCGACCACGGTCAGCACGTGGCGGCCCAGTACGCGCAGGTGCTTGGCGTCGAACCCGTCGGCGCAGTCCACCAGGTGCTTCTCCGCCTGCTCGACCACGACCGGGTCCAAATCCTCTGGGCCGTCGGTCTCCAAGTCACCCAGGGCGCGGGCAATGGCATGGGCCTGCTCGGTGTTCACCCGCCCCTCCGTCAACGCCTCGGCCAGCGCGGTGAACCTGCTCAGCGCGACGGCGAGCTTCACGTCCCGGTGTGCCGTCGCCCGCGTCCTGTTGGTGGCATCGGCCCACCAGGTCGCGGTCGTGGTCGCGCCGTTGGTCTCCTCCACCCGCACCTGCGTCGCGTGCGCCAGCACCGTCGCGGTCAACGCATCGAGCCGCGAGGCGACCAGCGCCAGCCCGCGCAGCAGGTTCGCGGTCGCGGCCTGATCCAGCCCGATCAACGACGCAGGGTGACCCTCATCGAGCGCAGCGTCGATCGTCTCGACCACCTCGTCGAGAGGGTGCTGCTGCCCGAGAACCGCCATACCTCAGCACACACCAGACCACCGACATTCCGACCCCGGCAACCGGCCGATCCACACCCCCGCAGGGAGTCGTGACCCAACCGTGACCTGCGCGCGTCAGGACCCATGCGCACGACGATCCTCGCTGGCCGCGCACTCATCTGACGAGATCAGCGCGGTCATTCCACACGACCTTTCGCACGCGACACGCCGCTTGGGTTCACGCGGTCGTCGCAACATCTAGGCCCCAGGAGGGTGCATGGGTGTTGGAGGCAGACCGCGGGTGCGGCGCAGCGTCGAGCGGGCGTTTTGGGACCTCGTGGCGGAATTTCCCTCCCCGTATGCCGCCGGCGAAGCGATGGGCGTGTCAACTCGCGTGGTGTGGCGCTGGCTCGAGGAATCTGGCGGAGTGAAACCAAGACTGGCCCAGCCGACGAGGTCGTTGACCTACGAGGAGCGCTGTCGCATCGAGGCGTTGCACGCCGCGAAGGTCCGACCTGCAGAGATCGCCAGGCGGCTGGGTCGACACCGCTCGACGATCACCCGGGAGTTGACCCGCAATGCCACCGCTCGGGGGGCAAAGGGCAACTACGGTGCGGTCAACGCACAGAGCAAGGCTGATCAGCGGGCTTGTCGCCCGAAAGTCGCGAAGCTGGCCACGAACCAGCGACTCCAGCACGAGGTGCAAGATCGACTTCGCAAGGACCACAGCCCTGAGCAGATCGCGCGACGGCTCAGGCAGGACTTCCCTGACGATGCGGAGATGCGGGTGTCGCACGAGACGATCTACCAGTCGTTGTACGTGCAGTCCCGAGGCGGGCTGAAGCGGGAACTGACACGCCACCTGCGCACCGGGCGCACGCTGCGTAAGCCCCATCGCCAACCCGATCAACGTCGCCAGCGGTTCGCCGGGATGGTGATGATCAGCGAACGACCCGCAGACGTCGAGGACCGGGCAGTGCCGGGCCATTGGGAGGGCGATCTGATCCTTGGCTCGACCGAGTCCGGATCCGCGGTCGGGACGCTGGTCGAGCGCACCACCAGGTTCGTGATGCTGCTGCACCTACCCGGTGGTCACACGGCCGAGATCGTCCAAGAAGCGATGGTGGCCAAGATGGCCACGCTGCCCGAGCAGTTGCGTCGATCTCTGACCTGGGACCAGGGCTCAGAGATGGCCAACCACATCCAGATCGCCGAAGCGACCGGACTCTCCATCTACTTCTGCGACCCCCACTCCCCTTGGCAGCGCGGGAGCAACGAGAACACCAACGGTCTGCTGCGTCAGTACCTGCCCAAGGGCACAGACCTCTCCTTCTACGGGCCTGGGATGCTCGACCAAGTGGCAGCCCAGCTCAACGCACGCCCCCGCAAGACACTGAAGTGGCGCACTCCCGCGGAAGAACTCGAAGCACTACTGTCCGGACCGTCAGATCCACCTGTTGCGACGACCGGCTGAATTCGCCCCGATGAGAGCGTGCGAAAGGTCGGTCGCTGGCGGCGGGGACGGCAGTCTTCTGCCGCCTGGCGTGCGCGTCGGCGCGCGCTCATCTGCCGCGCCGCCTTCCACAGTCGTGCCCCTCAGCGGGCGCTCTGGCGCCCGCTGAGGGGCACGACCCCGACGGATGCGGTGGATCAGTACGACTTCGGCAGTCCCAGGGAGTGCATCGAGACGAAGTTGAGGATCATCTCGCGGCTCACGGGGGCGATCCGGCCGACGCGGGTGGCGACGAGCAGGCCGGCGACGCCGTACTCCTGCGAGGCCCCGAAGCCGCCGTGGGTCTGCACCGCGCGGTCGGCGGCGTCGCAGGCGGCCTCGGCCGAGGCGTACTTGGCCATGTTGGCGGCCTCGCCGGCGGCGAACTCGTCGCCCTCGTCGTAGAGCGCGGCGGCCTTCTGCGTCATCAGCCGGGCCATCTCGATCTCGATGTGGCTCTGCGCCAGCGGGTGCGCGATGGCCTGGTGGCCACCGATCGGGCCCTGGAAGACCTCGCGCTCCTTGGCGTAGGCGACGGCCCGGTCGAGGGCGAAGCGAGCGATGCCGGTGTTGAACGACGACGCCATGATCCGCTCGGGGTTGAGCCCGGCGAAGAGCTGCGCCAAGCCGCCGTTCTCGTCACCGACCAGCGCGTCCGCGGGGAGCCGCACGTCGTCGATGAAGACCTGGAACTGCTTCTCCGGGCTCACGATCTCCATGGGGATCGCGTTGAACTCGAAGCCCGGTGCGTCGGTCGGGACCACGAACAGGACCGGCTTCACCTTGCCCGTCTTCGCGTCCTCGGCACGCGCCACCACCAGCACGTTGCTGGCCTCGTCGACGCCGGAGATCCAGATCTTGCGGCCCTTGAGCACCCACCCGTCACCGTCGCGGCGGGCGGTGGTGGTGATGTTGTGGGTGTTGGTGCCGGCGTCGGGCTCGGTGATGGCGAACGCCATCGTCCCGGTGCCGTCGCAGATGCCCGGCAGCCACTTCTGCTTCTGCTCCTCGGAGCCGTACTTCGCGATCACCGTGCCGCAGATCGCCGGCGAGACGACCATCAGCAGCATCGGGCAGCCCTGCGCCGCGAGCTCCTCGCAGACCGCGGCGATGTCACCGATCCCGCCGCCGCCACCGCCGTACTCCTCGGGCACGTTGATGCCGAGGTAGCCCGCGCGCCCGAGCTCGAGCCACAGCTCGGTGGTCTTCTCCCCCGACCGCGCCTTGCCCGCGAAGTAGTCGCGGCCGTACTTCGAGGCCAGCTTGGCGACCTGCTTGCGCAGCTCCTGGCGCTCCTCGGTCTCGCTGAACGTGCTCATCCCTGCTCCTCCACCACTGCCATGACCTCGCCCGCCGCGACCTGCGTGCCGGGCGCTACCTCAAGTCGGCTGACGACGCCGTCGGTCGGCGCGCTCACCGTGTGCTGCATCTTCATCGCCTCCAGCACCAGCACCGGGTCGCCGGCGGCGACCTGCTGGCCCTGCTCCACGAGCACCTTCACCACGCTGCCCGGCATCGGCGCGAGCAGCGAGCCGCTCGCGACCTGCTCGGACGGGTCGAGGAAGCGGGGCACCCGCACCAGCCGGCGGTAGCCGGACGGCGCGTCGACGTCGACGGTCTCGCGCCCCGGCAGGCCGGTCACGCGGCAGGCGTACGTCGTCGCCAGGCCGTCCCGCTCGAGCACGACCTCCACACCGTCGCTCGAGCCTGTCGAGACCCGCAGGACGCGCACGCCCTCGGCGGTGTAGCCGTCCCGGCCGCCCCACCACTCCACCGCGAGCACGTCGTCGGTCGAGCCCGTCACGGCCTCGAACTCCGTGCGCTGCGGCTGGCTCGGCACGTTGCGGAACGCCACCGGGATGCGGTGCTGCACCGTGCGCGCGAGCCGCTGGGTCTCGGCCACCGCGATGGCGGCCGCGAGTGGAGCGTCGGTGGTCTCGACGCCCGTTCGCTGGCGCTCACTGCTCGACCACCCCGACAGGAAGGCCGTGCTCACGCGGCCCGCGACGAAGTCGGGGTCGGTGAGGATCGCGACGAGCTGGTCGCGGTTGGTGACCAGGCCGTGGATGCGGGTACGCCGCAGCACCCCCGCCAGCTGGCGGCAGGCCTGCTCGCGTGTCGGCGCGTGCACCATCACCTTGGCCAGCATCGCGTCGTAGAACGTCGACACCTCGCTGCCGGAGACGAACCCGCGGTCGACGCGGACCCCCGGCTCGTCGGGGACCTCGAACGTCGTCAGGACGCCCGACTGCGGCTGGTAGTCCGCCGCCGGGTCCTCGGCGTAGAGACGGACCTCGATCGCGTGACCGTCGGGAGCGCCGGGGTCTCGACGCCCGGTCGTCGCTGGCGCTCCTCCCTGCTCGACCGCCGGGAGACCACGGCCCTCGGCGACGGCCAGCTGCATCTCGACCAGGTCCACGCCGTGCACCAGCTCGGTGACCGGGTGCTCGACCTGGAGCCGGGTGTTCATCTCCAGGAAGAAGAACCGGTCGGCGTCCTCGTCGTAGAGGAACTCCACCGTGCCGGCGCCGCGGTAGTCGATCGCCGCAGCAGCTGCGTGGGCGGCCTCGTGCAGCGCCTCGCGGGTGGCCTGCGGCAGCGCCGGGGCGGGCGCCTCCTCGACGACCTTCTGGTGGCGGCGCTGGATCGAGCAGTCGCGCTCCCCCAGCACCAGCACGTCGCCAGCACCGTCGCCGACGACCTGGACCTCGACGTGCCGGCCGCGCTCGACGTACGGCTCGACGAAGACGGTGCCGTCGCCGAACGCCGACGCCGCCTCCTCGCGCGCCTTCCCGATCTCGCCCTCGAGGTCGGCCAGCGCGCGGACGATGCGCATACCGCGACCGCCGCCGCCCGCCGACGCCTTCACCAGCAGCGGCAGGTCGGCCTCGGTCGGTGACTCCGGCGCCTCCAGGATGGGTACGCCGGCGGCCTTCATCAGCGCCTTGGCGCCGATCTTCGAGCCCATCGACGTGATCGACGACGGGTCGGGGCCGACCCACGTCAGGCCGGCGTCGACGACGGCCTGCGCGAAGTCGGCGTTCTCGGAGAGGAAGCCGTAGCCGGGGTGGATCGCGTCGGCTCCCGCCTTCTTCGCGGCCTCGATGACCAGGTCGGCGCGCAGGTAGGTCTCGCCCGGCGTGTTGCCGGGCAGGCGTACGGCGGTGTCGGCCTCGGCCACGTAGGGCAGGCCCGCGTCGGCGTCGGAGTGGATCGCGACGGTCTCGATGCCCAGCCGGCGGCAGGTGCGGAAGACGCGGCTGGCGATCTCGGCGCGGTTGGCGACCAGCAGTCTGTTGATCATGGCCTGAAGACTCCGAATCGGTCGGTGCCGACGATCGGCAAGTTGTCGATGACGGACAGGCAGATGCCGAGGATCGAGCGGGTGTCGCGCGGGTCGATGACGCCGTCGTCGTACAACATCCCCGAGAGGAAGTGCGGCAGCGACTGCTCCTCGACCTGGGCCTCCACCATCGCCTTGATGCCGGCGAAGCCCTCGGCGTCGAACACCTCGCCCTTGGACTCCGCGGACTGCTTCGCGACGATCTCGAGCACGCCGGCGAGCTGCGCCGGCCCCATGACCGCGGACTTGGCCGAGGGCCAGGTGAACAGGAACCGCGGGTCGTAGGCGCGGCCGTTCATGCCGTAGTTGCCGGCGCCGTAGGAGGCGCCCATGATCACCGTCAGGTGCGGCACGGTGGAGTTGGAGATCGCGTTGATCATCATCGCGCCGTGCTTGATGATGCCGCCCTGCTCGTACTCCTTGCCGACCATGTAGCCGGTCGTGTTGTGCAGGAACAGCAGCGGGGTGTCGGACTGGTTGGCCAGCTGCACGAACTGCGTGGCCTTCTGGGCCTCCTCGCTGAACAGCACGCCCTGGGCGTTGGCCAGGATGCCGACGGGCTGGCCGTGGATGCGCGCCCAGCCGGTGACCAGCGAGGTGCCGTAGAGCGGCTTGAACTCGTCGAACGCGACGCCGTTGCGGGCGCTCATGCCGTCCACGACCCGCGCGATGACCTCGCGGGGGTCGAAGGGCTCCTTGAGGTCGGAGGGGATCAGGTCGAGCAGGCCCTCCGGGTCGGCGTCGGGCTCGGCGTACGGCGCGTGGTCTCGGTCCGACTTCTCCCGGTTGAGGCGGGCGATGATCCGCCGGCCGATCCGGATGGCGTCGCGCTCGTCCTCGGCGAGGTAGTCGGCCAGGCCGGAGACCCGGGCGTGCATCTCGGCGCCGCCGAGGCTCTCGTCGTCGGACTCCTCACCGGTGGCCATCTTGACCAGCGGCGGGCCGCCGAGGAAGACCTTGGCCTGCTCCTTCACCATCACGGTGTAGTCGCTCATGCCGGGCACGTAGGCACCGCCGGCGGTGGAGTTGCCGAAGACCAGCGCGACCGTCGGCTCCTTGCGGGCGCTGGCGCGGGTCAGGTCGCGGAACAGCTTGCCGCCGGGGATGAAGATCTCCTTCTGCGTCGGCAGGTCCGCGCCGCCGGACTCCACCAGCGAGACCGTGGGGAGCCCGTTCTCCTGGGCGATCTGGGCGGCCCGGAAGATCTTCTTCACCGTCCAGGGGTTGGAGGCGCCGCCCTTCACCGACGGGTCGTTGGCGCTGATCATCACCTCGACGCCCTCGACGACGCCGATGCCGGTGACGACGCTGGCGCCCACGGGGAAGTCCGAGCCCCACGCGGCGAGCGGCGACAGCTCGAGGAAGGCCGAGCCCTCGTCGATGAGCAGCTCGATGCGCTCGCGGGGCAGCAGCTTGCCGCGGGCGTGGTGGCGGGCCACGGACTTCTCGCCGCCGCCGGCGATCGCCTTGGCCTGCTCGGCGTGCAGCGCGGCGATCTTCTCCAGCATCGCCTCGCGGTGGGTGGGCGGAGCGGCCTCCTCGACCGCCGCCTCGGTGGCGGTGTCGCTCACTTCTCCAGCACCGCCTTCATCTTCTCCAGCGTGGTGCGCATGCCCTTCTCGTTGGTCCTGCCGCGCGCCCAGCCGAGCACCAGCCAGTAGATCCGCATCGGCAGCGCGGCCTCGAGCCGGAAGTACTCGGTGACCTTCGAGCCGCCGGAGCCGTCGGGCTCGATCCGGTAGCCCCAGTTGTTGAGCTGCACCGAGTCGGTGCCGACGGAGAACTCGAAGACCGCCGGACCGTCGCCTCCCGGCGGGTCACAGACGGTGACCTTGCACGGCGACCAGTACGTCGGCCCCACGCCGTTGCGCTTCACGTGCCCGGCGAAGTGGGCGCCGACCTCGGGGCCGGCCGACCCGCGGGTCCACTTGCCCTCGAAGGTCTCCGGGGAGAACTCCCCGATCCGGGTCACGTCGGTGACCAGGTCCCACACCTGCTCGGGCGGGGCGGCGATGGTCACGGTGACCGATCCGGTGGGCTGTCCGATGCTCATCGGTTCTCCTTCTGGGGGCTGGGGATCTGGTGGTGGTGCTCGTGGTGGTGGTCTCGACGCCCGCTCGTCGCCGGCGCTCCTCCCTGCTCGACCACCGGGGACGGCTAGCGGGCGGGGGTGTAGCCGAGCAGCTTGGCCGCGAGGTCGGTGAGGACCTCGGTGGCGCCGCCGCCGATGGGCAGCAGCCGGGCGTCGCGGTAGTGCCGCTCCACCTCGGTGCCGTGCATGTAGCCGGTGCCGCCGTGCAGCTGCACGGCCTTGTCGCACACGAACGTCGCGGTGTTGCAGGCGGTCTCCTTGGCCAGGCAGGCCTCGGCGATCACGTTCTCGCCTGCCACGTGGCGCCGGGAGACCTCGCGGGTGTACGTGCGCGCCACCTCGACCTGGCGGCGCATCTCGACCAGCGCGTGCCGCACCACCTGGTTGGCCACGAGCGGCTTGCCGAAGGTGTCCCGCTCCTGGCAGTACGCCGCGGTCAGGTCGAGCGCCCGCGCGGCGATGCCGTAGCCGTGCACGGCCAGCGCGATCCGCTCGACGACGAACTGCTCGGCGATCTGGTAGAAACCGGCGTTCTCCACCCCGACGAGGTTCTCGACCGGCACCCGCACGTCGACGTACGACAACTGGGCGGTGTCGGAGCAGTGCCAGCCCATCTTGGTCAGCGCCCGGTCGACGGTGAACCCGGGCGTGCCCCTCTCGACGACCAGCAGGCTCACGCCCGCGTGCCCCGGCCCGCCGGTGCGGACCGCGGTGGTCACGAAGTCGGCGCGGGTGCCGGAGGTGATGAAGGTCTTGGCGCCGTTCACGACGTAGTGGTCACCGTCGCGTACGGCGGTGGTGCGGATGCCCGCGACGTCGGACCCGCCGCCGGGCTCGGTGATCGCCAACGAGCCGATCATCTCGCCGGCCAGGGTCGGGCGGACGAAGCGGTCCACGAGACTCGCTCCGCCCTCGTGGCCCTCGCCGCGCCCGGCGGCGGCGACCATGTGCGGCAGCGCGATCCCGGAGGTGAAGAGCCCGGCCAGCAGGCCGCTGGAGCCACCCTCGGAGAGGATCCCCTCCTGGCAGTCGACGGTGTCGAGCAGGTCGCCGCCCGAGCCGCCGACGGACTCGGGGAACCCGAGGCCGATCAGGCCCTGCTTGGCCGCGGCGGCGTGCAGCTCGCGCGGCAGCGTGCCGGCGTCCTCCCACTCCTGCAGGTGCGGCGCGACCTCGCGGCGGGCGAATTCCGCGCCCAACGCGAAGACGTCGCTGTCGTTGGTGATCGTGGTGGTCACAGCAGCTCCTCCTGGACGTGCACGGAGCGCGAGCGGATCCACTCGCCCAGTCCCTTGGCCTGCGGGTCGAAGCGGGTGGACGCGGCCACCCCGTCGCCGAGCAGACCCTTGATGACGACGTTGACGGCGCCGAGGTTGGGCAGGCAGTGCACCTCGATGGCGTCGTCGGGCAGGCCGGCCGCCTCGGGCACCAGCTCCCGGACCTTGCGCGGGCTCATCAGCTTGGCCAGCCAGGTCACGCGGGCGTCGTACTTCTCCGAGCCGTCGTGGGCGACCCAGAGACCGATGTTGGCGTCACCACCCTTGTCGCCGGAGCGCGCGTGCACGAAGGTGCCCAGCGGCAGCCGGCGGTTGAGGGTGTCGGCCGGCGCCGGGTAGGGGCTGGGCCGCAGACCGAGGGTGTGGTCGGCCTCGGCGGTGTCCTGCGGGTCCGGCACGACCTCGCGGGTCCCGTCGGGGAGCACCACGACGTGCTCGACGTCGGCCCGCTCGACGTACGCCGGGCGGTAGACCCCGAAGGGCGTGGGCTGGCTCGGCGGGGTGGTCATCGTGAACCCGGGGTAGGAGCCCAGCGCGATCTCGACCAGGGGGCCGGTGAAGCCCTTGCCACAGGGGCCGGGCTCGGGGTCCTTGACCGTGCAGCGCAGCAGCGTGGAGGCGGCCTCCTCGGTGTCGGCGTCGGTCTCCGGCAGCGTCACGCGGCTCCACTCGACCTCGGTCGCGGTGAGCCGAGGCGAGACCTGCTCGCGGACCCAGTCGGCCTTGGCCTCGACGTCGAGGCCGGTGAGCACCAGCTCCATCGAGTTGCGCCAGCCGCCCAGCTCGTTGACGCAGACCTTGAGCCGCGAGGGCGGGGCCTCGCCGACGACGCCGGAGACGCCGACCCGGTCGGGGCCGAGCTGCTCGAGCCGCACGGTGTCCAGGTGGGTCGTGACGTCGGGGTTGAGGTAGCGGGTGGACTGGATCTCGTAGACCAGCTGCGCGGTGACGGTGTCGACGGTGACCGCCCCGCCGGTGCCGGCCTGCTTGGTGATGACGCTGGAGCCGTCGGCGTGCAGCTCGGCGACCGGGAAGCCGAGCGGCTGGCGCGGGTCCATGCCGGCCTGCATCAGCTGGCGGAAGCCGGAGAAGTTGCCGCCGGTGGCCTGGGTGCCGCACTCGATGACGTGCCCGGCGACGACCGCACCGGCGAGGGCGTCGTGGTCGGCCGGGGTCCACCCGAAGTGCGAGGCGCCGGCGCCGACGACCAGCGCGGCGTCGGTGACGCGGCCCGTGACCACGACCTGGGCTCCCGCGTCGAGCGCGCGGGCGATGCCGAAGCCGCCGAGGTAGGCGTTGGCCGTCAGTGCACCGTCGAGGCCGAGCTCCGCGGCCCGCGGACGCAGGTCGTCGCCTTCGACGTGGGCGACGGCCACGTCGAGCCCGAGGCCGCTCGCGACCTCGCGCACCTTCGCCGCGAGCCCGGCGGGGTTGAGCCCGCCGGCGTTGGTGGCGATCCGGATCCCCTTCTCCAACGCCAGGCCGAGGCAGTCCTCGAGCTGGCGCAGGTGGGTCCGCGCGTACCCCAGCGAGGGGTCCTTCATCGTGTCCTTGCCGAGGATCAGCATGGTGAGCTCGGCGAGGTAGTCGCCGGTGATCACGTCGACCGGGCGGCCGTCCTCCAGCGCGCCCTCGACCAGCTCGCGCATCGCCGAGAGCCGGTCGCCGTAGAAGCCGGAGCAGTTGCCGACCAGGAGGTCGCGAGTGGGGGCGCTCATCGCTTGTCCCGCCCGCCACCCGCGGGGCCGGCGAAGGCCTGGGCGATCGTGAGCCAGTGCTCGGCGTCGTCGCCGACGGCCACCAGGTCGGTGTCGTCGCGGTGGACGCGCTGGGTGACCAGGCAGCAGAAGTCGTACGCCGACCCGCTGACCCGCTGCTCGGCGTCCTCGGGGCCCCACGTCCAGGTCTCGCCCGAGGGCGCGGTCAGCTCGATGCGGAACGGCTCGGCCGGCGGCTCCTGCTGGTGCACGGAGTAGGCGAAGTCGCGGGTGCGGACGCCGAGGTGCGCGACGTGCCTGATGCGGTCGGTGGGCAGTGGGCGACCGCCCTCCGCGGCCGGGTTGGCGACCGCGTCGTACACGTCGAGCGCGTGCGCCCACGTCTCCATGTAGCGGGCGGTGGCCATCGAGGCCGGCGACATCGGCGGGCCGAACCACGGCATCTTCGCCCCGTCGGGGACCGCCCGCAGCGCCTCGCCGAGCGCCGTGCGGCCGGCGTCCCAGCGGCTGACGAGCTCCTCGACGGGGAGCGCGGCCAGCTCCTCGGCGCCGGCGTCGACGAAGCCGTCGACGTCGGCGAGGGCGGCGGTCACCACGGCGTCCCAGTCGGCCTTGCCCGTGGGCCAGCGCTCGGGGTCGGTGGTGCGGGCGGCGAGCACGGCCTGCTCGTCGGTCCAGGCCAGGTGGGCGACCTGGTGCGCGACGCTCCAGCCGGGCGCCGGCGTGGCGGTGGCCCAGTCGTCGGGCTCCAGCCCGGTCACCACCGCACGCAGGGCGTCGCCCTCGGCGGTGAGGTCCGCGAGCAGGTCGTCGAGCAGGGATCGGCTGGTCATGCGCGGGTCCTCCCGGTCAGCGTGGCGTCGAGCACCAGGGCCCAGCGGTCGAGGATCGCCTCGCGCCGGCGCCGGTCGTCGGTGATGGTGTTGGCGAGGCCGAGGCCGCGCACGAGGTCGAGCGTCGCCTGCACCAGCTCGCGGGCGCCAGGGGCGGTCTCGTCGACGCCGAGCAGCTCGACGCTCAGCCGGTGCACCTCGCGCCCGACCTTCTGCTCCAGAGGGCCGACGGCGGCCATCAGGTCGGGGTCGGTGCGCGCGGCGACCCACAGCTCGAGCGCGGCGGTGAAGACCGGTGAGGTGAAGTGGTCGCCGAGCAGGTCGAGGACCGCGCGGGTGCTGCGCGGCGCCGGCAGTCGAGCCGCCGCAGCGGCGAGCTCGGCGCCCCGCACCTGGGTGAGGTGCTCCACGGCGGCGACGACCAGGTCGTTCTTGGTCGGGAAGTGGTGCAGCTGCGCGCCGCGGCTCACCCCGGCCCGCTCGCTGACCAGGGTGGTGGAGGTGCCGGAGAACCCGCGCTCGACCAGCAGCTCGACGGTCGCCTCGAGCAGCCGGGCCCGCATCGCACGGGTCCGCTCCTCCTGGGGCACCCGGCCCTGCTCCCGGGTCGCGCCCTGGCTCGTCGTCACCCGCGCAGCCCACCACGACAAGTAACAAACAGTCAACCCTGCTTTTTTCTTATCGAGACGCCCAACCGGCGTATTGATACGCCGGCTCGGCGGTGACGGCGGGTCGAACCGGCGTATTGATACGCCGGCTCGGCGTGGGGTGAGGGTCGAGACAGGCGCGGGGCAGGCCCGGCTCAGTCCAGCCGGGCGGTGAGCGGCAGGCGCGAGCGAGCGGTGGCCCCCACGAGCGTCGCGGTGAGCAGCGGCAGGCCGACGACGACGCCGAGGACCAGCAGCCACGGGACGTCGAGGTAGTGCGACGGACCGATCGGCCCCGCGCCGTAGTCGTAGGGACCGGTCAGCGGGTAGGTGATCGCGATCCCCGGCACCGCCCCGACGAGCGCGCCGAGCACCGCGCCCACGAAGCCCACCACCAACGCGTACGACGCCGCGACCGCGCGCCGGGTGCGCGGGGTCGCCCCCACGGCCGACAGCGTCGCCAGGTCGGGCCGGGCGTCGGAGAGCGCGAGGAACGTCGCAGTCAGGGTGCCGCCGATCATCAGCACCGCCCCGAGGCCGCCGAGCACCAGCTGGGCGATCATCGTCTCGTCGTCGGTCTGGTAGCCGCGTTCGACGTAGAAGCTGGAGGCCTGCGACTCCCCCGAGACGGCCTCGTCGATGCTGCGCGCGTCGGCCCCGGACAGCGGGCCGGGCAGGTAGAGCCCCACGTCCGCGACCTCGGCCCCGAGCTCCTCGGCGACGGCCGTCGACATCACGCCCTGCGCCGAGGGGTAGGTCTGGTCGGTCACCACGAAGACCGCCGGCGCGGTCACCCGGGTCGTACGCCGCTCGCCGCCCGCTCGCACCCGCTGTCGCACCAGGGTCTGCTCCGCCTCGACGGCGCGGTCGGCGAAGACCACGACCCCACCCGCGGCGAGGATCGCGTCCGCGTCCTCGCGCTGCTGCCGGTCGAGCCCCGTCACCGCGTCCGGCATCGAGTCCGCCACCAGCGTGGAGGAGCCGAACGTGCTGTTCCAGCCGCCCAGCACGCGCTCGCCGTCGGGTCCGGTGAAGGTGATCTCGCTCCAGCCGCGCCCGCTGTCGGGGATGCCCCGGACCGGCTCGACGACGACGTCGGGCGCGACCTCGCGCACCCGCACCGCCATCGCGTCCAGGTCGGGACGCCGGCGGTAGTCGGTGATGCTCCCGGCGTCCTCGGGCAGCGTGGCGGTGTACCCCTCGCGATTCTGCGCCTCGTCGCTGGTGACGGCGATCCCGAGCGCGACCACGCCGGCGACCGTGGCGGCCACCGCCGCGACGGCCGGCACCGTGCGCGTCCGGTGACGGGCGGCGTCGCGGGCCGCGAAGCGCAGCGGCAGCGGGAGGCGCCGCGACAGCCGAGCGATCGCCGCGACCACCACGGGCACGAGCAGGATCATCGCGAGCACGCACACGATGGCCGAGACCGCGATCGGGACCTCGCCGCCCCCCGACGTGCCCTGCGACCCGCCGTACGTCGCTCCCGCGACGCCGGCCGCCATCAGCACCAGGCCGAGCAGCGGGCTGCGTCGGGAGGGCTTCGGGTCCCCGCGGCGACCACCGAGCACCGCCACGACGTCCTGGCGGGAGGCCAGCCAGGCGGGCACGGCGGCCGCCAGCACCGCGCTCACCAGGCCGAAGGCGGCCACCGCAGCGAGGTGGGTCGGCACCACGTCGTAGGGGCCGAAGCGTTGCCCGGAGAAGTGCTGCGCCGCCGGCATGAGCGCCACGGCCAGCACCAGGCCGACCACGACGCCCAGCGCCGCGGCCACGAGCCCGAGGACGACGCCGGAGGCGAGCACCACCCGTCGCGCCTGGGCGGGGGTGCCGCCGGCCGCGGCGACGAGGGCGAGGGTGCGGGCCTGGCGGCGCGCGCCCACCGCGAAGGCGGGGCCGGCCAGCAGCACGACCTCGATCAGCACCATCACCACGATGAGGAGCAGGATCGTCAGCGCCGGCCCCGAGAGCAGGCTCTGACCCCACTGCACCTCGACGGGGAGCTCACTGTCGGGGGGCGGGTCGGCCAGGACCGCGCGCGAGACGACGGAGGCGCCGACCCGGTTGAGGGCGAGCACCTGCTCCCAGGTGACCGGGTCGCCCCCGACCAACCACTGCCTCGGCTCGCCGAGCCCGAAGGTGCCGGGCAGGGCGAACGCGCGGGCGTAGCTGGTGTACGTCCCGCTCTCGGCGGTCCCCACGACCTGCAGCTCGGTGCCGTCGCGCAGGGTCAGGACCTCTCCCGGCCCACGCTCGAGCAGGTCGGCGTTGACGAGCACCTCGTCGGTGCTGGTCGGCCAGCGGCCGCTGGTCAGCTCCACCAGCCCCGCGGCGAGCGGGCCGGTCAGGTCGGTCTCGAGCACCTGCGCGTCGCCCACGCCGATCTCGGTCTCGTACGACACCGACCCCTGGGCCAGGGTCGTCGCCGGCCGGCCCCCGAGGACCCCCTCCACCTCCCCGAGGGTCAGCGCGTCCGTCTCCGCGCGGCGACCCGACCTGCTCTCGACGGCCATCCCGTCGTCGGGGTCGGGCATCTGGTAGACCGTCGAGCCGCCCCCGTAGCCGGCGTCGACGAGGGCCTGCGCACCTCCCAGGCGGCGCTCGACGACCTCCACGCCGGAGATGTCGGCGGTCGCGTAGACCGTGTCGGCGATCGAGACCGCCGCCACGGGCAGGGTGATCATCACCAGCGTCAGGAGGCTGCGCCCCCTGGAGCGCAGGGCGTCGCGCCGGGCCAGGCGCAGGGCGAGCGCCCACCCTCCCCGACGGCCCGAGGGTCGAGGGCTCATGCGTGCCCGGCCTCGAGCAGGTCGTCGACCGGCGCGCTGCCGGACTCGTCGACCACCACGCGGTCGCGCAGGAACACCACGCGGTCGGCCCAGGCGGCGTGCCGCGCCTCGTGGGTGACCAGCACCCCGGCTGCACCCGCGTCGCAGCGCGCCCGGAGCAGACGCAGGATCTCCTCGCCGGTCTCGGTGTCCAGCGCCCCGGTCGGCTCGTCGGCGAGCACCAGCCGCCGCTCGCCGACGATGGCGCGGGCGATCGCCACGCGCTGCTGCTGGCCGCCCGACATGTCGTCGGGGAACCGGTCGGCGAGGTCGGCGATGCCGACCTCCTCCAGGGCCGCGAGCGCGTCGCGGCGCGCCTTCCCCGAGCGCACGCCATCGAGCTCGCGCGGGAGAGCGACGTTCTCCGCGGCGGTCAGCGCGGGCACGAGGTTGAAGCCCTGGAAGACGTAGCCCACCGAGGTGCGCCGCATCCGGGCACGATCGGCCTGGCCCAGCCCCACGAGGTCGGTGCCCTCGACCTCGACCGAGCCGGACGTGGGCTGGTCGAGCCCCCCGGCGATGGTGAGCAGGGTCGACTTGCCGGAGCCGGAGGGACCCATCACGGCGACCAGCTCACCGGCGTACGCCGTGAAGGAGACGCCGCGCAGGGCGTGGACGGCCGCCTCGCCGTCGCCGTGGACGCGGTGGACGTCGCTGAGACGCAGGACGGCGGCGTTCATCGACCGTCCCCCTCACCGGACGCGGACCGGGTGGTGCGGGCGACCCGGCGCTCGAGGGCACGGCGGCGCAGCCGCTCGGCGCTCGCGCGCAGCCAGCGGTCCTCGGTGCGGGTGAGGTCGCGGGCGGCCGTCGTGGGCAGCGCGCGGGGGGTCATCGGACCTCCTCGCGGGCGGCACGGCGCAGCCGGGCCTCGCAGTGGTCGAGCCAGCGGATCTCGGCCTCGGCGGCGAAGACCAGGGAGTCGAGCACCAGGCCCCAGGCGAGGTCGGCGCGCTCCTGCTCGCCGCCGGCCCGCCGCTTGAGCCGGGTGTAGTCCTGCAGCGCCTGCATCGAGGCGCTGCGCTGACGCTGGATCAACGTGCCGACGTCGACGCCGGGCACGGTGACGGCCAGCGCCAGCTTGATCGCGAGCTCGTCGCGGGCCGGCTGGGTGCGGGTGACCGGCGTGGTGAACCACGTGGCGACCTCGTCGCGGCCGGCGTCGGTCAGCCGGTACCGGACCTGGGTCTGGGTGTCCCCCTCCTGCCCCGAGGCCCCGTCGTGGCCGGCGGGCTCGACGAGCCCGTCGCGCTCGAGCCGGGTCAGCGTCGTGTAGACCTGCCCGACGTTGAGCGGCCAGGTGCCGCCGGTGCGGGTCTCGAACTCCTGGCGCAGCTGGTAGCCGTACATCGGCTCCTGCTCCAGCAGTGAGAGCAGCGCGTGCTTGACCGACATCGGCCCACCTCCCGAGCGTGGGGAGGCAGGATGCCTACCCGGTATGCAGCACCGTACGCCGCTGCATACTCGGTATGCAAGCGCCCGGGCCGCCGCGGTTCCACGCCCCGTGCGCGAGGATGGGCCCATGACGACCCTGATCACCGGCGCCAGCTCCGGGCTCGGCGCGGAGATGGCCCGCCAGCTCGCCGCCCACGGGGAGGACCTCGCGCTCTGCGCGCGGCGTACCGACCGCCTCGAGGAGCTGCGGGCCGAGATCCTCGCCGCCCACCCCGCGCGGCGGGTCGCGATCGCGGCACTCGACGTGACCGACCACGAGGCGGTGACCTCCGTGACGCAGGCGCTGCGCGCGGAGCTCGGTGGCCTCGACCGCTACGTCGTCAACGCCGGCCTCGGCAAGGGCGCGGCGATCGGCACCGGCCGCGCCGACGCCAACCGCGAGACCGCGGTGACCAACTTCCTGGGGGCGCTCGCGCAGTGCGAGGCGGCCATGGAGGTGTTCCGCGACCAGGGCCACGGTCACCTGGTGATGGTCTCGTCGATGTCGGCGATGCGCGGCATGCCGAAGTCGATGACGACCTACGCCGCCACCAAGGCCGGCGTCGCCCACCTCGCCGAGGGCATCCGCACCGAGCTGCACGGCACCCCGCTGGCCAAGAAGATCAAGGTCACCGTGCTCTACCCCGGCTACATCGCCTCGGAGATGAACGAGAAGGTCCAGCAGTCCACCCCGCTGATGGCCTCCACCGAGAAGGGCGTCAAGGCGATGGTCGCCGCCATCGAGAAGCAGGTCGACTCCGCCTGCGTCCCCGCCCTGCCGTGGGCCCCCATGTCGGTCGTGATGAAGCACGCCCCGCTGCCGGTGCTGAAGAAGCTGATCTGAGGGGTCGGTCGCGCGGAGCGGAAGGTTCGACTGATGTCAGTCAGACCTTGCACGTCGCGGTCGAACCTTCGACCGCGAACCATCAGGTTCGACTGACATCAGTCGAACCCTCCGCCGGTCGATCCGCATCCTGGGCCACCGATTCCGGCTGCGCTCCCGGCGGCACCGCCACCCGCAGCTCGAGCCCGGCGAGCGCGTGGGAGAGCCCCCGGTGCTCCCGGGTCCAGAAGGTCGCGACCACGGTCAGCACGAGGTACGCCGCCAGCAGCTGCCCCCGGTAGGGGATCGGCGCCAGCACCAGCCAGAAGACCGGGCCGATGCCGAGGGCCAGCTTGAGCAGCCGGCCCGGACCCGTCCACCACCGGCGCGGTGACTCCGTGCGTACGGACACGACGATCTCGCCGACCGTGCGCCCGAGACCGAGCACGCACAGCGCCTCCACGGCGAAGGGCACCGACCACTGCAGCAGCCACTGCTCGGCCCGGTGCGGGCCGGTGTCGAGCACGTAGAACATCAGCCCCCGCCAGGCGACGGCGACCGCCCCGCCGAGCATCAGCACGAACAGCGCGTCGCTGAGCATCCCGGCCATCCGGCGGCCCCACGTGACCCGTGTGGGCAGCGGCGCCGGGGTGTCGGAGCGCCGTCGCAGCACCGGCCACGAGAGCAGGGCGCCCGCCAGCGCACCGAGGGTGTTGACCAGCAGGTCGTCGACGTCGAACTTGCGGTAGGCGCAGTCGTAGAACCCCCACACCCCCGTGCGCTGGGTCATCTCGATCGCGAAGGAGACCGCGAGGCCGGTCAGCGTCGCCACCACCACCCCGCGGCGCAGCACCAGGCGCACGAAGACGCCGAGCGGCACGAACAGCAGCACGTTGAGCAGTACCTGCTGGACCGCCGGGTCGCGCAGGAAGACCCGCACCCCGTCGTCGGGGAAGCCCATCAGCCCGATCGTCCCGAGCAGGTCCGACTGGGGCACCCGGCACCGGAACTCCCCGCGGTCCGGCAGCGGCAGGAGCGTGTAGGTCCACAGCGACAGCCCGTAGACCGCACCGGTGATGAGCGTGGTCAGGTCGCCGGCACCCAGCCGCCCGTCGCGGCGGTACTCGTAGGCCGCCACCGGGATGAACAGCACCACCGCCACCACGCCCCCGAGCGCGACCGCGGTCAGCGCGTTGAGGGCCTGGTCGGACACGGCCGCAACCTACCCGCGCGCACCCACCTCGACCCCACCCGCGGGGTCCGCCGAGGTCACCGGTAGGTCAGCAGCTCGCCACCGAGGTGCTCGTGCTCGTTGAAGGTCAGCAGCCGGGTGCCCCGCGGACCGACGAGGACCCGCGTGACCCCGGAGTTCACCGCGACGGTGTTGAGCCGCTGCCAGGTCTCCGGCAGCGCGTCGCCGGCCGCGCCGAGCAGCCCGGCCGCCACCAGTCCGACCACGCCACCGGAGGTGACGACCACGGCCGTCTGCCCGCTCCCGGCGCGCGCGACCGCGTCGGCCAGCGCCGCGGAGGCCCGCGCGCCGAAGTCGCGGAAGCTCTCGTCGTACTCCCCGTCGAACCCACCACCCGTCCACCGGGCGCTGGCCCGCTCGAAGAGTGCCTGGAAGGTACGGCGGTCCAGGGTGTGCGGGTCCGCGGGCAGGTCCGGGAAGCGGGCGATGACCCCGAGGTGGTCGAACTCGTCCCACCGCCCGTCCTCGTCGACCGGCGTCGACCAGCCCGCGCCCTCGCACATCGCCTCGAGCGTCTCGCGGTGCCGGCGCATCGTGCCGCGCAGCAGCGCGGTCGGCGCGACCCCTGCGGCCGCGAGGTGCGCGCCGAGGCGGCGTCCCTGCTCCCAGCCGGTCGGCGAGAGCACGTCGTAGTCGTCGGCCCCGAAGGACGCCTGGCCGTGCCGGACCAGCAGCAGCTGGCCCATCAGGCGCTCTCGGCGACCAGGCGACGGCAGCGCTGCTCGAGGTAGGAGACCACCTGGCCGAGCAGCGCGTAGGACTCGTTGGTGGTCTGCTTGTGCACGTAGCGGTACCAGATCTGCTGCGCGATCACGGCCAGCCGGAACAGCCCGAAGACCTCGTAGAAGACCAGGTCGCGCTCGCTCGGGGAGTGGCCGGTCGCGGCGCAGTAGCGGTCGACCCACTCGCGACGGGTCCACATGCCGGGGGCGTTGGACGGCTGGCGCCGGAACAGCTGGAACAGCTCGTCGTCGTCGGCCTCGACCCAGTAGGCGATCATCGAGGAGAGGTCCATGAGCGGGTCGCCGACGGTCGCCAGCTCCCAGTCCAGCACGGCACGGACGCCGAGGTCGTCGTCGAGCACGAGGTTGTCGAGCCGGTAGTCGTTGTGGATCAGCACCTGGCCGGTGTCGGTGGGCTGGTGGGCCTCGATCCACGCCAGCACGTCGGACCAGTCGCCCGTGTCGTCGGTGCGCGAGCCGTCCAGCCTGCGGATCCAGCCGCGCACCTGGCGACCGACGTACCCCTCGCCCCGGCCGAGCGCGGCCAGGCCGGGCACGGCGGCGACGTCCACCGAGTGCAGCGCGACGAGGACGTCGAGCACCCGCTGGCACAGCGCGTCGGCGGCCTCGGGCGCGATCGGCTCGGGGAAGTCCTGGCGCAGGATCCGCCCGGGCACCTTCTCCATCACGTAGAACTCCGAGCCCAGGACGGACTCGTCGGCCTCGTGGCCGATCATCGTGGCGACGTGCGGGAAGACCGGCGCGAGCGCGGCCTGGATCCCGTGCTCACGGCCCATGTCGTGGGCGCCGGCGGCCTTCCGCCCCGCCGGCGGACGCCGCAGGATCAGGTCGCGCGGGGCGGCCGGGTCGCCGGTCCTCAGCAGGTAGGTGAGGTTCGACGCCCCACCCCGGAACTGCTGCACCTCGACCACCGGCCGCTCGCCGTGCCGCTCCAGCCACGCCGAGAGCGCCTCGACGTCGAAGGAGTCCTCCTCGCGGACGGCGCGGGCGAGGTTCTGGCTGGTGTCACTCATCGACCGCCTCCGCGATCCGCTCGAGGTTGGCGGCCTGGGCCCGCATCACCGCGTCGTACGACGCCCGGTCGGCGCGCTTGAGGTGCAGGGCGGCCCGTGCCGACTCGTCGGGCAGGATCAGCTCGTCGCCGGCGTCCAGCCCGGCGAGGACCGCGGCCGCGACGTCCTGCGCGCTGACCGGCGAGTCCTCGACGAGGGAGGACATCACCTGGCCCAGGGCCGCGTCGGCACCCCGCAGGGAGTCCATCAGGTTGGTGCGGAAGAAGCCGGGGCACACCGCGTGCGCGGTGACGCCGTGCGCGGCGAGCTCGTGGCCGGTGGTCTCGGTGAGCGCCACGACCGCGGCCTTGACCGCGTTGTAGGAGGCCATCCCGGCCGGGTGCACGAGGCCCGCGAGGCTCGCCACGTTGACGACCTGCCCCGCGCCCTGCCGCTTGAGCAGCGGCACGAAGGTGCGCAGCCCGCGCACCATGCCGAACAGGTTGATGTCGAAGATCCACTGCCACTCGTCGTGCTGGGCGACGTCGAGCCGGCCGCCGCCGGCGACACCGGCGTTGTTCACCAGCACGTCGAGCCCGCCCCAGGTCTCCTCGACGTGGGCCAGCGCGCCCGCCCAGTCCTCGTCGGAGGTGATGTCGAGCCGCAGCTCGGCTCCGCGCAGGTCCGTCCGCAGCACCCGGTCCCCGCGCGCCTCGAAGGCGTCGGCGAGCGCGGCGCCGAGCCCGGAGGCGGCGCCGGTGACCAGGACCCGGCGGGAGTCCGCGGCGCTCATCGCTTCGCTCCGTACTTGCCGAGCTCCAGGCGCGCGACGACGCCCTGGTGCACCTCGTCGGGTCCGTCGGCCAGCCGCAGGGCGCGGGCGTTGGTCCACGCACCGGCCAGCGGGTGGTCGTCGGAGAGCCCGCCCCCGCCGTGGATCTGCATGGCGAAGTCGATGACCTCCAGCGCCATCCGCGGCACCGCGACCTTGATCTGCGAGACCTCCGAGAGGGCGTTGAGCGGGCCCCCCACGTCGAGCTTCCACGCCGCGTGCAGGACCAGCAGGCGCGCCTGCTCGATGGCGATGCGGGCGTCGGCGATCCGCTCCCGGTTGCCGCCGAGGTTGGCCAGCGGCTTGCCGAAGGCGACCCGGTCCAGGCCCCGGCGGCAGGCGCGCTCCAGGGCCATCTCGGCCAGGCCGATCAGTCGCATGCAGTGGTGGATGCGCCCGGGGCCGAGCCGGCCCTGCGCGATCGCGAACGCCTCGCCCGGCCCGGAGAGGATGTTGCCCACGGGGACGCGGACGTCGGTGAACGACACCTCCCCGTGGCCGATGGGCTCGTCGTACATCCCCATCGTCGGCAGCAGCCGCTCGATCTTCACCCCGGGCGAGTCGAGGGGGACGAGCACCATCGTGTGCCGGTGGTGGCGGTCGATGCCGGGGTCGGCCTCGAGGTTCTCCGGGGTGTCGCGCAGCCCCATGAAGACCGCGATCCGGCAGTCGGGGTGGCCCACGCCGGTCGACCACCACTTGCGCCCGTTGACGACGACCTCGTCCCCGTGGACGACCGCGGTGGCGGCCATGTTGGTGGCGTCGGAGGAGGCGACGTCGGGCTCGGTCATCGTGAACGCCGAGCGGATCTCGCCGGCCAGCAGCGGCTCGAGCCACTGCGCCTTCTGCTCGTCGGTGCCGTAGCGCAGCAGCACCTCCATGTTGCCGGTGTCCGGGGCGTTGCAGTTCATCACCAGCGGCGCGAGGTGGCTGCCGCCGGTGGCCTCCGCGATGGGGGCGTAGTCGACGTTGGTGAGGCCCTCGCCCCCGTCGGTGCCGAAGCGGGCGGCGTACTCCCCCGCGTGCTCCTTGGGCAGCCAGAGGTTCCACAGCCCGCGGGCCCGGGCCTCGGCCTTGAGCTCCTCGATGACCGGCAGCGGCCGCCACGGGTCGCCGGTACGCCGCTGCTCGGCCAGGTCGCGGAGGTACTCGCCCTCCACCGGCTCGACCACGTCGCGGATGAACGCGCGGGTCCGCTCGGTGAGGTCGGCGGCCCGGGGTGAGGGTGCGAAGTCCATGGCTGCGAACCTACCGGGCGCTCGGTCCGTCGGGGGGGCGGTGCCGCGGCCGTGGTGTCGTGCGGCCCCGGCCAGCGGCCGGTCCGGGCCGACTGGCCGACCGAAGCTGCCGCTCGTCGCACGGAGTTCCGGTCGACAAGCGCCGGTTTCACCACCCGGGTGGTGAAACCGGCCCCGGGCGACCGCCGCTCAGGCGGCCGCGGTGACGACCACGCGCGCCCGCTGGACGGGATCGGTCCACCGCTCGTGGGTACGCACGAGCCGGGCGCCGGACCAGCACAGGAACGGCACGGCCAGCAGCAGCGGCAGCCAGGGTGCCTCGAGCCGGGCCAGTCCGGAGAAGACCAGCCCCGTCATGGTGGTCGAGAGCGCGAGGCGGCTGGAGTAGCCGACCATCATCAGCGGCGGGGCCGGGGTGGCGCGGGCCGAGCGCAGGTCGACGGCGTACGGGTGGGCCAGCGACCAGCGCATCGCCGCGCCGACCACCTGCACGGTCACCACGGCCAGCATGGCCAGCAGGGCGGTGGCCTCGGTGGCGGTGGGTACGCCGGCGCGCAGCCCGCCCAGGGCCACGGTGACCAGGGAGGCCGCGACCAGGAACTCCGCGAGCACCCAGGCCCGGGCGGCGAAGACAGTCCCCGCACCGACCGGGAGGCTCTCGCGCCACAGCCCGCCGCGCCCGTCCAGGCACCAGGCGTTGACCCCGAACAGCAGGGCGCCGCCGGAGGCGACCAGACCCGGCAGGATCGTCAGCTGCACCCAGTCCAGGTCGCCGACGAGCGCGACGACCCCCGGGCCGATCGCCAGGACGGCCAGGCCGCGCCGCATCGGCACCGCGCGCCACACCGAGCCGCGGTCGGTGCGCAGGAGCACCGTGAGGTCGCTGCGCGGCAACGGGCGGGCGCGGTGCGACTCGCTCTCCACGCGCAGCTCGTCGTGGGGAACCCGCCGGGTCGCGAGGTGGGCCGGCAGCGCACCGAGGACCACCGCGGCCACCGACAGCCCCGCCAGGGTGCCGACCACGCCCCACCAGGCGGCCGTGACGCCGCCGACGGACACGGCGACCACGCGCACCGTCGGCACCTGGTCCAGCAGCGGCACCAGCCGGTCGTCGAGCTGGAGCAGCAGCACGGCCACGACGGCCGCGACCGTGAGCAGGCGGACCCCCACCTCGCCGAACCGCAGCCGGCGCACCCCCTCGACACCCCACGCCACGACCTGCCCGACGGCGGTCGCCAGGACCAGCCACAGCAGCATCGCGGTCTGCAGGGCGACCAGCGGGCCCGCCCCCGCGCCGTAGGAGGCCGCACCCAGCAGGGTCCAGGCCTGCAGCAGCCAGGCGATGTTGAGCGGCGCCAGGACCAGCGCCCCGAGGTGGTCGGTCGTGGGGCTGATCGGGTGCACCGCCGCAGGGTCGCGGGCCAGCAGCTCGCGCCCGCCCCCGGAGGCCACCGCGGACACGACGGCGATCAGCACCAGGCCGGCGAGCGCGGTGGGGAGCAGCAGCAGCACGTCCTGGGCCCGTCCCGGGCCGCCCGCACCCGGGAGGTGGGCCGGCACCACGGCGATCGCGGTCGTCGCCAGCGCGAAGAGCACCAGGCCGGCCCGGAAGGCCCGCGGGCGGCGTACGTGCGCGGCGCGGAAGCGCAGCAGGGTACCGACGTCCGCGACGGCTCTCCCCTGCTCGCGCAGCAGGCCCTCAGTCCAGGAGCGAGCGGTAGGCACGCGCCCCCTCCTCGCCGGCCATGTCGAGCGCGCTCATCTCGGCGACCTGGGCACCCCCGCGCAGGACGGAGACCGTCGAGCAGGCCTCGATCGCCAGCTCGCGCAGGTGGGTGGAGACGAGCACCGCGGCACCGCGCGAGCGGGCGTCGGCGACGACCTCCAGGGTGGCCTCGACCCCCAGGGGGTCCACGCCGTCGAAGGGCTCGTCGAGCAGCAGCACCTGCGGCTCGTGCAGCGCCGCGAGCACCACGGAGAGCCGCCGGCCCATGCCGTGCGAGAAGCCGGCCGTCACCCGGTGGGCGACGTCGCCGAGCTCGAAGCGCTCCAGCAGGTCCCGCGCCCGGGGCTCCCAGCCCGTCGGCAGCCGGCGCAGGCGTGCCGCCAGCTGCAGGTGCTCCCACGGGGTCGCCCGCGGCACCAGGCCGCCGACGTCGGGGCAGTAGCCCACCGCGCGCTTGGCCGCCATCGGGTGCCGTCGCACGTCGTGCCCGGCGACCAGGACGCTGCCACTCGTGGGCGGCACCACCCCCGCGAGCACCCGCATCGTCGTGGACTTGCCGGCCCCGTTGCGCCCCAGGAGCGCGGTCG
This sequence comes from Nocardioides marinus, assembly GCF_013408145.1. NCBI lineage: Bacteria > Bacillati > Actinomycetota > Actinomycetes > Propionibacteriales > Nocardioidaceae > Nocardioides > Nocardioides marinus. Next base: position 3,691,978 of record NZ_JACBZI010000001.1, read on the forward strand.
CGCGACCGGCGTACGCCGTCAGGTGCACGCCGCCCACGGCCTCGACCTCGCCGAAGCGCACGTGCAGGTCGCGCACCTCGACCAGCGCCCGGTCCGGCTCTCCCTCACCCACCGGACCATGGTGACCGTTCCGGGGGCTTCCCACCGCCGAAGCGTCACTTCCGCACGGCCGAGACGTCACTCGCACACGCACTCGAGCCGCCACCCCCGTGCGGGAGTGACGGCTCGAGCGTGCGTCAGTGACGTCTCGGCGACGCAGGATCAGGCGGGGAAGGACTCGCCCTTGGCCACCAGGTCGCGCAGGTACTGCGTCGCGCGGAACCGCTCGCCGTACTTGTCGGCCAGGTCGTCGGCGCGCTTCACGAACGCCGCGAGGCCGATCTCACCGGCGGCGACGGTCCCCTCGGGGCCCTCGTAGCCGGTCATGAACTGCGCGGCGCCACCGGTCATCGGCGGGAAGCCGATGCCCATGATCGAGCCGATGTTCGCGGCGGCCGCCGACTCGATGACGCCCTCCTCGAAGCACTTCGCGGTCTCGATCGCCTCGGCGAAGAGCATCCGCTCCTTCATGTCGACGAACGGGATCTGCTCCTCGGCGACCGGGTAGACCTCGGCCAGGCCCGACCAGATCGAGCCGCGCTTGCCGTCGACGTACTCGAAGAAGCCGGCGCCCTTGAGGCGCGAGGGGCGACCGAGCTCGATCATCTTCTCCACCACCAGCGAGCCGGGGTGCGGCTCGTAGGTGCCGCCGTCGCGCTCGGCGGCGTCCTTGGTGGCCTTGGCGATCTTGGCCATCAGCTCCATGTTGAGCTCGTCGGTCAGCTGCAGCGGGCCGACGGGGTAGCCGGCCTGGGTGGCCGCCCGCTCGACGGAGTACGGCGCGCAGCCCTCGGCCAGCAGCGCCAGGCCCTCGTTGACCATCGTGCCGATGACGCGCGAGGTGTAGAAGCCGCGGCTGTCGTTGACGACGATCGGGGTCTTCTTGATCTGCTGCACCACGTCGTAGGCCTTGGCCAGCGCCTCGTCGGAGGTGGCCCTGCCCTTGATGATCTCGACCAGCGGCATCTTGTCCACGGGGCTGAAGAAGTGCAGGCCGATGAAGTCGGCGGGGCGGTCCACGCCCTCGGCGAGCTCGGTGATCGGCAGCGTCGAGGTGTTGGAGCACAGCAGCGCGTCGGCGTTGACGTGCTTGGCGGCCTCGGCGAAGACCTGGTGCTTGAGCGAGGGGTCCTCGAAGACGGCCTCGATCACCAGGTCGCACCCGGCGAGGTCGGCGTAGTCGTCGGTCGGGGTGATCCGGCCGAGCAGCTCCTCGGACTTCTCCTGCGTGAGCTTGCCGCGGGAGACGGCCTTCTCGTTGATCTTCTCCGAGTAGGCCTTGCCCTTGGCCGCGGCCTCGGCCGAGACGTCCTTGAGCACGACCTCCATGCCCGCGCGGGCGCAGGAGTAGGCGATGCCGGCGCCCATCATGCCGGCGCCGAGGACGGCGACCTTGGTGGCCTTCCACGGCTCGATGCCCTGGGGGCGCAGCTTGCCGGCGTTGATCGCCTGCAGGTCGAAGAAGAACGCCTGGATCATGTTCTTCGAGCCCTGGTTGACGATGAGGTTCGTCAGGTAGCGCGACTCGATCCGCGAGGCGGTGTCGAAGTCACGGTTGGCGCCCTCGACGGCCGCGGAGAGGATCGCGCGGGCGGCGGGGTAGACCGCACCCTTGGTCTGCTTGCGCAGGAGGGCGGGGAAGGCGGGCAGGAAGCCGGCCAGCGCGGGGGACTTCGGGGAGCCACCGGGCATCTTGTAGCCGGGCGCGTCCCAAGGGTTCTGGTGGGCGTCGGGGTTGGCGAGGATCCACGCCTTCGCGGCGGGGACGAGCTCCTCGCGGGTGGCGACCAGTTCGTCGACCAGGCCCTTCTCCTTGGCCTCGGCGGGGCTGAACTGCTTGCCCTCGAGCAGGAAGCCCATCAGGCCCTCCTGCAGGCCGAACATCCGCACGATGCGGGTCACGCCGCCGCCGCCGGGCAGCAGGCCGAGGCTGACCTCGGGGAGGCCGAGCTTGACCGAGCGGTCGTCGACGCAGACGCGGCGGTTGCAGGCCAGGGTGATCTCGAGGCCGCCGCCCAGCGCCGCCCCGTTGATGGCGGCGACGACCGGCTTGGGCAGCTTCTCCAGACGGCGAAGGCCGGCCTTGACGTCCTCGGCCATCCGGAAGACGTCCTCGGCGTCCTCAGGGCCGGCGGTGACCATGCCCTTGAGGTTGCCGCCGGCGAAGAAGGTCTTCTTCGCGCTGGCGATCACCACACCCTTGACCGACGACTCGTCAGCGGCGAGCTCGTCGTAGAGGCGGTCGATCGCGGCGTTGATCGACGCGCGGTACAGGTCGTTCATGGTGTTCGCCGACGACGTGGGGTCGTCGAGGGTGAGGGTGACGATGCCGTCGGCGTCCTTCTCGTAGCGGACGGCGGTCTGGGTCTCGGTGGTGCTCATGTCTTGAGTAGGTTCCTTCGAAGCCGTGCGTACGGGGGTCAGACGATCTCGACGATGGTGGCGATGCCCATGCCGCCACCGACGCAGAGCGTGGCCAGGCCGCGCTTCTGGTCGCGGCGCTGCAGCTCGTCGATGAGGGTGCCGAGGATCATCGCGCCGGTGGCACCCAGCGGGTGGCCCATGGCGATGGCGCCGCCGTTGACGTTGGTGATCTCGTCGGTGATGCCCATGTCGCGCATGAAGCGCATGGCGACCGCGGCGAAGGCCTCGTTGATCTCGAACAGGTCGATGTCCTTGGTCTCCAGACCGGCCTTGGCCAGCGCCTTGCGGGCGGCGGGGGCGGGGCCGGTGAGCATGATCGTCGGGTCGGCACCCGAGACGGCCATCGACACGATGCGCGCACGCGGGGTGAGGCCGAGCTCGGCGCCGACCTGCTCGGTGCCGATCGCCATCAGCGCGGCGCCGTCGACGATGCCGGAGGAGTTGCCGGCGTGGTGGACGTGGTTGATCTTCTCGACCCAGTGGTACTTCTCCAGCGCCACCTCGTCGAAGCCGGCGTCGGCGCCGATCTGGGCGAAGGACGCCTTGAGGCCGGCGAGGCCCTCGACGCTGGTGTCGGGGCGGATCAGCTCGTCGTGGTCGAGGACGGTCAGGCCGTTGCGGTCCTTGACCGGGATCACCGAGTCGGCGAAGTAGCCGTTGGCCCAGGCCTTGGCGGCCCGGTGGTTGGACTCGGCGGCGAACGCGTCGACGTCCTCACGGCTCCAGCCCTCGAGGGTGGCGATCAGGTCGGCACCGATGCCCTGGGGCACGAAGCCGGTGGTGAGCGCGGTGGCCGGGTCCGAGGCCCAGGCGCCGCCGTCGGAGCCCATCGGGGCGTTGGACATCGACTCCACGCCACCGGCGAGGATGAGGTCCTCCATGCCGCCGCGGATCCGGCCGGCGGCCTGGTTGACGGCCTCGAGGCCCGAGGCGCAGAAGCGGTTGAGCTGCACACCGGCGACGGTGTCGGGGTAGCCGGCGGCCAGCGCCGCGGTCTTGGCGATGTCGCCACCCTGCTCGCCGACCGGGGTCACGACGCCCAGCACCACGTCGTCGACGCGGGCGGGGTCCATGCCCGGGTTGCGCGTCCTGAGCTCGTCGAGCAGGCCGACCACCAGGTCCACCGGCTTGACCTCGTGCAGCGAGCCCGCCGCCTTGCCCTTGCCTCGCGGCGTACGGATGTGGTCGTACACGAATGCTTCAGCCATGACCGTCCTCGGTTCTCGGTGGTCAGGTGGCGCTCCAGGACCGGCCCCGGACGGGGCGGGCGGACGTCGCTGACCACGGCAGTACGTTGTGGTATCGATTGTGACACCATTACTGTCACTGTCGTCAAGGACCGGACCCCACGGAAGGGGGTGTGATGGACACCACGTCGAGCGTCACCGCCCCGAGCGCGGGCTCCCCCGGGAGGCCCGAGAGCAAGGACGAGGAGCTGCTCACCCTCGAGGAGCTCACGACCCGGGTCGGCATGAGCGTGCGGAACATCCGCTTCTACACCTCCAAGGGCCTGGTCCCACCGCCGATCCGGCGGGGCCGGTCGGGCTTCTACACCGCCGACCACGTGTCCCGGCTCGAGCTCGTCCGCGAGCTGCAGAGCCACGGCTTCACGCTCTCCGCCATCGAGAAGTACCTCGCGGCCGTGCCGGAGGACGCCACCCCCGAGCAGATCGCCCTGCACCGCACGATGCTCGCCCCCTGGCAGGCCGAGGCCGTCGTGGAGCTGAGCAGCGCCGAGCTCGACGCCCGCGCCGGCCGCTCCCTCACCCCCGACGACCTGCAGCTGCTGCGGGCCCTGGGCATCGTGCGTCGTCTTGGCGAGGACACCTGGGCGGTGACCGCGACGCAGCTCGCGGTCGGGGTCGGGCTCATCGAGCTCGGCTTCCCCACCGAGACCGCCGTGGCGGCCGCCGAGGTCTACGCCCGGCACGGCCGCGAGGTCGCCGAGGAGCTCAACGACCTCTTCCGGACCCAGGTCTGGCCGGCGTACAAGGAGGCCGGCGCATCGGCGGAGACGATCCGCGAGGTGGTCGAGCGGATCAAGCCGCTCTCCATCGCCAGTCTCGTCAGCGCCTACGAGCAGGCGATGGACGAGACGCGACGGGAGAGCATCCGCGCCCGCGCGGAGCGCGGCTCCCGGTAGGTCACTCCTCGTCGTCGAGGAGGTCGGTCTCGCCCCGCACGGTCGCCTCGATGCGCAGCGCGAGACGGCCGACCCGCTCGAGCTGCTCCACCGCGTCGTCGAGCGGCGGGCCGACCGGCTGGTCGCCGTCCTCGCCGGCCCCGTCGGCGAGCCGGGCGGCGCGCGAGCGCGCCAAGGCCACCGCGAGCCGGGCCGCCGTCAGGGCGTTGTTGAGGTCGTGCACCAGCTCGGCGACGTCGGTGACCGTCTCCGCCTCGGCAGCCGGGCCGGGGGCCGGGGGTTCCTCGGCTCCCTCCAGCGCGATCCAGCGGTAGCCGGCCCCGCTCTCGGTGGCGATGTACCGCGGCGCGCTGGCGTCGTCGCCGATCTTGGACCGGAGCGTGCGCAGGTGGGCGCGCAGCGCGGCACGTGTCTCGTCGCCGTGGCTGCCGTCCCAGACCTCCGCCAGCACCCAGCGGTGCGTCAGCAGCTTGCCGGGATTGGCCAGGAGCGCGCCGAGGATGCGCCACTCCGTCGGCGTCAGGTGCACCGGGACGCCGCTCACGCTCACCGTCCGGGCGGCGAGGTCGACCGCGAGCCCGCCGTAGGTGCGCTGCGCCGACTCCTCCTCGCCTCCACGAGGGCGGCGCAGCAGGGCCCGAAGGCGCGCGAGGAGCTCGTCGGGCCCGAAGGGCTTGCGGAGGTAGTCGTCCGCACCAGCCTCGAACGCGGCCAGCATGCGGCGCGGGTCGGTCGCGCCGGTCAGGACGAGCACGGGGACGTCCGACCAGGTGCGCAGCTCGGACAGCAGCTGCACCCCGTCTCCGTCGGGGAGCGACAGGTCGAGCACCACGACGTCCGGGACCGACACGGCGACGGTGGACAGCGCCTCGGCGCGCTCACCGGCCACCTGCACCAGCATCCCCGCACGCGTCAGCATCTGTCGCAGCGCCCCCTGCAGCTGCACGTCGTCGTCGACGACGAGCACCTTGACGACCTCCGCGGCGTTGCCGCCGGTGACGCTCATCGGAGCGCCGCCTCGATGCGGGGCAGCAGGTCGACGATGCCGTCGGGCTTGACCAGGTAGTCCGAGACACCGGCCTCCTCGCCCCGTTGCCGGTCCTCCGGCCGCGAGCGTGCGGTCAGCGCCCAGATGGGGAGGTCGGCGAGTCCCTCGGTCGCACGGACCGCGCGCGTGACGTCGAGACCGTCCAGCGCTCCCGGCAGGGTCATGTCCACCAGGGCCAGGTCGGGCCGCACCTGCTGGATCAGCGCGATGCCCTCCTCGCCGTCGACCGCGGCATGCACCTCGTGCCCGGCGTCGACCAGCAGGGTGGCGAGGAGCCGGGCCACGTCCCGGTCGTCCTCGACCATCACGATCCGCGCCATCTCCACCTCCCGATCACAGAGTCAATGGTCCTGAAGAGACGGGGCCTACCGTCCTGCGAGGACCCTATCCCCGCCGACGTCGTTCTCGGCCTCACACATCCTTCACGGCACCACAGCATTTCCGGCCGCCTCCTTCACACAGCCCGGGTGAGACTCGATGACATCCGGGACGACATGTCTCGGCTGACCTCGGCCTCCTCGGCCGGGACCATCACCACGGGAGGGAGCTGAGACCGTGGACGACCGGAACCCCGCAGTAGCCGGATCGTGGCGTCTCGCCCTGATCGACCCGAGCTCGCAGGAGCACGCACCCACGCGTGAGCAGCTCGAGACCCTCGGCGCCCTGGCCGGGCGCGTCGTCGAGACACAGGTGTGGACCAGCCCGGAGCCCGACCGGCTCGCCCTCGTCGACCTCGCCGTCGTCGATCTGACACAGCCACACGAGGCTCCGATCGAGGTCCTGCTGGACACGGTGACGGTCGCGCCTCACCTGCCCGTGTTGGTCATCGTGCTCAGGACGGATCCCGACCTGGCCTCGCGCTGCCTGGTGGCGGGCGCGCACGCCGTGGTCCGCACCTCCGCCGGGGACCCGAACTACCCGAGCACCCTGCTCTCGGCCGTCCAGGACCTCCTGCGGGTCTCCCGACCGGTCCCAGGGGGGCGTCGCGCCACGACCGGTGCACTGGCCCGCGCCAACCCAGAGGTGTTCGGGACGCTCGTGCACCGCTACGCTCAGGAAGTGCAGGCCCGGGTCGATCTACGACGCGGAGCCGCCACCGAGGGCATGAAGGGACCTCGGCGCGACGGCCTGGCGGCCATCTCCGCGGTGCTCGTGGAGCTGGAGGCGGGGCCACGCGACCTGACCGACGTGCACATCGTGGCCCTGCGGAGCCTGTGCCGGGACACCAGCGCCACGGCGCAGCGTCAGCTGGTGCACGATGCCCGACTGGCACTCGTGGAGACCATGGGCCGGCTCGCCGGCCGCTACCGAAGCAAGGCGCTCTACTCGCGCCGCGAGTCTGGGGAGGCCGACGATGGAGCGTTGGCGTGATCATGACGTGGTACCCCTCATGAAGACACACCTCCAGCTCTTCGTGCTCGGCCGCGACGCCCGCGCGGCACTCGTCGAGCAGCAGCTGCGGCGGGCCTGCCGGCACCTGCGAGGCCCGGTGCGGATCGAGGTCATCGACCTGCTCGAGAATCCTGCCCTCGCCGAAGAGCACGACATCGTCGCGACACCTCTCCTCCTCCGGCTGCATCCCACCCCGCAGGTCCGCGTGGTGGGCGACCTCAGCGACCCCGTGGCCCTCGCGGCCGCCTTGGACCTCGACGATCCTGCCGACTCCGAAGGAGATGCCCCGTGAGCCTGACCCAGATCCAGCGGATGCCGACCGGGTGCCCCGGCCTGGACCACGTGCTGGCCGGCGGCTTCCCCACCGGCCGCAGCACCCTGCTCAGCGGCACCGCCGGGAGCGGCAAGACGGTGCTGGCGCTGCAGTTCCTGCACGACGGAGTCCGTGACTACGACCAGCGGGGCGTCTTCCTCACCTTCGAGGAGCGGCCCGAGCAGCTGCGGGCCAATGCCGCCTCCCTGGGATTCGACATCGCCGGAATGGAGGAGCAGGGCACCTGGGCCTTCGTGGACGCCTCGTACCACCCCGACCGGGACGAGCAGCAGGTCGGGCCGTTCGACTTCGGCGCCCTCCTGCTGCGCCTGCGGCACGCGGTGGAGTCCGTGGGCGCCACCCGCGTGGCACTCGACTCCGTCGGGGCCGTCTTCACCCGGTACCAGGACGCCACCGTCGTGCGTCGAGAGCTGATGCGCGTGACCGACCTGCTGCGTGAGCTGGGGGTGACGGCCATCGTCACCAGCGAGCGCGCCGAGGAGTACGGCCAGATCGGCCGCCACGGGGTCGAGGAGTTCGTCTGCGACAACGTCCTCGTGCTGCGCAACGCGCTGGAGCAGGAGACGCGCCGCCGCACCATCGAGGTGCTGAAGATGCGCGGCGTGGACCACCTGACCGGCGAGTTCCCGTTCACCATCGTCCCGCAGTCCGGCATCGTGGTCATCACGCTGGAGAACACCGCACTCAACGCACCCAGCGCCGACGAGCGGATCCACTCCGGGCTCGACGAGCTGGACGACATGTGCAACGGGGGCATGTTCCGCGACTCGATCAACCTCGTGTCCGGCGCGACCGGCACGGGCAAGACGCTGCTGGTCAGCGAGTTCACCCGCGGTGGCGCCAGCCGGGGCGAGAGATCACTGATCTTCTCCTTCGAGGAGAGCCGCTCCCAGCTGTTCCGCAACGCGGCCGGCTGGGGCATGGACTTCGCCGACCTGGAGTCCCAGGGCCTCGTCCGCGTCGAGGCCGCCTACCCCGAGATGAGCTCGCTGGAGGACCACCTGGTCCGGATCAAACGGGTCGTGGAGGAGTACCAGCCGCACCGGATCGCCATCGACTCCCTCAGCGCCCTGGAGCGCATCGCCCCCGAGCGCAGCTACCGCGAGTTCCTCATCGGACTGACCGCCTACATCAAGCACTGCCAGATCGCGGCCCTGCTGACCTCGAGCGCGCGCAACCTGCTCGGCGCCACCTCGGTCACCGACGCGCACATCTCGACCCTGACCGACATGATCATGCTGCTGCGCTACGTGGAGATCGGCGGCGCGGTGCGTCGGGGGTTCATGGTGCTCAAGCTGCGGGGATCGACGCACGACAAGCAGATCCACGAGTTCGTCATCGACAGCAATGGGATGAGTATCCGCGCCCCGTTCCGCGACGTCACCGGTATCCTGGCCGGCTCACCTCAGCGGGTGGCCGTGCTCGAGGAGGAGTACGATGACATGCGGTACATGTTCAATGGCGACTGACCGGTTCCCGGTACCTCACCACCCACCGGCGACACAGATGCGAGAGGCAGGCCCATGGCCGCCGAGCCAGGCGAGATGCAGACCGACGTCGTCGGTCTGCTCGACGCCGCACCGGACGGGATGCTGGTCGTCGACGCCGACGGTGTCGTGGTCTGGGCCAACCGAGCCGCCCACGAGGTCTTCTCCCCCCGCGGGGGACCGCTGGCGGGTCGTTCGCTGGGCCGCCCGATCCTGACCGGGGTCCCGCAGCGGATCGAGGTGATCGACTCCTACGGACAGTTCCGCGCCGCGGAGATGATCGCCAACGAGGTGGCGATGGGCGATGGGCTGGCGTTCGTCGTGAGCCTGCGCGACCTCACCCGCCACGACGAGCAGCACCAGCAGCTCAAGCGCCGGCTCGACGAGCAGGACGAGATCCTCGCTGTCGTCTACGACGACGCCAACCACAACGCGACGGCGCTGCTGCTCATCATCGACGAGCTGCTGGCCGGCTGGGACCACATGACAGATCGGGAGCGTCAGGGCATGGTCCGGCTGCTCTCGGTCCGCCTCGAGCAGCTCTCCGACCTGCTGACGTCCTGGACCGGCGGCCTGCTGCGCGACCGCGCCTCCCTGGTCACCGAGGAGTTCGACGCCGTCGACCTCTTCGACGTCGTCACCGAGGGGCTCGCCTCCTGGCCGGGCCGCGGGAGCGAGGTCGAGGTCGTCATCGAGCCGGGCCAGATGGTCCATGCCGTGTCCAGCCACGTCTGGTCGGTGCTGCGCGAGCTCCTCGACAACGCCTTCGCCCATGGCCGCCCGCCGGTCGTCCTGGCCGCGCACTCCCGGGGCGACGCCACCGTGATCGAGGTCATCGACCACGGCGAGGGCATCGGCGAGGAGATCAAGCAGCGGCTGCAGATCGGCTTCGCCCAACGCGGCGAGACCGGCGAGCGGGCCGTCCAGGGCAACGGCCTGTGGATGGCCCGGGCCCTGGTCAAGGCGTACGGCGGCTCGCTGCACCACCAGAACGTGCTCGGCGGTGGGACCCGATTCGTGTGCAGCTTCCCCTCACGCGCGGTCCGGCCCCCTCAGGACTAGCGCACGCGGGTGACCCGCCGCGGGGCCTCGCGTCCCTATCCTGGCGCCATGGGCTATCGCGTACTCGTCACCGGCGCCACCGGCTTCATCGGGCGCCGCCTCGTGCCCGCGCTGGTGGCCGAGGGCCATGAGGTGCGGGCGATGACGCGTCGCCCCGAGTCCTACGACGGGCCCGGCACACCGGTGCACGGCGACGTCGGGGATCCGGGGTCGCTGGCCGAGCCGCTCGAGGGTGTCGACGTCGCCATCTACCTCGTGCACTCCCTCGACGACCAGGACTTCGAGCGCAAGGACGCCGAGGCCGCCACCGCCTTCGGGCTCGCTGCCGCGGTGCAGGGCGTGCAGCAGATCATCTACCTGGGCGGGCTCGGCAAGGACGGCGAGGACCTCTCCCCCCACCTGCGCTCGCGCCGCGAGGTCGAGAAGCTGCTCGGGGAGGCCGGGGTCCCGGTCACCGTGCTGCGCGCCGCCATCGTGGTGGGTGCCGGCGGCGTGTCCTGGGAGATGACCCGCGAGCTGGTGAAGAACCTCCCCGCGATGGTGGTCCCGCGATGGGCCTCCACCCGGACCCAGCCGATCGCCGTCCAGGACGTCATCCGCTACCTCGTCGGCGTCACCGGGCGGGACGAGGCGAAGGGGGAGGTCTACGAGGTGGGCGGCGCCGACCAGCTGTCCTACAAGGGCATGCTGCAGGAGGCCGGCGAGGTCATGCACGGTCGGCGGGTCCCGATCCTGCAGGTCCCGGTCGGTACGCCGATGCTGAGCGAGTGGTGGATCAAGCTGGTCACCGGGGTGGACGCGACGACCGCGGGCAACCTCATCGAGTCGATGGGCACCGAGGTGCTGCAGACCGACTACAGCATCCGCGACGTGGTCCCGGGGGAGCCGATGACCTACGCCGAGGCGGTGCGGCGGGCCCTCGCCGAGGACGACCGGGCATGAGGCGGCCGATCGCCCGGGCCTGACTGCCGGGCCGCCTGCGGCGCCTCCGCGGCCGGGAGCGTCAGCTCGAAGCTCTTGGACCAGCCCTGCCGGTCCACCACGGCGATCGTGCCGCCGTGCCGCTCGACGATGCGGCGGCACACGGCCAGGCCCACACCGGTGCCGGTCGAGTGCCTGGCGCCCGCGGAACCCCGCTTGAAGATCTCGAAGACCAGCTCCCGCTCGGCCTCGGGCAGCGCGAGCCCGCGGTCGCTGACCCGGACGAGGACCCTGCCGTCCCCGGTCGGCTCGGCCGCCACCCCGACGTCGACGACGCCCTCACCCTCGGTGTACTTCACGGCGTTGCCGATCAGGTTGGTCAGCAGACGACGGACCAGGCTCTCGTCGGCTCGGACCGGCGACCACGTGCCCGCCTCGAGCCGGACCGAGCGCCCCGTGGCGCCCTCCACGGCGGCGACGACCTCGACCACGAGCGGCTCGAGGTCCAGGCGGGTGGGCTCGACCGGCACCTGCCCCACCTGGCCGAACTGGAGCAGGTCGTCGATCAGGGTCATCCCGCGCTCGGCCGCACCCTCGACCCGGTCGACGACATCGGCGTACCGCGCGTCGCCCACCGTGTGCAGCATCTGCACGCCGAGGACGACCGCGCTCAGGGGGCCGCGCAGGTCGTGGGCGGCGGCCGCCGTGAAGTCGCTCAGGTCACGGTTGGCCAGCCGCAGCTCCTGCGAGGCGACCTCGAGCTCAGCCAGCGCTCGGTCCGCCACGGCCCGCGCCTCCTCGGCCTCGCTCCGGCGTACGTCGGCGTCGGTCAGGCGCACCCCCGCCAGCCAGACCAGGCCACCGCTGAGCAGCGCCACGCAGGTGGCGTAGAGCGCCATGACGAAGCCCGGCCCGTAGTCGTGACGCATCATCCACACGCTCAGCCAGCCCAGCACCGTGGGGATCACGATGACGGCCGGCAGCAGCGTCCGAGCCAGCCGGCCACCGATCGTGCCCGACCGGGCCAGTCGGGTCAGGCCGACCTCCCCGCTGGCCGAGACCAGGGCCAGGCCGAGCAGCGCGATGCCGAGCGCCGTGTGCAGGGCCAGGGTCTGGAAGTAGCCGACGTCGTAGAGGTCGCTGGCTCCGAACGCGTAGCCGGACAGACCCACCACACCCAGGGTGAGCGCGAGGACGCCGGCCCCGTGCGCCACCAGGCGTCGGCCGAACACGGCGGCCAGCAGGGACACGCAGATGACGAGGTGGGCGACGGCGGTGATGCCCGACATGCGTCCCTCGTTCTGGGACATGTCGCCGAGCACCGTGATCGGGTAGCGCCACCCGGCGACCTCCGTGACCAGGGCGGTCGCGGCGATGGCGGCCACGCTCAGGACCGCGAGCAGCGGGACCGCCTCGGGCACCCTGGCCCGCGCCCATCCCAGGTGCAGCATCGCCGTGGACATGCCCAGCAGGGTGAAGTCCAGTGCGGTCGCCGGCTGCATGGCGACCAGGCCCGGTAGCACGCGGGTCAGGCGCTCCTGGTCCAACGCCCAGCCTGCGAGGACCACCACGCCCAGGCCGACGACCGTCAGTGCGAGGGCGCCCACGAGCACCGACGTACGTCGCACGGACCCCACTGCACCCCCTGAGCTCAGCCGCCATCCTCGCAGGCGTCCGCTCCTCGGACCAGGAGACTCTCCCCGGGGGCGTGCGGCCCCGGGGACCGCGAGCCGGGTCAGGCCGTGTCTGCGCGCCGGGAGTGCTGGGCCGAACTCTGGGCCGACCTCTGGGCCGACCTCTGGGCCAGCAGCGTCTCGCGGTGCTCGGCGATGACGCTCTCGAGCGCCTGCAGCCCCTTGCGCATCACCGACGGGGCGCGCGTGGGCAGCGCCGACCAGACGAACACCGGGAGGTCCGGGTGGCTGCGCGCCAGGCGTTCGCGCACCTCGGCGCCGTCCATGCCGCCCATCCGCAGGTCGGAGAGGACGAGGGCGGGCGGGGAGGTCTCGACCAGCTCCAGTGCTCCCTCACCGGAGTCGGCCTCCTCGACCTCGAAGCCCGACGCCACCAGGTGCAGGCGTACCAGGGCACGGAAGTCGTCGTCGTCGTCGACGACGAGCACCGCGCTCCGTCCCATCACTGCGTCCCCTCAGTCTCTGCACCGGCTCGTCGTGGTGGTCCACGCCCGTCCTCTGGACCAGCGTGACCCGGCCGGCTCTCCCCGGCCAGGTGTGGGTCCCATCTTCATGGCTTCTTGGCGGGTCGGGAGCGCGCAAACGTTTGCTCCGCAGGGTCTTCACACGTTCCTCACGGCAGCTTCCACGCTCGGGCGAGCTCGGTCTGTCACCCTCGAGGGACGCTCACTCACGGAGGTCTCACGATGGAGCTGGTGCAGGTACGACGCAGCACCGCGTGGCTGGTGGGCCACGAGGGCGAGCCGATCCCTGCCGCGGACCTCGCCTACGGCGACCCCACCGCTGCGCTGGGCTCGAGGATCGTCGTCGAGGACCTCGACGGAGCCCTGCACCTGGCGCAGGCCGAGCCGGTCGTCGCGGCTGACGGACGCATCGACGTCGTGATCCGCATCCGCCTGCGCCTCACGGTGAGCGAGGCGCTCGCGCTGGGCGCCTACCGCGACCCCCAGGTGGAGCCGGCATGGGAGTCCACCCCCTCGTTGCTGCGCACCTTCCGCCGTGACCGGCAGATGATCGCGGACCGCCTGCGCCGGCGGCCGCCGAGGGGCTGACCCGCGGCCGCGGCTCAGAGGAAGATCAGCGGCAGCAGCACGAGCATCGACAGCGACCAGGTCAGGTGCGTGATGATCGGGCCCAGGATGCCACCGGACGCCCGGCGTTCCAGCCCGACCACGACCCCCAGCAGCACGGCGGCGAAGCTCAGCATCAGGTTGCCGGTCGCCATGGTGGCGATGGTGTAGGCGATGGTCGTGACCGTGACCGGGTGCTTGGGGACAGCGGCGTACGCCGCCCCGCGGAAGAAGAGCTCCTCGGCGATGCCGTTGACCGCCGTGATCAGCGCCAGCGCCCACAGCGTGCTCTCGTCGGTGTAGGCCAGCACGTCGCGGATCTGCTCGGTGAGCGGGTCCAGGAAGCCCAACGAGCGCACGAGCAGGCCGCCGGCGGCGAAGATGCCCACGATCACCGCCCCCACCACGAACGGGGTGAGGACCGGGCGCACGTGGGCATCACGCAGCGCGATGCGGCCCAGGTGGAGCGGCCCCGAGGCGAAGGCCCCGACGGTCCACAGGGCCGCCATCACCAGGGTGAAGACGTAGAACTGGGTCGAGCCCGGCTCGGTGCGCAGCGAGAAGCCGAGCACCACGGCCCCCACGAGGACGAAGGCGATCACCACGAGCTGGCGGCGCCGCAGCGCCCGGGGTGACTCGCGGTGATCGCGAGGGACCATGTCCCACAGCGCGCGACGCACCTGCGCCCTCATGGTGACCTCCTCGTGGTGTCCGTGTCGGGTGCCCGTGTCGGGTGCCCGGCTGCCTCAGCGAGCCTTGGAGCTGAACGAGGCCGCGCTGTGCCGAGAGCCCGAGCCCGCGGCGGCCGAGGAACGCTGGCGCCCCTGACCGGAGCGCTGGCCGCCCTGGCCGCCCTGGCTGGAGCGCTGGCCGCCCTGGCCCGAGCCCGAGCCGCCGCGCCCGCGGCGCGACCGCGAACGGCCGCCGCCTGCACCCTGGGGCTTGCTCCGCGCACCGGCGCTCTTGCCGCTGCCCGACTGTCCCGACTGCTGGGTCGGCACGGTGAGCACCAGCCCGCCGGGGACCAGCACCCGCTCGCCGGGGGCGAGCTCGGAGAGCACCGGGTGGCCGGGGCCGTCCAGGACGGTGATCCGCGGCTTGATGCCGGCAGCCCGAGCGAGGTCGCGCACGTCGCGGTCCTGCTCGGGGGTGCTGAGGGTGACGACCGTGCCGGCCGACCCGGCCCGCGCCGTACGACCGGAGCGGTGCAGGTAGGCCTTGTGCTCGGCCGGCGGGTCGGCGTGGACGACCAGCGAGACGTCGTCGACGTGGATGCCGCGCGCGGCGATGTCGGTGGCGACCAGCGTCGTGGCCTGGCCGGAGTGGAAGGCCTCCATGTTGCGGGTGCGAGCGCCCTGGCCGAGGTTGCCGTGCAGCTCCACGGTGGGGACGCCGGCCTTGTTGAGCTGGCGGGTCAGCGCCTTGGCGCCGTGCTTGGTGCGGGTGAACACGACCGTGCGACCCGGCGCGCTGGTCAGGTCGACCAGGGTGGGGAGGCGGTGCTCGCGCGCCAGCCGGAGGACGTGGTGGTCCATCGACTTCACCGGCGACTGCGGCGAGTCGGCCTCGTGGGTGACGGGCTGGTCGAGGAACTGCTTGACCAGGACGTCGACGGCCCGGTCGAGGGTCGCCGAGAACAGCAGTCGCTGACCGCCCTTCGGGGTCGCGTTCAGCAGCCGGCGCACGGCCGGCAGGAAGCCGAGGTCGGCCATGTGGTCGGCCTCGTCGAGCACGCTGACCTCGATGGCGTCGAGGCGGCAGTGGCCCTGGCCGATCAGGTCCTCGAGGCGGCCGGGGCAGGCGATGAGGACGTCGACGCCCTTGCGCAGCGCCTGGACCTGCGGGCCCTGGCCCACGCCGCCGAAGACGGTGCGGCTGGAGATGCCGGCCGCCTGCGCGAGCGGCGCCAGGGACTCCTGGACCTGGAGGGCCAGCTCGCGCGTCGGCACGAGGACCAGCGCGCGGGGCCGAGAGGGGCCGGCCGGGCGGCCGCCGGAGAGGCGGGCCACCAGGGGCAGGAGGAAGGCGAAGGTCTTGCCCGAGCCCGTGCGGCCGCGGCCGAGCACGTCTCGGCCGGCGAGGGAGTCCGGCAGCGTGGCTGCCTGGATGGGGGTCGGGGTGGTGATGTCGAGGCCCGCGAGGACGCGGACGAGGTCGGACGGGACGCCGAGATCGGCGAAGGACGTGGTCGTCACAGGGTTTCTACTCACTGCAGGTGTGTCCCACCAGGTCGTCCGCGGCGCCGCGTGCTGCGGGGCGGACGTGTCTCCCATGCTGGGAGAGGAGCGGCCGGAGGGCCGCGAGCCCGGGGCGAGACCGGAACGGGCTGCTCCCCAGCGTACGGGGAGCAGCCCGCGTGGCCTAACCGTCGAGGCCGGGAGTGGCACGGCTCACGTGAGCCCGTCCTTGAGCCGCTTGCCGGCGTCCTTCACCTTCTCGCCGGCGTCCTTCACGGCAGCGGAGGCCTGGTCGCCCTTGCCCTCGCTCTCGAGCTCCTGGTCGTCGGTCGCCTTGCCGACGCTCTCCTTGCCCTGGCCCTTGAGGTCCTCGGCCTTGTTGGACAGCTTGTCATCCAGTCCCATGGTGCACCTCCGTTGTGGTGTGGTGTTCGGTGACGCCACCCATGGAACCCGGCGCTCGGCCCGCGCAGATCACCCCGCCGGGTCCGCCCACGGGGGTGGGTTTGCGCCCGGCGTACGACGGTGAGGATCCCTCCTCTGGGGGACCGGTCGGCTCAGGCGAACTCCAGCACCCCGTCGTCGAGGTCGCCGCGGCGGATGTGGCGGACGTCGACGAGGTAGTTCTGCTTCAGCAGCCACGGCGCACGGTCCCCCTGCACCGGCAGGTCGTCCAGCGCCCGGAGGACGTACCCGGACTGGAAGTCCATGAACGGCCTCTCGCCGACGCCCTCGTCGCGACGCGGCACGAACGAGCGCGTGCCGGTGCGGTCGAGGTGCTCGAGCATCCGGCACACGAAGTCGCTGACCAGGTCGGCCTTGAGGGTCCAGGAGGCGTTGGTGTAGCCGATGGTGAAGACGAAGTTCGGCACGTCGGAGAGCATGAGGGCCTTGTAGGCCATGGTGTCGTGCAGCTTCACCTCCGCGCCGTCGACGGTCATCGCGAAGCCGCCGAAGGGCTTGAGCTTCAGCCCGGTGGCGGTGACGATCACGTCGGCCTCGAGGTGCTCGCCGGACGTGAGCCGGATGCCGGTCTCGTCGAAGGTCTCGATGGTGTCGGTGACGATGCTCGCCTCGCCGCTGCGCAGCGCCTTGAACAGGTCGGCGTTCGGGACGACGCACAGGCGCTGGTCCCACGGGTCGTAGCTGGGGTTGAAGTGCGTGTCGACGTCGACGTGGTCGGGCACCAGCCTCACCGTCTGGCTGCGGATGTACTTCCGCGCCCACGACGGCCACTTCTGGAAGGCCTGGTAGGAGCCGACCTGCGTGAGGATGTTGGCCCACCGCACCACCGGGTAGCGCACCTTCTCCGGCAGCCTGGCGAGCTTGCGCGCCAGCGGGTCGCGCGCCGGCCGGTTGAGGACGTACGTCGGAGAGCGCTGCAGCATGGTGACGTGCTCGGCCTCGCCCGCCATCGCGGGCACCAGCGTGATCGCGGTGGCGCCCGAGCCGATGACGACGACCTTCTTGCCGGTGTGGTCGAGGTCCTCGGGCCAGAACTGCGGGTGCACGACCTGCCCCTGGAACCGCTCGGCACCGGGGAACTGCGGTGCGTGCCCGGTCTCGTAGTCGTAGTAGCCCGAGCAGCCCCACAGCAGGCCGCAGGTGATCGTCCGGGTCTCCGGCTCGCCGCCGGTCGAGCCTGTCGAGACCTCGACGGTCACGGTCCAGCGCTGGTCGCCGGAGTCCCAGGCCGCTGCAACGACCTTGTGGCGGTAGCGGATCAGTCGGTCGACGCCGTACTCCTCCGCGACGGTGCGCAGGTAGTCGAGGATCAGCGGACCGTCGGCCAGCGAGGTGTCGCTGGGCCAGGGACGCCAGCGGTAGCCGAAGGTGAACATGTCGGAGTCCGAGCGGATGCCGGGGTAGCGGAAGAGGTCCCACGTGCCGCCGAGGCTCTCGCGGGCCTCCAGGACCGCCACGCTGCGGCCCGGGTGGCGGCTGCGCAGCTGCGCGGCGGCACCGATGCCGGACAGGCCGGCCCCCACCACCAGGACGTCGACGTGCTCGGGCTGGGTCTGGCTCATGGGGAGACGGTAGCCGAGAGCCGGGGCTATTGACAGATGTTCATTAGCGTTGCTGGTCGAGCAGCGAGGAGCGCCAGCGACGAGCGGGCGTCGAGACCGCCCTCAACCGGTGGTCTCGACGCCCGCTCGCTGGCGCTCGCTGCTCGACCAGCTTCCTCAGCGTGCGAAGAGCTCCACGAAGCGCGCCAGCAGGCGCGGCGGCTCGGTGACCCGGGCGGCGCGGGCGGAGTCGATGAGCGCACTGGCCCCGGCGGGCTCGAAGTACCCGTAGTGCCGGTAGACCTCGATCCGGGTCACGAGACCGTCGTTGTCGAGCTCGGGGTGGAACTGGGTGGCGTAGACACGCGAGCCGAGGCGGAACGCCTGGACCGGGCAGGTCGCCGAGGAGGCGAGCAGCACCGCGCCCCGCGGGAGCGTGTGGACGGCCTCCTTGTGGCCGAGGAAGGCGTCGAACGTCGGCGGCAGCACGCCGAGGAGCGGGTCCTCGGCGCCCTGGTCGGTGAGGGTGATCGGCACCGCCCCGATCGGCTCCCCGTAGGTCCGGTCGACCATGCCCCCGAGCAGGCCGCCGAGCGTCCCGATGCCGTAGCAGCAGCCCAGGAAGGCGGTGTCGGTCTCCACGACCTGCAACGCCAGCGCGCGCAGCTCGGCCTCCGCCCGCAGCTGCGCGGGCGACTTGCGCTCCTCGGGGTCGGAGACGTTGAACGGACCGCCGCCGAGGATGACCCCGGACCAGTCGTCGAGGTCCACCTCGCCCAGCACGTCGGCCAGGGAGTCCCGCTCCAGCCGCACCCGCCGGCACTGGGACTCCTCGAGCCCGGAGAAGCGGAGGACGGCGTCGTACTCGCCGTCGGCGGCGACGTCCTCGGCCCGGGTGCCGAGGAAGAGGAAGGGCCGCACCGGCCCAGCCTAGGAAGGATCCTCAGGCCTGGACCGCGGCCCCCCGCTCGATGAGACCGTCGACGTCACCGACGCCCCAGGCCGTCAGGGCCTCGCGGGTGTGGATGCCGGCCTTCTCCGAGGGCGGCAGACCCAGGGTGGCGGGGGTGCGGGAGAAGCGCGGCGCCGGCTGCGGCTGCACGACGCCGTCCTTCTCGACGAACACCTCACGGGCCGCCATGTGCGGGTGGTCCTTGGCCTCGCTGATCGGGATGATGCCCGCCACGCAGGCGTCGGTGCCCTCGAAGAGCGCGACCCACTCGGCCTGGGTGCGCTGCTTGAAGGTCTCGGCGAACAGCGCACGCATCTCGTCGAAGCGGTCGAACTCCATCTGGCCCGGGCACCGGTCGCCGAGGTCGAGCAGCCGCACCAGCTCGGCGAAGAACTGCGGCTCGAGCGCGCCGACGCTCATGTGCCGGCCGTCGGAGGTCTCGTAGACGTCGTAGAAGGGGGCCCCGCCGTCGAGCAGGTTGGCCGCGCGCTCCTCGCGGAAGGCACCCGAGTGCAGGAAGGCGGCGGTCATGGCGTTGAGGCTGGCGGTGCCGTCGACGATCGCGGCGTCGATCACCTGGCCCTGGCCGGAGACCCTGGCCTCGAGCAGCGCGGCGAGGATGCCGATCACGAGGTACGTCGAGCCGCCGCCGAAGTCGCCGACCAGGTTGGCGGGGAAGTGCGGGCGGCTCTTGTCCTGACCAAGGCCGAAGAGGGTGCCGGTGATGGCGATGTAGTTCATGTCGTGGCCGGCCGCGGTGGCCAGGGGGCCGTCCTGGCCCCACCCGGTCATCCGGCCGTAGACCAGCCGCGGATTGCGCTCGTGGCAGTGCTCGGGCCCGAAGCCGAGGCGTTCCGCGACACCGGGGCGCATGCCCTCGATCAGCACGTCGGCACCCTCGACGAGGTCCAGGACCGTGGCGACGGCCTCGGGATCCTTGAGGTTGAGAGCGACGCTGGGGCGGCCGCGGTTGAGCAGGTCGTGGGACCCACCGGTCATCGCCTGGCCGCCGGGGCGGTCGACGCGGATGACGTCGGCGCCGAGGTCGGCGAGCAGCATGCAGGCGTGCGGCCCGGGGCCGATCCCGGCGATCTCGACGACCTTGACGCCCTTCAGCGGGCCCGTGCCCTGCCCCAGCTCGATGCTCATGGGCGGGATCATGACAGCAAAACTGTCACCGTGCGAGGGGTGGTTCAGGATGGGAGCACCCGGCGCAGGAAGGCGCGGGTCCGCTCCTGCTCGGGACGGGTGAAGATCCGGTCCGGTGGGCCCTGCTCGAGGATCCGGCCGCCCTCCAGGAAGCACACGGTGGTGGCCACCTCGCGGGCGAAGGCCATCTCGTGGGTGGCCAGCACCATCGTCGTCCCGCCCGCGGCGAGGTCGCGGACGATGTCGAGCACCTCGCCCACCAGCTCGGGGTCGAGCGCCGCGGTGATCTCGTCGAGCAGCAGCAGGGTCGGCTGCGTGCACAGGGCTCGTACGACGGCAGCGCGCTGCTGCTGGCCACCCGAGAGTCGATCGGGGTGCTTGTCCACGTGCTCGGCGAGCCCGAAGCGACCCAGCAGGTCCAGTGCCCGGTCGCGGGCCTCGCGACGACCGACACCGTGGGCCCGCCGCGGCGCGAGCGTGCAGTTCTCCAGGATCGTCAGGTGCGGGAAGAGGTTGTAGGCCTGGAAGACCATGCCCATCCGGCGGCGCACCGCGCGCAGGTCCACCTCGGGGTCGGTGATCTCCACGCCGTCGAGGTGGATGGTGCCGTCGTCGACGGGCTCGAGCAGGTCCAGGCAGCGCAGCAGCGTGGACTTGCCGGACCCCGAGGAGCCGATCAGGCACACCACGTCGCCCGCGGCCACGCTCAGGGAGACGTCGTCGAGGACCAGCCGCTCGCCGTACGCCTTGCGCAGGCCGCGGACCTCCAGCAGCGCACTCATCGTGCCCCCGCCCTCTCGCGCTCGACCAGGCGGCGCTGCAACCAGTCGGTGAGCCGTGCCAGCGGCACCGTCATCGCGACGAAGAACGCCGCGACCACCACGAGCGGGGTGTAGTTGAAGTTGTAGGCGCCGTAGTCACGCGCGGTGTAGACGGCGTCGAAGACCCCGACCGCGGAGACCAGCGCGGTGTCCTTCTGCAGCGAGACGAAGTCGTTGAGCAGCGGCGGGACGACGCGACGCACCGCTTGCGGCACCACCACGTGGCGCAGCGTGCGCACGTGCCCCAGGCCGAGGGCCTGGGCGCTGGCCACCTGCGAGGGGTGGACGGAGTCGATGCCGGCCCGGAACACCTCCGCGACGTAGGCGGAGTAGGAGATCACCAGGGCGACCCCGGCCCAGAAGGTCCGGTCGTTGGTGAGCCCCTCCAGCTGCAGGGCCGGGACCCCGAACCCCAGCAGCACCACCAGCAGGATCGTGGGGATGCCACGCACCACGTCGGTGTAGGCGACGGCCACGACCCGCACCGGCGCCAGCCAGGGCGACCGAGTGCCGCGCGAGACGGCGATCAACAGGGCCAGCGGCAGGATCGCCAGCTGGCACAGCACGAAGAGCCGGATGTTGAGCCAGATCCCGTCG
Organism: Nocardioides marinus; assembly: GCF_013408145.1. Lineage (NCBI taxonomy): Bacteria > Bacillati > Actinomycetota > Actinomycetes > Propionibacteriales > Nocardioidaceae > Nocardioides > Nocardioides marinus. Next base: position 3,713,354 of record NZ_JACBZI010000001.1, read on the forward strand.
AGGATCGCCGGGAACGACTCGCGAGCGTCCTCCCAGGAGAAGAACAGTGCCTGGACCCGAGGCCACCCGGGCGCGGTGAGGAGCCCGAGGAGCAGCAGCCCGAGGACGACGACGGTGGTGCCGGTGGAGACCAGCAGGGAGCGCCGCCGCTGGCGGCGACGGACCTCGCGGCGGCCCAGCTCGTGCTCGCTGGGGGTCCAGCCCCCGGCAGGGCCCACTACTGGAGCTCGGGGACGTCGACGACGTCGGAGAGCCACTCGGTCTCGATGGCCTCCAGCGTGCCGTCCTCGCGCATCGCGAGGAGGGCGGCGTCCACGCAGGGGACCAGCGGGGAGCCCTTCTCGAAGAGCATCCCGAACTCCTCCTGGTCGCCGGTCTCGGGCTGGAACTGCCCGACGATCACGCTGTCCTCGATCTCCACGGCGGAGATGTAGAACGCGGTGGGCAGGTCGGCCAGGATCGCGTCGACCTGGTCGTTGACCAGCGCCTGCTTGGCGGCGTTGGTGTCCTCGAAGACGGCCGGGTCCTCCGTGGGCGCGATGATCTCGCGGATCGCGGTCAGCGAGGTGGTGCCCGTCTGGGCGCCGAGGCGCAGGTCGGCGAGGTCGGCCAGGCTGGTGGCCTCCGCGCCGGCGGTCCCGTCGAGGGCGATCACGGCCTGCGCGGCCTGGTAGTAGCCCTCGGAGAAGTCCACGACCTCGGCACGCTTCGGGGTGATCGAGATCTGGTTGATGTCCAGGTCGAACTCCTTCGCGCCGGGCGCGTAGGAGGTGTTGAAGGGGACCTTCACCCAGGTGACCTGGTCCTCGGAGAAGCCGAGGCGGTCGGCGACCTCGTAGGCGACCGCGCTCTCGTAGCCCTCGCCGTTGGTGGGGTCGTTGCCCACGAACCACGGGTCGTACGCCGGGGAGTCGGTGCCGACGGTCAGCACGCCGGGCTCCAGGAGCATCTCGTCGGTGACGCAGTCCGCGGGGTCCAGGTCGTCGGCCGGCGCACTGGGGGCGGCGGCCGGGTCGGACGCCTCCTCGATGGGGGCGCAGGCGGTCAGGGCCAGCGCCCCGAGTGCGAGGACGGCGGCGGAGGCGAGGGTGCGGCGCATGCGCCGATCGTAGGGTCTCGCGGCCCGCCGGCGTCCGCGCCGCGGCCACGGCGAGACCGGCACCACACCGCCCGGTGGTTGCAACTCGTTGCATAGGTGCGGCACCATGCTGCCCATGGCCCTCGAGCACGCCCTGCTGGTCGCCCTGTGCGAGCAGCCGGCCTCCGGCCTCGACCTGACCAAGCGGTTCGGTCGCTCGATCGGCTTCTTCTGGAGCGCCACGCACCAGCAGATCTACCGGGTGCTCGGGCGGATGGACGGCGACGGCTGGGTGACGGTCGAGGAGGTCGCGCAGCAGGGGCGACCCGACAAGAAGGTCTACGCCGTCACCGACCTGGGTCGTACGACGCTGGCCGACTGGCTCGCCGAGCCGACCGACACCGAGCACCTGCGCTCGGAGCTGGCGCTGAAGATGCGCGCCGCGTCCTGGGGCGACCGGCAGGCCGTCCTCGAGGTCGTGCGCGCGAACCTCGCCGACCACCACCTGCGGCTCGACCACTACGAGCAGCTGGTGGCGCGCGACTACCCCGACCCCTCGACCCTGTCCGGGTTGGAGCTCGACCAGTACCTCGTCCTGCGCGGCGGGGTGCTGATGGAGCAGACCTGGATCACCTGGCTCACCGAGTACCTGGAGGCACACGGCTCATGAACGCACCGACCGACTACCCGCACCTGCTCAGCCCGCTGACGCTCGGGTCCCTGTCCCTGCGCAACCGCGTGGTCATGGGCTCGATGCACACCGGCCTCGAGGACGCCCCGTGGGACATCCCCAAGATGGCGGCGTACGTCGGCGAGCGCGCCAAGGGCGGCACCGGCCTGATCGTGACCGGTGGCTACGCGCCGACCCGGCGCGGCTGGTTGAAGCCCTTCGCCTCCGAGCTGCGCACCCGCCTGCAGGCCGAGCGGCACAAGGCCGTCACCGGAGCGGTGCACGAGCACGGCGGTGCCATCGCGCTGCAGGTCCTGCACGCGGGCCGCTACGGCTACACCCCGATCTCGGTGTCGGCGTCGAGCCGCAAGTCCCCGATCACGCCCTTCAAGCCGTCGGCCCTGTCCACGAAGGGCGTGGACAAGACGGCCACCGCCTTCGCACGCACGGCCGCGCTGGCCCAGCGTGCGGGCTACGACGCGATCGAGATCATGGGCTCCGAGGGCTACCTGATCAACCAGTTCCTGGCCGAGCGCACCAACGACCGCACCGACGCCTGGGGCGGCAGCGCGGAGAAGCGGATGCGCTTCCCGGTCGAGGTGGTGCGCCGCACCCGCGAGCTCGTCGGCCCCGACCTGCCGATCATGTACCGCATCTCGCTGCTCGACCTCGTCGAGGGCGGCCAGACCTGGGACGAGGTGCTCGAGCTCGCGCACCGCGTCGTCGAGGCCGGCGCGACCGTGCTCAACACCGGCATCGGCTGGCACGAGGCGCGGGTGCCCACGATCATCACCCAGGTCCCGCGCGGCGCCTGGCTCTCGACGACCGCCCGCCTCAAGGCCGAGGTGTCGGTGCCGGTCTGCGCGTCCAACCGGATCAACACCCCCGAGCTCGCCGAGCAGGTGCTCGCCGACGGGCAGGCCGACCTGGTGTCGATGGCGCGCCCGCTGCTGGCCGACCCGCACTTCGTGGCCAAGGCCGCCGAGGGCCGCGCCGACGAGATCAACACCTGCATCGCCTGCAACCAGGCCTGCCTGGACCACGTGTTCAAGAACCAGAAGGCGTCCTGCCTGGTCAACCCGCGCGCCGGCCGCGAGACCACCCTGGTCCTCTCCCCCACGCGCACCCGGCGCTCTGTCGCCGTCGTCGGCGCCGGGCCCGCGGGGCTCTCGGCGGCGGTCAGCGCCGCCGAGCGCGGCCACGAGGTGACCCTCTTCGAGGCCTCCCCCGAGCTCGGCGGCCAGTTCCGGCTGGCGATGGCCGTGCCCGGCAAGGAGGAGTTCGCCGAGACGCTGCGCTACTTCGGCCGGCGGCTCGAGGTGCTCGGCGTCGACGTGCGCCTCTCGACGTACGCCGCTGCCGACGACCTGGCCGGCTTCGACGACGTCGTGGTCGCGACCGGTGTGGAGCCGCGCGTGCTCGACCTGCCGGGGGCCGACCACGAGCGCGTCGTGTCGTACGCCGACGTGCTGGCCGGCCGCGTCGTGCCCGGTCGCCGGGTGGCCGTCATCGGCGCCGGCGGCATCGGGGTCGACGTGTCGCACTGGCTGACCCACGACGGGGCCGACGACTTCATGGAGGTCTGGGGCGTCGGCGACCCGGCGGTCCACCCCGGCGGGCTCACCGAGCCCAAGCCGCGCACGGCGGCCCGCGAGGTGACGCTGCTGCAGCGCAAGACCTCGGTCATCGGCAAGGACCTCGGCAAGACCTCCGGCTGGGCGCACCGCGCGGTGCTGAAGCAGGCGGGCGTCACGAAGGTCGCGGGCGTGGCCTACCGCTCGGTGGCCGACCACCCCGACGGCGTGGTGCTGCACTACTCGGTCGACGACGTCGCCCACGAGCTGGTCGTCGACCACGTCGTCGTGTGCGCCGGCCAGGAGTCGGTGCGCTCGGTCTTCGACGGGCTCGACCACCCCTCCGCGCACCTGATCGGCGGCGCCGACGTCGCCGCCGAGCTGGACGCCAAGCGGGCCATCGAGCAGGGCACCCGGGTCGCCGCCGCCCTCTGACGACGGCCGTGCCCACGCTCCGACCGTGCTCCCGCGGGTCGTGGCGTGGGTGCTGGCGTGGCGTGGGCGCCCTCTGACGTGCGCCGCCCTGACACCCCCGGCCTAGCGGCCTAGGCTGCTGCGCGTGGAGGTCACCGCTGCGCTCGCGGCCAACGCCCTGCTCGCCGCCCTCGCCGGGCTCCAGGTCGCCGCCGCACTCGGTGCGCGCGTCGGTCACCTCGTCTGGGGCGGCCAGCACCGCGTCCTGCCCACCGGCCTGCGGGTCGGCTCGGCGGTCTCGGTGGTCGTCTACGCCCTGATGGCCGTCCTGCTCCTGGCCCGGGCCGACCTCGTCCCTCCCGGTCCCGGCGGCTGGATCGATGTCGCCACCTGGGTGCTGACCGGGTACTTCGCACTCGGTGTCGTCCTCAACGGCGCCTCCCGGAGTCACGCGGAGCGGGCGACGATGGTGCCGGCCTGCCTCGTGCTCGCGGTGTGCGCGGGGCTCCTGGCAGCGTCCTGAGCCGGGTCGGCGGTCGTCGTCCACGACGTTTCGCAGGAATTCCCCACTTGGGTTCACGCGGTCGTCGCAACATCTAGGCCCCAGGAGGGTGCATGGGTGTTGGAGGCAGACCGCGGGTGCGGCGCAGCGTCGAGCGGGCGTTTTGGGACCTCGTGGCGGAATTTCCCTCCCCGTATGCCGCCGGCGAAGCGATGGGCGTGTCAACTCGCGTGGTGTGGCGCTGGCTCGAGGAATCTGGCGGAGTGAAACCAAGACTGGCCCAGCCGACGAGGTCGTTGACCTACGAGGAGCGCTGTCGCATCGAGGCGTTGCACGCCGCGAAGGTCCGACCTGCAGAGATCGCCAGGCGGCTGGGTCGACACCGCTCGACGATCACCCGGGAGTTGACCCGCAATGCCACCGCTCGGGGGGCAAAGGGCAACTACGGTGCGGTCAACGCACAGAGCAAGGCTGATCAGCGGGCTTGTCGCCCGAAAGTCGCGAAGCTGGCCACGAACCAGCGACTCCAGCACGAGGTGCAAGATCGACTTCGCAAGGACCACAGCCCTGAGCAGATCGCGCGACGGCTCAGGCAGGACTTCCCTGACGATGCGGAGATGCGGGTGTCGCACGAGACGATCTACCAGTCGTTGTACGTGCAGTCCCGAGGCGGGCTGAAGCGGGAACTGACACGCCACCTGCGCACCGGGCGCACGCTGCGTAAGCCCCATCGCCAACCCGATCAACGTCGCCAGCGGTTCGCCGGGATGGTGATGATCAGCGAACGACCCGCAGACGTCGAGGACCGGGCAGTGCCGGGCCATTGGGAGGGCGATCTGATCCTTGGCTCGACCGAGTCCGGATCCGCGGTCGGGACGCTGGTCGAGCGCACCACCAGGTTCGTGATGCTGCTGCACCTACCCGGTGGTCACACGGCCGAGATCGTCCAAGAAGCGATGGTGGCCAAGATGGCCACGCTGCCCGAGCAGTTGCGTCGATCTCTGACCTGGGACCAGGGCTCAGAGATGGCCAACCACATCCAGATCGCCGAAGCGACCGGACTCTCCATCTACTTCTGCGACCCCCACTCCCCTTGGCAGCGCGGGAGCAACGAGAACACCAACGGTCTGCTGCGTCAGTACCTGCCCAAGGGCACAGACCTCTCCTTCTACGGGCCTGGGATGCTCGACCAAGTGGCAGCCCAGCTCAACGCACGCCCCCGCAAGACACTGAAGTGGCGCACTCCCGCGGAAGAACTCGAAGCACTACTGTCCGGACCGTCAGATCCACCTGTTGCGACGACCGGCTGAATTCGCCCCACCCAGGACCTGCAGAACGTCGTGCTCCTCCGGGTACTACCGTCGGCCCGGTGATCCGAGACCTCACCGACGCCGAGGCCAGGGCGGCGCTGCCGCTGAAGTGGGGCCGCGCCCCCGAGGGCACGATCCCCGCGTGGGTCGCGGAGATGGACTACGCGCCGGCGCCCGCGATCTCGGCAGCGGTCAACGCCGCCGCCGGTCGCGGGATGCTCGGCTACCCGCCGTTCGACCACCCGATGGTCGGCGGGCTGGAGGAGGCGTTCCGCGGCTTCGCCGAGCGGCACTGGGGCTGGGAGGTCCCGGCCGGGTCGACCACCCTGACCGGCGACGTCATCACCGGGATGCGCCTGGTGCTGGAGCACCTGTGCCCGCCGGGCCCGGTCGTCGTGCCGCTGCCGTGCTACCCGCCGTTCCGCACGATCGTGGCGCTGGCCGGGCGCGAGGCGGCGTACGTCGAGCTCGACCCGGACGCCCAGACCGCCACCCTCGACCTGGCGGCCGTCCGGGCGCACTTCGAGGCGGGCGCGCGCACCCTGCTTCTGTGCAGCCCGCACAACCCGTGGGGCCGGGTCCTCACCCGCCCCGAGCTCGAGGCGGTCCGCGACCTTGCTGCGGAGTTCGGGGCCCGCGTGGTGGCCGACGAGATCCACGCGCCGCTGGTGCTGCCGGGCAGCACCTTCGTGCCCTACCTCAGCGTCGACCCCGACGGCATCGTCGTCACCAGCCACACCAAGTCCTTCAACACCCCCGGCCTCAAGGCCGCGCAGATCATCACCCTGCGCCCCGACGACACCGAGGCGATCCGGTCGATCCCGTTCGAGGCCAACCACGGCTACACCGGGCTCGGCATGGTCGCCGGCGCCGCCGCCTGGCGCGACTCCGACCTGTGGCTGCTGACCCTGCGCCAGCGTCTCGACGTGCTGCGCGAGGACCTCGCCGACCTGCTGGCCACCCACCTGCCGCAGGCCCGGATGCGGCCGCTCGAGGCGACGTACCTCGCCTGGCTCGACCTGCGCGCGTACGGCGTCGCCGACCCGGCAGCCGCCGGGCTCGACCACGGGGTGATGGCTGCGGCCGGGCACGACTACCACCCGGGGCTGGAGGGCCACCTGCGGCTCAACATCGCCACCAGCGCCGACCGGCTCGCCGAGATCGTGCGGCGGCTCGGGGTGGCGCTCGCCTGAGCGTGCGCGGGCGACGGTTCGGCGGTCAGCTCTCGATCCGCCGGCCCCGCCGCACCAGCGGGCGCTCGGCGTGCGGCAGCCAGGTGTCGGTGACGTAGTCGATGACGTGCACGCCGGGCGGCGCCTCGATGCGGTGCAGGCCCTGGACCTCCTCGCCACGGCCCTCCATGAGCGCGGAGTAGACCTGCCACTCGCGGCGCTTGCGCGGCGCGCGGGACTCGTCGAAGTCCATCGCCGACCAGTGGGAGAACTCGTCCTGGTCCAGCCACTTCAGCTCCACGCACAGGCCCTCGGGGGCGATGATGCGCTGCGAGGTCTCGGGGAACTCCCGCACCTCCCACTCGAAGGCCTTCACGAACGTGAACTCCGGACCCATGGGGTAGATCCACGGCTCCAGGAACCGGAACCCGAGGTCGATCCACGCCACCGACTCGCTCTCGATCGACAGCGGGTGCCGCGGGATCGCCACGATCGCGCCGGAGTCGTGCAGCTGCCAGGACAGGTCGCGCAGCACGCCGACGCCCTCGGTGGTCAGCACCATGTCGCCGTCCCACTTCATCGAGTAGGCGGTGCGGACGTGGGAGAAGGACCAGTTGTAGAAGTGGGTCAGCGAGTGCACCGAGTCGTGCCGGGTGGCGAGGTGCTCGGTGCCGGCCCGCGAGACGCGGTGCGGGTAGGAGTGCACCTCCAAGCGCTCGGCGGCACCGATGGACGCCGCGGCCTCACGGGCGACGTCGGGGGTGCCGTCGTCGGAGAGGTTGTCGACCAGGACGACGTGCTGGACGGCCTCGAGCATCGGGGGAATGACCCAGGGCAGGTTGCGGGCCTCGTTCTTGACCCGGAACACGCAGGTCAGGCCCTGGGGCAGCGGGCCCGCGCGCCACGGCCAGTGCACGTCGTACGCCGGATCCTGCTCCAGGCAGGGGATGTCGGCGCCCCGGACCGGGCTCACGCCCGCTCCCTCCCGGCGACCTTGCGGGCGCCGCGGCGCAGGAAGCCGGGGACCAGCGCGCGGACCCAGTGCGGGATCCGCTCGATCCCACGCTTCTGCGTCGACCGCACGCCGTCGCCGAAGCCCTCGCGCCGCGAGGCGAGCGCGGTGGACTGGCTGATCGCCGCCGCCTCCTCGTAGAGGTCGGCGTAGGCCTCGCGCAGCTGGTCGAGGGTGGCCTGCACCTCGGGGGTGTCACCGCCCTCGTCGGGCAGCCGGTCGAGGGCCTCCCAGGTCTCCTGCGCGATCTCGCGCAGCCGCTTGGGCACCTCGAGGTCGTCCCAGGTGAGCTGGACGCGGCGCAGCGAGGGGTCGATGTAGGCGTGCACCTTGCGGATGTCGTTGGCCGCCGCCGACTTCACCGCGTCGAGGTCGAAGCGCTGACCCAGGCCGAAGACGGGGACGGTCCAGTCGTCGAGGAGGTCGTGGTAGCGGACGAAGGCGCGGTCGGACCCGCGGGTCGCGCGCTCGCAGTGCAGCATCATGTTGACCCACGCGGCGGTGCGGTTGACCTCGCCGAACTTCGCGTCGTAGTAGCGCTGCTTGGAGCCGACGACCTCGGTGACCGGGCGCAGCATCGTGACGTAGCCGGGCCGCGCGTCGCAGCGCAGGGCCGCACCGCGCCACAGGCCCATGAACCACGCCAGCCGCGGGTCCTTCACGACCAGCTCGGGGCCACCCTCGACGAACTGCTGCTCGAGCCACTCGTGCAGCCGTCGACGCACCGGCTCGAGGTTGTTGATCTTGCCGGCCTCGAACCACGCCGAGGGGCGGGCGTCGGAGACCGCGACGTTGGCACGGCGCAGCATCTCGTCGTGGAAGTCGACCACCCACTGCGGCTCACCGAAGCCCTTGGGGTTGGTCTCGTCGGCGTCCACCTCCGGCTGCGGCACGTGCATGCCCAGCGCCTGGAGGGAGCCGGAGAGCGTGCTCGTGCCGCTGCGGCCGGAGCCGACGACGAAGACGATGCGACGGCCCGCGGCGGTCTCGAGGAGCTGAGCCGGTCCCGCGGAGGGGCTGGGGGCGTCGACCATGCCCGACAGCGTAACGAGAGAGCCGGGCGGGTCGGCGCTCACCGTCGCCGCGGGCGCCGTGGCCCGACCCCTCAGCCCACCGACGGGCTCTGGGAAGCGATCAGCTCGGCAAGCCAGTGGAAGGACTCCTTGGGAGTACGCCGCTGGGTGACCGGGTCCACGTGCACCAGGCCGAAGCGCTGGGCGTAGCCCTCGGTCCACTCGAAGGTGTCCAGGAGCGACCAGACGTACAGCGCCCGGACGTCCACGCCGCGCCGGCACGCGGCCGCGACCGCTTCGAGGTGGCCGTGCAGGTAGTCGATGCGCGCCTGGTCCTCGACCCGCCCGTCCGCGTCGGGCTCCCCGGAGTAGGCCGCGCCGCACTCGGTCACCACCAGCGGCGGCAGCGCCGCTCGGTAGCGCGCCCGGAAGGTGATCAGCCACTCGCGCAGCGCGTCCGGGACGACCGGCCACCCGAAGTCGGTCTCGGGGTAGCCGACCAGGTCGTAGAGCGCGAAGAACATGTCGGAGTCCTCGGGCGCAGCGCCCACGCGCATCGGCATGAAGTAGTTGATGCCGTAGAAGTCCAGCGGCTGGCGGATCGTGGCCAGGTCGCCGTCCCGCACCAGGCCCTCGACCAGGGGCTGCAGGTCGGCCGGGTAGCGACCCAGCAGCATCGGCTCGAGGAACATGCCGTTCCACAGGGCGTCGAAGAGCTTGGTCGCCCCGACGTCGGCCTCGTCCTCGGTCGCCGGCCACATCGGTGCGTGGTGGTTGGCGCAGCCGACGCTCTCCGCGCCCGCGGCCCGCAGGGCGACCGCCCCGCGCCCGTGGGCGAGCAGCAGGTGGTGGGAGACGTGCAACGCGTCGAACATCAGCCGACGCCCGGGCGCGTGCAGCCCGACGGCGTACCCGAACATCGTGGCGACGTTGGGCTCGTTGACCGGCACCCAGTGCCGCACCCGGTCCGCGAGCCGGTCGGCGACGACCGCCGCGAAGGACTCGAAGTGGTCGACGGTGCCACGGTTGAGCCAGCCGCCGTCGTCCTCGAGGGCCTGTGGCAGGTCCCAGTGGTAGAGCGTGACCATGGGGTCGATCCCGGCCGCGAGGAGCTCGTCGACGAGACGGTCGTAGAAGTCCAGGCCCTCGGTGGAGACCGGTCCGCGCCCGGTCGGCTGCACCCGCGGCCAGGAGATCGAGAAGCGGTAGTCGCGCACACCGAGGTCGGCCAGCAGGGCGATGTCCTCGACGTAGCGGTCGTGGTGCCCGGACGCCGTCGCACCCGACGTGCCGTCGCGCACCACGCCGGGGGTGGCCGTGAAGGTGTCCCAGATCGAGGGCCCCCGGGAGTCCGCCGCACCCTCCACCTGGAAGGACGACGTGGCGGTGCCGATGCGGAAACCGGGCGGCAGCGCCAGGGGGGATCGGTCGGGCACCTGCCCATCATGCCGACGAGGCGGCTCCCGCGCAGGAGTTCGCGCAGGAGCCGCCTCAGGCTCGCAAACGTTTGCCCAGGCCCTCGGTCAGGAGGTCTTGCGGGGGCCGAGCCGCAGGAAGGCGCGGACCTTGAGGTTGCCGCCGCGACCGTCGCGGATGCGGACGAAGACGCGGTACTGACCCTCCTCGGTGTAGGTGTGGAACACCTTGCGACCGCTCTTCTTGGTGCCGTCACCGAGGTCCCAGCGGTAGCGCAGCTTGTCGCCGTCGGGGTCCTTCGCGATCGCCTTGAACCGGATCGGCGTGCCGACCCGGGCCTTGCCCTGGCCCTGCAGCGGCTTGGCGGCGAACTTGCGGATCACCGGCTTGCGGTTGGGCTCGGCGGTCTGGGTGATCTCCTCGGTGCGGGTCGCCGTGGCCGTGGCCGTCGCGGTCGTGGTGGTGGTCGCGGTGGCCGTGGCCGTGGTCGTCGCGGTGGCCGTGGCGGTCACGGTGACCGGGGGCGTCGTGGGGTCGGGGTCGGGCACGACCTTGAACGCGCACCCACCCACGGCCACGTCGGCGTCGGGCGAGAGCAGCAGCAGGTTGCGACGGGTGACCACCTCGACGCCGGTGATGACGCTGGCGTCGGTGAACTCCGGCACGGCCGGGCTCGCCCCGGACAGGTCGGACTTCTTCAGGTCGACGGTGATGACGTCGAGCGCCGGGTCGAAGGCGCCGGTGAGGGCGCTGTTGACCGTGCGGCTCGCGCCGTCGGGACCACCGAGGTCCGAGAGCTCGAAGTACTCCTCGGTGAAGAGCAGGTCGGTCAGCGACCGGCCGGCGAGGATGGAGTACGACGTGCCGTCGAGCGCGAAGTCGATCTGGTACTCCTCGCCCACGGCCCGCAGGCCGCCCTGGAGGTCGGAGAGGTCGGTGACCTTGAGGTGGAAGGTGATGGTGTCCAGCGCGTCGTTGACGCTGAACCAGCCCTCGCGGATGTCGAGGCCGTCGGGGTCCAGGGCCGGGTCCACGGGGACGCCCGGCAGCGGCACCGGGTCGAGGGCGAGGTCGTTGACGTCGCCGGCGGGGTCGACGTACCGCGCGTCACGGGTGCACTCCGCGGCGGCGCTGGAGACGGTGCTGGACGCGACGACGCCGACGAGGGTGGCGGCGAGCCCGGTGGCGGCGACGGCGGAGAACGCGGCGACGCGCAGGGGACGGCGGGTGGGGCGGGGAGGGGAGGTGTTCATGGTGGGGCCATTTCTTCCGGGGGACGAGACTCGGCCGCCCGAGCGACCAGCGCTACCTCTCTCCAACGAGCGCACCGTGGTGCAGGTCACGGTGCGCTCGGTGGCCCGGTGCGGGCAGGCGTGGTTCGGGGTGGCTCGCCCCCCTCCCCGGGGTGCCTCGCCCCGACCTGCGACCCGGCAGGATGCCTCCCATGAGCGTCGAGATCCGTCGGAGTTCCACCCGGTTCACCACCCGCGCGGCGGGGAGGCAGACCCGGCACGCGTTCTCCTTCGGGGAGCACTACGACCCCGAGCGCACCGGCTTCGGCGCGATGGTCTGCCACGACGACCACCACCTGCGTGGAGGTACGGGCTTCGAGACCCACCGGCACGCGGGCGTCGAGATCCTCACCTGGGTCGTCTCCGGTGCGCTCCACCACCGCGACTCCCTGGGCACCGACACCGTGCTGCGTGCCGGCGAGGTAGCACTGCTCTCGGCCGGCGCCGGGGTCGAGCACTCGGAGATCGCCGTGGAGGGCGCGGGGCCCACCCGGTTCGTGCAGGTCTGGCTGAGCGCCGACGACCCCGGTGCGCAGCCGCGGTACGAGCGCGCGGTCCCCGGCCTGGGCGCGGGAGCGCTGGTCGACAGCGGGCTCCGGCCCGGTGTCGAGGGCGCTCGCCTGCTGGTGGGGCGGGTGCCCGCGCACCGGCCCGTCGCGCTGCCGCCGGCGCCGCGCCTGCACTGCTACGTGGCGCGGGGCGCGCTGCTGCGCTCCTCGCTGGCCGAGCCGCTGGAGGCCGGGGACGCCTTCTGCTTCACCGGCGAACCGGCGCACGAGGTCACCCCCGCCGTCGACTCCGAGCTGCTGGTCTGGACGCTGCCGTAGCGGCTCCGGGCCTCAGACGCAGCGACGGGCTGCGGGACCCCCCGGTCCCGCAGCCCGTCGCGGCTGTCCCCCTCGTCCCGGGGTGATCAAGCCCAGGTGCCTGGTGCGGGGGTCAGCGCCGGGTGCCCGAGCGCTTGCCCTTCTTGCCCTTCTTGGCCGCCTTCTTGACCTCGACCAGCAGGCGCACGCGCGAGGTCTGCTCGCCGTCGCTGACGGTGAGCACCACGCGGTACTCGCCCTTGGACCCGAAGCGGTGCACCACGTCGGCGCCCTCGCGGACCTTCCCGTCGCTGAAGGACCAGGTGTAGGTCAGGTCGGCCCCGCCCGGGTGGCTGGCCACCGCGGAGAACACCAGGCGCTTCTTGGCCCGGGCCTTGCCGCGCGAGGAGACCGACACCTCCTCGACCCGGGGAGCGCCGTCGGCCTCGGCGGTCTCCGTGACGGTCTCGGTCGCCGTCGCCGTGGCGGTCGCCGTGGCGGTCGCCGTGGCGGTGGTCGTCGCGGTGGCCGTGGCGGTCTCCGTCGCCGTCTGGGTGACGGTCTGGGTGGCCGTCGCCGTCGCGGTGGAGACCACGACCGCGGTCTCCGTGGCGGTCGCGGTGGCCGTCGCCGTCTCGGTCGCCGTCTCCGTCGCCGTGGCGGTGGCCGTGGCGGTGGCCGTCTCGGTCACGGTGGCGGTGGCGGTGGCGGTCGCGGTGGCCGTCTCGGTCACGGTCTCGGTCACCGTCGGGGTGGGCGAGGCCGTCCCGGTCGGCGTGGCAGTGCCGGTCGGGGTGCCGGTCGGCGTCGCGGTCCCCGTGGGGGTCGCGGTGTCGGTCGGGGTCGGCGTCGGAGTACCGGTGCCGCCGCCCTGGTGCTCGGCGCCGATCGTGTAGGCGCACGGCCCGCTGGCGGTGTCGGCGTCGGGGACCAGGAGCACCAGCTCACGGCGGGACACGAACTCCAGGCCGCTGACGGAGGCACCGGTCCTGATGGCGCCGACGAGTGCCGGCACCGACGCCACGTCGGAGGCCTTCACCGTGGCCGAGACGATGCCCGTCTCGGTGTCGAAGGTGCCCTCCAGGCCCGAGGCCAGGGTCTGTCGTCCGCCGGTCGTGCCGCCGAAGTTGCCGAGCACGAAGCTCTCGCCGTTGCTGAACGTGCGGTCGGCGGTCACGTAGTAGCCGGCACCACCGAGGGAGAAGTTGAGGTCGAAGTACTCGCCCTCGCCCGACAGGCCGCCCGGCTCCTCCGGCAGGGACTCCACCTGGACGTGCAGCGTGAAGGCGTCGCCGCCAGGGCTGCTGGTGACCCAGCCCTCGAGGATGTCGAGCTCAGGCACGTTGAGCGGCTCCGCGGTGCTCTGCCCGAAGCCCCCGCTGGCGTCGCCCGCCGCGTCGGTGAAGCGCGCGTCCACGGGGCAGGACAGCGGGTCGGTCACGCTGGCCGGCGAGCCGCTGAGCAGCGAGGCGGCGGCCGCCACGTCGACGAGGCCGTGACCGGCGTCGAAGGACGTCGTCGTCCTGGCGTCGGTGTTGCGGGTGTCGGCGACGTAGGGGCGGGAGGCGCCGTACTGGTGGACGGTGTCGACCAGGAGCAGCTCCATCTGGGCCGGCGTGATGAAGTCGCCGGTCACCTCCTTGGCCAGGCTTTGCAGCACCGCGACGTAGCCGGCGATGTGCGGCGCGGCCATCGAGGTGCCCGAGATCGTGTTGTAGTCCGGGTCGGCGGTGTCCAGGCCGGTGGCGCAGATGGTGAGGTAGGGGCGGCACGCCGAGGTGATGTTCGCGCCCGGCGCCGAGAGGTCCGGGTACGTCGTCACGCTGGCCTGGAGCCCGCGCGAGGACGAGGGGTCCAGGTCGTTGTCACGGCTGCCGGCACCGGCGTCGTCGTAGTTGGCGACCGAGATGACGCCCAGCGTCGGGTCCTGGGTCGGCGGGTTGACCTCGTTGCTCGTCCCGTCGCCGCCGTCGTTGCCGGCGGCCCAGACGACGGTGACGCCCTCCTCGACCAGCGCGCGCTGCACGATCGCATCGGGGGAGCTGGCGCTGAACGAACCGCCGGCGGAGCCCCACGAGTTGTTGACCACGACCACGGGGGCGCACGAGGTGGGCAGGAACCCGGTCGGGTCGGCCTGGGTGGCGCAGGGGTCCGCGTGGTTCTCCAGGACCCAGTACATGCCCAGCGTGCCCGAGAGGATGGTCAGCGAGGCACCGGTGCTGATGCCGATGACATCGGCCCGCGGCGCGGCACCGCGCAGCTCGCGGCCCACGGAGTCGGTGACGATGCCACCGGCGGCGATGCCGGCGACGTGGGTGCCGTGGCCGCCGAGCGCGGTGGTGTCGGTGTCGTTGACCAGGGTGTTGTCGACGCCGCACTCGCTGCCGGTCGCGAAGCCCTCGAGGATGTCGTGGCAGACCATCTTGATGTTCCGCTTGACGCGCGAGCCGCCCTCGCCGTCGTCGAACATCGGGTGGGTGCCGTCGACGCCGGAGTCGACGATCGCGACCGAGACGCCGGCGCCCTGGAGCTCGTCGCCCACGCCGTCGCCGTCGAGGTCGATGGCGCCCTCGTGCACGTCGTAGCCGCGGGTGGCCCGGTGCGAGGTGTTGGAGAACGTCGTCAGCTCCCGGTCGGCCCAGTCGACCCGGGAGGCGCCGGCGCCCTCGAGGAGGCGGACCTGCGCCGGCGTACCGACGGCGACGACGATGCCGACCCGGTCGAGCACCGTCTGGACGGTCATCCCAGCGCCACGCACGGCGCTGCGGGCGGCGGCGGTGTCGCCGTCGGCCTGGACCATCACGCGGACCGGGTCGAGGCTGCTCACGCGGCGCAGGTGCCGGGTCAGCTCGGGCCGCAGGACCGGCCCGGGGTCGACGACCTGGACCGCGGCGGCGCTGGTCACGCTGGGGCCGGTGTGGCTGATCAGGGCGAAGGCGGGCAGCGTGACGAGCGCGGTGCAGGCCGCGGTGGCGGCGACTGCGGTGCTCATCACCAGCCGCGTGGTGGGACGGCGGGTCATGGGAGCTCTCTTGTCAGGGGGGCCGGTCCCGGGTGTGGGACCGAACCCCTCAACGCGGCTTTACCTTCCGGGTCACCCTGCGTCGCCGACGGGTCTCGACCACTGTGTTGCCGCCGTGTTTCGACCACGGCCCCGTGACCGCCCGCCGCCGCCCCCTCAGGCGATGACGCGCAGCGCCCCGGGCACCAGCTCGACCACCGACGGCTCCGAGCCCAGGCCGGGCAGGGTGCCCAGCGGCTCGCCGTCGCCCCCCACGGCGATCGGTCGTACGCCGTCGGCCGCGACCTCGACGCGGGTGCCGCGCAGCACGTGCACCTGCTCGAGCGCCACGTGGGAGCCGTCGTAGATCTTCGGGAAGCTGCGCACCAGGGCCGAGCGCGAGGCGGCCTCCACGACCACCACGTCGAGCAGCCCGTCGTCGACCGCGGCGTCGGGGGCGACGTGCATCCCCTTGCCGTAGTAGCCGGAGTTGGCCACGACGACGGTGGCGGCGGCGTACTCCCGGCCCTCGCCGTCGACGCTGACGCGGAAGCGACCCGGGGAGTAGGTGAGGATCGCGCGGACCGCGGCCACGGGGTACTGCAGCTTCTTCGGCGTCCACCGCATCGCGTCGACGATCTCCGCCGCCCGCGCGTCGACCCCGGAGTAGACCGAGCCCGCGACCAGTCGCGACGGCTGGCCCGGAGCGGTGAGGCGCAGCAGGTCGACGGGCCGCTCGGGGGTCTCGAGGAGGATCCGGGCGATCGCCTCGGGCTCGCCGGGCAGGCCGAGCATCCGGGCGAAGTCGTTGCCGCGACCGGCGGGCAGGACGCCCAGCACGCCACCGGCCTCCGACACCGCGCCGGCGAGGTGGGAGAGCATCCCGTCGCCGCCGACGCTGACCACGACGTCCCCGCGGGCCACGGCGGCGGTGACGAGGTCGTCGGTGGCGCGCGGGCCCGGCGAGTAGGTCACGTCGACGGTCGCGCCCGCCTCGCGCAGCAGCCGCGCCACCGGCACGACGGCGTCGGGGGCAGCGCCGCCCCCGGAGGCGGGGTTGACCAGGAAGGAGTAGGACCTCACGGAACGAGCACCCCCGGGTTGAGGACGCCGGTGGGGTCGAGGTCGGCCTTGACCGCACGCAGCACCGAGGCGCCCAGGTCGCCGATCTCGGCCGAGAGCCACGGCTTGTGGTCGGTGCCGACCGCGTGGTGGTGGGTGATGGTCGCGCCCGCCGCGACGATCGCGTCGTTGGCGGCGGACTTGGCTGCCAGCCAGGTCTCGAGCGGCTGCTCGCCCTGGGCGGTGGCCACGGTGAAGTACAGCGAGCAGCCGGTCTCGTAGACGTGCGACACGTGGCAGAGGACCAGCGCGCCGTCCAGGTGCGACTCCAGGGCCCGCTTCACCCCGGCGTACAGCGCCTCGGCGTTGGACCAGAACGTCGCGGTCTCCAGCGTCTCGACGAGGACGCCGACGTCGAGCAGCGAGTCGCGCAGGTACGGCGCGTCGAACCGGCCGTGCGCCCACGACTCGCCCGGTCCCTCGCCCTGGGGTCGGCCGCCGAGCGCGGTGAGCGCCTCGGTCACGGCCGCGCGCCGGGACTCGACCTGGGCGGTGGTGCCCTCGTGGCCCACGATCATCAGGCAGGCGCCGTCGGTCCCGCTCTCGCCGATGGCGTCGGGGCGGGCCAGGTTGATCGCGGTCTCGGACTCGTCCGAGAGCCGCAGCACCGTGGGCAGCAGGCCGTGCTGCGCCAGGTGACGCATCGCGTCGCGGCCCTCGGAGAACGACGCCCAGCGCCAGCCCTCGTAGACCTTGACCTCCGGGAGGCGACGCACGCGGACGGTGACGGCGGTGATGACGCCGAAGGCGCCCTCGGAGCCGAGCACGAGCTGGCGCAGGTCGGGGCCGGCGGCGTTGGCCGGGGAGGAGCCGAGGACCCACTCACCGCGCGGGGTGGCGACCCGCAGCCCGACGACCATCGCGTCGAAGCGGCCGTAGCCGGCCGAGGACTGCCCGCTGGAGCGGGTGGCGGCGAAGCCGCCGATCGAGGCGAACTGGAAGGACTGGGGGAAGTGACCCAGCATCAGGCCGCGCTCGTTCAGCAGCGCCTCGGCCTCCGGGCCGCGCAGGCCGGGCTCGAGGGTGGCGGTCATCGACTCCTCGTCGACGGCCAGCAGCTGCTTCATCCGCACCAGGTCGAGGGAGACCAGGCCGGCGTAGCCGTCGCGGCGCGCGGCGAGCCCGCCGGTGACACAGGTGCCGCCGCCGAAGGGGACGACCGCGAGGTGGTGCTCGACGGCCACGGCCAGGACCGCAGCGACGTCGTCGTGGCTGCCGGGGCGGACCACCGCGTCGGGCGCGTCGGCCAGGTCGCCGGCCCGGGCCCGCAGCAGGTCGGGCGTGGACTTCCCACGGGTGCGCAGCCGGCGTACCTCGTCGTCGAGGAGGACGTGCTCCTCGCCCACGGCGGCGCGCAGGGCCGCGAGCGGCTCCTCCGCCAGCGCGGACGCGGGGACCGGCGCGGGCTCCGGCGCCGGGGTGGTGCTCAGCCCGAAGGCCATCTCGACGAGGTCGCGGGCACCTTGGGGGAGGTCGGTCGCAGCATCCGGGCTGCCCCACCGCAGGGGGTCCATCTCGCCGAGGCCACCGGGCAGCGGAGCGGGGGTCGTGTGCGTCGTCATGTGTTACAGTGTGACACATGACGTCACTTCGTCACAACAGCGAATCCGCCGCGAGTCCTCAAGACGCCTACCTCGACGCGGCGCGGGCCTGCATCCTCGACGTCGGCTGGCGGCGCACGACGCTCACCGAGGTCGCCCGCCGAGCCGGCGTCAGCCGGATGACGATCTACCGGTCCTGGGCCGACATGCCCACGCTCCTCGGCGACCTGATGACCCGGGAGTGGACCGGCCTGGTCTCCACGACCGTCGGCACCTCCGACGCGGCGGACCCGCTGACCCGGCTCGTCGACGACGTCGTCGCGACGATCCGTGCGCTGCGGGAGAACGAGCTGTTCGTCCGCATCGTCGAGCTCGACCCCGAGCTGGTGCTGCCCTACCTGCTCAGCCGTCGCGGCCGCTCCCAGGACCTCATCCTCGGCCTGCTGACCGAGGCACTGCGCGAGGGCCAGGTCGCCGGCTCGGTCCGCAGCGGCGACCCCGTGTCGATGGCGCGCGCGATGGTGCTCACCGCGCACGGCTTCGTGCTCTCCGCGCACACGATGGTCGACGGGGACGTCGGTGCCGACGCGCTGGACGACGAGCTGCGGCTGCTGCTGACCCGGGGCCTCTCGTGACGCGCCGCGACCCGGTGGTCGAGCAGCGAGGAGCGCCAGCGACCAGCGGGCCACCCCCGGTGGTCGAGCAGCGAGGAGCGCCAGCGACGAGCGGGCCACCCCCGGTGGTCGAGCAGCGAGGAGCGCCAGCGACGAGCGGGCGTCGAGACCACCCCGCCACCCGCCTCACCGCCGGTCTCGCCGACGCTCCCACCGACGTCGACGTCCTCGTGGTCGGCCTCGGGGTGACCGGCGCCGGCGTCGCCCTCGACGCGGCGACCCGCGGGCTGACCGTGCTGGCCGTCGACGCCCACGACCTCGCCTTCGGCACCTCCCGCTGGAGCTCGAAGATGGTGCACGGCGGCCTGCGCTACCTCGCCAAGGGACAGGTCGGCGTGGCGCACGAGAGCGCGGTGGAGCGCGGCATCCTGATGGAGGTCACCGCCCCCCACCTGACCCGGTCGATGGCGATGGTCATCCCTGTCACCTCCTCCATGTCGCGGGTCCAGGGCGGGCTGGCGCGGGCCGGGCTGCGCGCCGGTGACCTGCTGCGCCGCGGCGCCCGCACCGACGCCGAGACCCTCCCGCGCCCGCGGCACCTGTCGGCCACCGAGACCCTCGCCATGGTCCCGGCGCTGCGGCCCTCCGGCCTGCGCGGCGGCCTGCTCGGCTGGGACGGTCAGCTCGAGGACGACGCCCGCCTGGTCGTGACCATGGCCCGCACCGCCGCCGACCACGGCGCCGAGGTCCGCACCCGCGCCCGGGTCCTGCACGCGGCCCGTGGCGAGGCGGTGCTGCGTGACGAGGTCACCGGCGCCGAGCACACGGTGCGGGCCCGCGCCATCATCAACGCCGCCGGCGTCTGGGCCGACCAGGTGCTCGGCGAGGAGGGCAGCCGGACCGACGGCATCAGGCTGCGCCCGAGCCGCGGCACCCACCTGGTGCTGCGCGCCGAGACCCTGCCCGGCCTGGGCGCCAGCGTCTTCGCACCCGTGCCCGGGGAGACCAACCGCTTCGTGATGGTGCTCCCCCAGCCCGACGGGACGGTGTACGTCGGCCTCACCGACGAACCCGCCCCCGGGCCGGTCCCGGACGTGCCCGAGCCGACCGAGACCGAGATCGGCTTCCTGCTCGACGTCGTCTCCGCCGCCTTCGCGCGGCCGCTGCACCGCTCCGACGTGGTCGGTGCCTTCGCGGGGCTGCGCCCGCTCCTGGACGGCGGCGACGGCTCCACCGCGGACCTGTCGCGTCGGCACGCCGTCGTGACCGGCCCGTCGGGCGTCACGACCGTCGTGGGCGGCAAGCTGACGACGTACCGGCGGATGGCGCAGGACGCCGTGGACGCAGCCGTCGCCCACCACGGCCTCACCGCCGGGCCCTGCGTCACCGCGTCGCTGCCGCTGGCCGGGGCCCTGCCCCGGGCCGAGCTGGCGCGGCTGGAGGAGCCCGCCCGGCTGGTGCGTCGCTACGGCGCCGACGCCGCGCTGGTGCTCTCCTCCGCCCGCGAGCTCACCGGGCTCACGGACGAGGAGCTGCTCGCCCCGGTATCGGCCACGGTGCCGGTGACCCTGGCCGAGCTGCTCTTCGGCGTCACCCACGAGGGGGCCCACGACGTCGACGACCTGCTCGACCGGCGTACCCGCGTCGGTCTCGTCCCCGAGGACCGCGCCACCGCCGAGCCCCTTGCCCGCCGCGCCCTCGCCCTCGCCCGCCCCTCCTCCTGATCCACCACTCCCGCCGAGCCGGCGTATCAATACGCCGGCTCGACCCACCACTCCCGCCGAACCGGCGTATCAATACGCCGGCTCGGCGATGAGTCTCGGGTAGGTGCGGGGTCTGCACTGTCCGATGAGCCCGCGGGCGGGCAGGATGAGCGGAGGCAGGACATGGGAGCGGTGGGTACGGCGGAGGGCGCCACGATGACGACGACGGACGACGAGCTGGCGGACTTCCCGCGGCTGACCGAGCGCTACCAGCGCGAGCTGCTGGCCCACTGCTACCGGATGAGCGGGTCGGTGCACGAGGCCGAGGACCTCGTGCAGGAGACCCTGCTGCGTGCGTGGAAGGCCTCCGCGGACTTCCAGGGCCGTTCCTCGGTGCGGACCTGGCTCTACCGGATCGCCACCAACGTCTGCCTCACCAACCTCGAGGGCCGGCCGCGGCGACCGCTCCCCTCCGGCATCGGCACCGCCGACCAGCCGGCCGGGGACGCCCTCGAGCAGGACCACGAGATCACCTGGCTCGAGCCGGTGCCCGACGCGGCGGTGACCGTGGCCGAGCGCGACTCGATCCGGCTGGCGTTCGTGGCGGCCCTGCAGCACCTGCCGGCCAAGCAGCGGGCCGTGCTGATCCTGCGCGACGTGCTGCGCTGGAGCGCCGCCGAGGTCGCCGACGCGCTCGACACCACCGTCGCCGCGGTGAACTCCGCCCTCCAGCGCGCGCACGCGCAGATGCGCACCCGCGCGCTGACCGAGGACACCGTCGCCGACGAGCTGACGACCGCCCAGCGCCAGCTGCTCGAGCGCTACGTCGAGGCGTTCTGGCGCAAGGACGTCGACACGATCGTCTCCATGCTGACCGCCGAGGCGGTCTGGGAGATGCCGCCGTTCACGAGCTGGTTCAAGGGGCGGGCCAACATCGCCTGGCTCATCGGCAACGAGTGCCCGGGCGGCTCGGAGGACATGCCGATGATCGAGACCCGCGCCAACGGCCAGCCCGCCTTCGGCCTCTACATGCGTACGCCGGAGGGCGGGTTCGTCCCGTTCCAGCTGCAGGTGCTCCAGTGGGACGGCGACCCCGACCACCCCGAGCTCTCGCAGGTCGACGCGTTCTTCGACACCCGGCTCTTCGAGAAGTTCGGGCTGCCGATGAGCCTGCCCGGCGACTTCCGGCCCGACCCGGCTCGTCCCGCGGCACCTCTCGCCGCGGCTCCTCCCGCACCGGCCTGAGGCCCTCGTGTCCTCCCAGCTCGACGGGGGTGTCGAGCTGCTCGAGCGCGCCCTCGGCTACACGCGGACCGCCCTGGCGCGGGTGGACCGGACCGACCTGACCCGTCCCACCCCCTGCAGCCGGTGGGACCTCGCGGCCCTGCTCGCCCACATGGACGACGCCCTCGACGCGTTCCTGGAGGCGGCGGGCGGCTCGGTCTCGCCCCCGACCAGCCCCGGGGCCCGGGTCGGCCCCGGGGGCGCCGACCGGCTGTGCACCAAGGCGTGCACCCTGCTCGGCGCCTGGACCAGCGCCCCGCCGCGACCCGTCACCGTGGACAGGATGGCCATGGACCCGGGACTGCTGGTCCGTGCCGCCGCCCTGGAGATCACCGTCCACGGGTGGGACGTGGCGCGGGCGCTGCGCCTGGACCACCCGCTCCCCCCGGCACTGGCCGACGACCTGCTGCCGGTGGCACGGGGCCTGGTCGGGCACGGCCGGTTCGCCCCGGCGCTGGCCGTCGCCTCGGACCCCGCCGCGCCCAGCGGCGTACGACTGCTGGGGTGGGTGGGTCGGGAGGCCGGGTGAGCGCTCAGCCGAGCCAGCTGATCGAGCGCCCGTGCCCGTGGGTCCAGGCGACCGCACGGCCGTCCAGCGCCAGCACGAACCTGTCCACCGGCGCCGCCGGTCCGGTCGCCGAGACCCGGGGCAGCACCCGCGGACCCTCGTTGCTGACCCAGCGGCAGGCACCGGCGGCGACCCGGGCGAGCATCTGGTCGGTGAAGCGCTCGCGGTCCTCGCGCTCGAGGTAGGCGACCACCGCCGAGTGCTGCACCACGACCCGTCCGTGACGGGCCGCCTCGTCGATCAGGGGGTCGAGGTCGCTCAGCAGGTCACCACGGACCAGCCGAGGCGGGTCGTGACGCGCCACCTCGATGGCCTGCCGCAGCACCCGCCGCCGGTCGTCGTGCTCGGGCCAGACCAGCGTCTCGAGCCAGCGTGCGGTGTCGTCGTCGCTCACGTCGAGGGGGTGGAGGTCCAGCCCGCCGCGCCAGGCGACCTGCGGCAGGTCGGTGGGCCAGGGCCCCGGCCCGTCGGCCCGGCACTCCAGCCCCGGCGCCGCCGGGTCGCCGACGCGCAGGTCGCCCTGCGGCGTGCGGTAGCGGTAGGACCACCGGTCGGGGTGGAGCGTCAGCCCGCCGCTGGCGCCCACCTCGAGCAGGGCGATCGGTCCGTCCTCCACCGAGACCTGCCGAAGCAGCGGGAGCAGGTTCGCCATCCGCCCGGCCTCGTTGGTCTGGGTCGCCCGGGACAGGATCGTCGCGCGGACGGACCCGTCGTCGCCCAGCAGGACCTCGCGCAGGTCGGCGTACGTCGCGTCGTCGGGGAGCCCGTGCCAGCGGGCCGCCGCGAAGACCAGGTTGGGCTGCTGCTTGAGCGGCGGCAGCGTGCCGAGCCAGGCCAGCACCTCGGGGTCCTCGACCACGCCGCGGGTCCAGGCCACGAACGTCGGGGAGTCCGTGGCCTGGGTCGCGAACTCGGCGTAGGTCTGCCGGGTCCCCGAGAAGAGCTCCATCGGGCCCCGGTCAGACCGGGAGCGCGACGTAGGTCGTCTCGAGGTACTCCTCGATGCCCTCGAAGCCGCCCTCGCGGCCGAACCCGGAGGCCTTGACCCCGCCGAAGGGCGCGGCCGGGTTGGAGATCAGCCCGGTGTTGATGCCGACCATGCCGTACTCCAGCCGCTCGGCCATCCGGATCGTCCGCGACAGGTCCCGGGTGTAGACGTAGGAGGCCAGGCCGTACTCGGTGTCGTTGGCGCGGGCGACGGCCTCGTCCTCGGTCTCGAAGGTGGTGATGGGCGCGACCGGGCCGAAGATCTCCTCGGCGTTGATCGCGGAGTCCGCGGGCACACCGAGCAGCACGGTCGGCGGGTAGAAGAACCCGGGACCGTCGGGGACGCTGCCACCGGTCAGCAGCCGGGCGCCGTCGTGGACAGCGTCGGTCACCAGCTGCGAGACGGTCTCCACCGCCTTCTCCTCGATGAGCGGGCCCACGTCGACACCGTCGTCCTGCCCCCGACCCACGGTGAGCGCACCCATCCGGGCGGCGAGCTTCTCGGCGAACTCCTCCGCGACGGAGGAGTGCACCAGGAACCGGTTCGCGGCGGTGCAGGCCTCGCCCATGTTGCGCATCTTGGCCACCATCGCGCCGTCGACGGCCGCGTCCACGTCGGCGTCCTCGAAGACGACGAACGGCGCGTTGCCGCCCAGCTCCATGCTGACTCGCTGCAGCTGGTCGGCGGACTGCCGCACCAGGGTGCGCCCGACGCCGGTCGAGCCGGTGAAGGAGACCTTGCGCAGCCGGTCGTCACCCTGCAGCGCCTCGCTCATCTCCTTGGCCCGCGTGGTGGGTACGACGTTGAGGACCCCGTCGGGGAGCCCGGCCTCGGTCAGCAGCCCGGCCAGCGCCAGCATCGTCAGCGGCGTCTGGTGAGCGGGCTTGACCACCATCGTGCAGCCGGCCGCGATCGCGGGACCGATCTTGCGGGTGCCCATGGCCAGCGGGAAGTTCCACGGGGTGACGAAGAAGCACGGGCCGACCGGCTTCTTGATCGTCAGCAGTCGCGAGCCGCCGGCCGGAGCCTGCATCCACCGACCGTGGATGCGCACGGCCTCCTCGGAGAACCAGCGGAAGAACTCGTTGCCGTAGGAGACCTCGCCCTTGGCCTCCGCGACCGCCTTGCCCATCTCCAGGCTCATCAGCAGCGCGAGGTCGTCGGCGCGCGCGCCGATGAGCTCGAAGGCCGAGCGGAGGATCTCCCCGCGCTCACGGGGCGGGGTGGCCGCCCACCCTGCCTGGGCGGCGACGGCTGCGTCGAGGGCCTCGACCGCGTCGGTGACCGACCCGTCGGCCACCCGTGCCAGCAGCTGCCCGTCGGCGGGATCGACCACCTCGAAGGTGTCACCGCCCTCCGCGTCGCGCCACTCCCCGGCGACCCACAGGCGGCGCTGCTCGGCGGGCAGGAGGCGGTCGAGCAGGGCGTGAACGTCTGGACCAGTCATGAGGTGAATCCTGGCACTTCGACGACTTCCCTCCAATCCTCTCCACACCTGGGCACGGCGTGGCACTATTGGTCTTGTCGACTTCGGAGGGAGCACTCAGAAGACGGCTGTGAACCCCTTGCTGACCCCATGCGGCGAGGGGTTCATCTACGTCCGGCGGCACGTCCCCACGTCCCTCCGCCAGACGCCGCCGCGAAGGGCCCGGGCACCCGGGCCCTTCGTTGCGTCCGGCCACGTCTGGCCTGTCGGTCAGCGGCGGGCAGCCCTGAGGAAGGCCTCGAGCAGCGGCCCGGCGGTGCGCGAGCCCGACTCGCCCTCGTCGACGTAGACCGCCACGGCCAGGTCGGAGCCGGCCGCGACCATCCAGGCATGGGTGAGCACCGTGCCGTCCCGCTCGAACTCCGCGGTGCCGGTCTTGGCGATCAGCTCGGGCCCCGGCACGTCGAGCAGGCCGCGACCACTCCCCTCGGTGACGACGGCACGCAGCATCGAGCGCAGCGCCGACGCCTCGGCCCCCGTCAGCGGCTTCGCACCCTCCGGCGGGGCCTCGCGGTAGCCCTTGACCAGCCACGGGACGACGGTCTCCCCGGCCTGCACCGAGGCCACGACCGTGGCCATCACCATCGGGCTGGCCAGCACCCTGCCCTGGCCGATGAGGGCGGCTGCCGCCTCGGTCTCGGTCTCGGGCTGCGGCACCTGGCCGAAGTACGCCGGGAAGCCGAGGTCGTGGTCGATGCCGAAGCCGAGCGAGGCGGCGGCGTCGTAGAGCCCGGTGCCCTCGACCTTGGCGCGGCTGGTGATGAAGGCGGTGTTGCAGGAGTTGGCGACCGCCTGGCGCAGGGTGATCCGTCCGGTCGCCCCGGTGGGGTAGTCGGAGTAGTTGCCGAAGGTCTTGCCGTCGACCACCGTGGTCGCGGGGCACTGCACGCTCGAGGTCGGGTCGAGCCCGGCGCGCAGCAGCGCGAGCGAGGAGACGGTCTTGAAGGTCGAGCCCGGCGCGGCCTGGCCGTACGTCGCCAGGTTGGTGCCCCCGGCGCCGGGCCCGTTCGCCGCCGCGAGCACGGCGCCGGTGCCGGGGTCGATCGCGACCAGGGCGCTGGCCGGGCCGGTGCGCCGCAGCACCGCCTCGGCCTCGGCCTGCAGGTCGACGTCGAGGCTGATCCTGAGCGTCGAGCCCTTCTCCGGCTCGGCGCGGAACACCTCCCGCACCTCCCCGTCGGAGCCCTCGGCCGGGAGCACGTCGACGCTCGCGCCGGGGGTGCCGCGCAGCTGGTCGTCGTACCTGCCCTGGAGCCCCGAGAGCCCGGCGACGTCGCCGGGACGGTAGGTGTCGGGTGCCTCCTCGACCATCTCCGCGGTGACCTGGCCGACCGAGCCGAGGATGGGTGCGGCGAAGTCGCGTGAGGGTGCGAGAGGGATCTCGGCGGCGATCCGGCGTGCCCCCTTGATGCGGGCCAGGGCCATGCTGATCGGCGTCACGACGTCCTCGGTCCGCATCACGATGGCCTCGACGAAGGCCGCGTCGCCGGCGGCCCTGACCCGCTTCGCGTAGCCGGCCGCGTCGATCCCGACGGCCTCGGCCAGTGCCCGGGCGTCGCTGACCGCGCGCCCGGCTCCCACGAGGGTCTTGTCGATCCCGATCCGGTTGACCGGGCGCTGGGTGACGACCGCGAGACCCCGCGCACCGACGATGTCGCCGCGCCTCGGGGTCAGGGTGGTGAGGTCGAGTGCCTCGCCCTCGACCAGCGACGGCTCGACCACCGACGGCGCCCACACCGCCACCCACCCGTCGCCCTCGCGCTCGAGGCGCAGCGGCGACTCGTAGCTCCACTCACCACCAGCGCCCGAGCCCACCAGCGGCCAGCTCCACTGCAGGGTCGCCGTGGCGGTGTCGCCGGACTGGTCGAGGTCCAGCAGCCCCACCCGCGGGGTGACGCCGCCCATGCCGTCCACGACCTCGGCGCGCTCGCGCTCGGCCGCTTCGGGGTCGGCCACGGGCGCCCCCGAGAGGTCCTGGGCCGCCAGGGCCTCGACGAACGCGCTGGCCGTCGGCTCCGGGTCGGGCCCGGCGACGGCGTCCTTGACCTCGGTGCAGCCGGCGAGCAGCAGCACCGCACCGGCGAGGGCGAGGATCCGAGATCGCATGCGCCATTGCTACCAGTCGCCGCCGACGAAGCTCGTCACCTCACCGCTCACCAGGTCCGACACGGCTGCCGCGAACCGCGGACAGGTCGCGATGTCGTGCGCCCTGCAGCGCAACGCGTGCTCGGTCATCTCCCGGTGCAGCCGCATCTCGGCCATCCGTCGGTCGAGGTCGGCGATGTGCGCCTCCAGCACGCGGTGCCGGTCCGGCGCCTCGGCGTCCAGCAGCACGGCCACCTGCTCCAGGGTCATCCCGGCGCTCTTGCTGCGCACGATGACCGCCACCCGGTAGAGGTCCTTCTCCCGGTACACCCGGCGGCCGGCGGCGTCACGCTCCGGCCGCAGCAGCCCGACGTCCTCCCAGTGCCGCAGCACGTGGGTGGCCAGCCCGAAGGTCGCGGCCAGCTCGCCGACACTCCAGCGGCGTTCGCTTGACTTCATGTCAACATGAAGTCACACGCTTCTGACCAGCGCAATCCATCACCACAGATCAGGAGCAGTCATGACCATCGCCTCCGAGCAGCCCCAGCCGTACGACGCCGTCGTGATCGGCGGGGGCCCCGCCGGCCTCCAGGCCGCACTCACCCTCGCCCGCGTGCACCGCCGGGTGCTCGTGCTCGACTCCGGGCGCTACCGCAACGACGCCGCGACCCACATGCACAACGTGGTGACCCACGACGGCACCCCGCCCGCCGACTTCCGCACGCTCGCCCGCAAGCAGGTGGCCGCCTACCCCACCGCCACCGTGTGGGAGGACACCGTGGTCTCCGTCGCCGCCCGGGACGACGGCTACGCGGTGGTCCTCGACGACCCGGACGGCACCGTGCTGCGCACCCGCGGCCTGGTGCTCGCGACCGGGATGCGCGACGTGCTGCCGGACGTCCCCGGCGTGGCCGAGCTGTGGGGCGACCTGGTGGTCCACTGCCCGTTCTGCCACGGGCACGAGTTCGCCGGGCAGCAGGTGGCGGTGCTCGGCACCCAGTCCGCGGGACACCTCCCGGCCATCCTCGGGCCGGTCGTGGCCGGCACCACCGTGCTCACCGACGGCGCGGAGGCGCCGGTCGTGCCGGAGGGGGTCACGGTCCGCGCCGAACCGGTCGTCGGGCTGGTCCGGTCGGGCTCCGGCGTACGCGTGGAGCTGGCGGGCGGCCCGCCGGTGGAGGTCGCGGGCGTCTACGTCACCACGCAGCTGCGGCAGGCGGCGCCGTTCGCCGAGCAGCTCGGCCTGGCGGTGCTGCCCAGCGGCGCGGTCGAGGTCGACGTCATGGG
Organism: Nocardioides marinus; assembly: GCF_013408145.1. Taxonomy (NCBI): domain Bacteria; kingdom Bacillati; phylum Actinomycetota; class Actinomycetes; order Propionibacteriales; family Nocardioidaceae; genus Nocardioides; species Nocardioides marinus. The sequence continues at coordinate 3,741,292 of NZ_JACBZI010000001.1, forward strand.
GCGCACCTCGCTGCCGCGGGTGCACGCCGCGGGCGACATGGCCCACGTCGCCGCCCTGCCGATGCCGATGTCCTCGGTCATCGCCGCCGCGGCCGCGGGTGGCATGGCCGCCGGGTCGCTGGTGGCCGCCCTGCTCTGACCGACCCGCCGGTCGAGCAGGCGAGCGCCAGCGAGCCGTCGTCGAGACCGCGCGAGGCACGCCACGACCGCGGCCGAGGACAGCCGCCGCGGGACGAGCTCCGCTTGTGGCCTACGCGGTCTCGACGGACGCTCGACCACCTTCGTCGAGTCCGCTGGCGCGTCCTCGATCAGCCCTTGTGGCGGGGCTTCTTCCGCGGCTTGTCGTCCCACGACGTGCCACCCCGGTCGCCCCGGTCGTCGCGACGGGGGCCGCCCTGTCCACGGGGGCCCGAGCGCGAGCCGCGTCCCGGCGGCCCGGAGTCGGCGGAGAGCTCGATCAGCTTGCCGGAGATCCGGGTCTGCTCGAGGGCCTCGAACGTCCCGGCGGGCAGCTCGGCGGGCAGCTCCACGAGGGAGAAGTCGGGCTTGATGAGGATCTTGCCGAAGTCCTTGCGGTTCAGCCCGCCCTCGTTGGCCAGCGCACCGACGATCTGGCGCGGCTCGACCTTGTGCCGCTTGCCGACCGAGATGCGGTACATCGCCATCGGGGTGTCGCCGTGCCGCTCACGGGCGGGGCGCACCGGGCGGTCCCGGTCGTCACGGTCGCCGGGGCGGGACTTGGGCGTGCGGACCTGGTCGGCGTTCGGGTCCAGCAGCAGCGGGGTCTCGCCCTGGGCGACGACCGCCAGCGCGGCAGCGACGTCCATCTCCGGCACGTCGTGGTGGCGGACGTAGTGGGCGACGATGTCGCGGAAGCCCTCGATGCGGTCGGCCTGGGTCAGCGCCTCGGTGATGGCGTCGTCGAACCGGGTGAGCCGGGTGCTGTTGACGTCCTCGACGCTGGGCAGCGTCATCTCGGTGAGCGGCTGCTTGGTCGCCTTCTCGATGTGGCGCAGCAGGTAGCGCTCGCGCGGGGTGACGAAGGAGATCGCGTCGCCGCTGCGCCCCGCGCGGCCGGTGCGGCCGATGCGGTGGACGTAGGACTCGGTGTCGGTGGGGATGTCGTAGTTGACGACGTGGCTGATCCGCTCGACGTCGAGGCCACGGGCGGCCACGTCGGTGGCGACGAGGATGTCGAGCTTGGCGTCCTTGAGCGCCTGGACGGTCCGCTCCCTGACGTTCTGGGGCACGTCGCCGTTGATGGCCGCGGCCGCGAACCCCCGGGCCCGCAGCTTCTCGGCGAGCAGCTCGGTCTCGCTCTTGGTGCGGACGAAGACGATCATCCCCTCGAAGTTCTCGACCTCGAGGATGCGCGTGAGCGCGTCGACCTTCTGGGGGTAGGACACCAGCAGGTAGCGCTGGGTGATGTTGCTGGCGGTCGCCGTCTTGTTCTTGACGGTGATCTCGGCCGGGTCGGAGAGGTAGGACTTCGAGAGCCGACGGATCTGCGGCGGCATGGTCGCGGAGAAGAGCGCGACCTGCTTGGTCTCGGGGGTGTCGGCCAGGATCGTCTCGACGTCCTCGGCGAAGCCCATGTTGAGCATCTCGTCGGCCTCGTCGAGCACCAGGAAGCGCAGCTCGGAGAGGTCGAGGGTGCCCTTCTCGAGGTGGTCCATGATCCGACCCGGGGTGCCGACCACGACGTGGACGCCCCGGCGCAGGGCCGAGAGCTGGACGCCGTACCCCTGGCCGCCGTAGACCGGGAGCACGTGGACGCCCTTGAGGTGGGCCGCGTAGCGCTCGAAGGCCTCGCAGACCTGGAGCGCGAGCTCACGGGTCGGGGCCAGCACGAGGGCCTGCGGCGTCTTCTGCGAGACGTCGAGGTTGGAGAGGATCGGCAGGGCGAACGCCGCGGTCTTGCCCGTGCCCGTCTGCGCGAGGCCCACGACGTCGCGCCCGGAGAGCAGGGTCGGGATGGTCGCCGCCTGGATGGCCGAGGGCGACTCGTAGCCGACGTCGGACAGCGCGCGGAGCACGGGTCCGGAGAGGCCGAGGTCGGCGAAGGAGGCGGGTTCGACCGTCTTCTCCGCACCGCCGGCGGCGTCGCTGCTCTCGGTGCTGTCGGGTGCTGCTGAGTCACTCACCCGTCCACGGTAGTGGTAAGGGCACGCGGAGTCGGTTTCCTCAGCGCGGTGGGGTCGGTCACGAGGGCGACGGGGCCGGCCCGGCGAGCGGCACCGCCTCCTCCATCCCGGGGAGGGTGCGCGCCCGCTGCGCGGCCCCTGGGGGCGTCGTGGTGGAGCGTGCGACCCCGTTCTTTGCCGAATCTGGCGGTCTCGGTGGGGGCCGTGCTACCTTGGTGAACAGAAGGTGAACAGGAGGTGTCTCATGATGGGCACGCAGATGACCGGCGACCTGGTCCAGGTGTGGATCACGGTGACCGACCGCGACGGGTCCCCCCGTCTGGAGTCGCGCTGGACGACGGCGGAGCTGGCAGCAGCCGCGCACGCCACGCACGCCGCCTGACCCCCACTCCACCAGGCGGTACGCCGGAGCACTGCTCCCCCGCACCGCCGCTGTCGAGAGCCTCGCCCCTCGGGCGGGGCTCTCGTCATGTCCGCTCCCGCGGACAGGCCCCGGACCAGGGCCTGTCCAGACCGCGTCGGGATTTCCCACCCCTCAGGGGAATGAATCCGGACCCGGGTCCGGTTAGAGTGGTTGAACCTTCACCCACTACGGCAGGAGCACCCCATGAGCATCTCCGACTTCGACACCCCCACCACCGCCCTCGACGACATCGCCGGTGACTACACCCTCGACGTGAGCCACAGCCGTCTCGGCTTCACCGCCCGCCACGCGATGGTCACCAAGGTCCGCGGTCACTTCGCCGACTGGTCCGGCACCGCCCACGTCGACACCGCGAACCCCGCCGCCTCGAAGGTCGAGCTCACCATCAAGACCGCCTCGATCGAGACCGGCAGCCCCGACCGCAACGGCCACCTGGTCTCCGCCGACTTCTTCGACGCCGAGGCCAACCCCGAGATCACCTTCGTCTCGACCGACATCAGCCGCGACGGCGACGACTGGACCATCGCCGGCGACCTGACCATCAAGGGCGTCTCCAAGCCGGTCACCATCGACTTCGAGTCGACCGGCTCCGCGCGCGACCCCTTCGGCAACCTGCGCATCGGCTTCGAGGGCTCGACAACCATCAACCGCAAGGACTGGGGCCTCACCTGGAACGCCGCGCTCGAGACCGGCGGCGTCCTCGTCTCCGACAAGATCAAGCTCGAGTTCGACATCTCGGCGATCCGCAACGCCTGATCCCCTGCCGGCACGACCGGCGTGAACGAGCCCGAGGGGGCCGCCCGAAAATGGGCGGCCCCCTCGGCACGTGCTGGTGCACGATGCCGCCATGACCCACGACCACCCGCTCCCCGAGGGCCTCACCTCGCGCCCGTTGACCCTCGATGACGCGCAGGCGGTCTACGAGGTGATGGCCGCCCAGCAGCGCGCCGACGTCGGCACCGCAGAGATCGAGGTCGCCGACATCGTCGCCGACTGGCAGCGCCCCTCCTACGACCTGGCCGCCAGCAGCGTCGGCGTCCTGGACGGCGAGCGCCTCGTCGCCTGCGCCGAGGTGATGGCCGCCGGCCGCGGCGACGCCGGGGTCCTGCCCGACCACCGCGGTCGCGGCATCGGCACCTGGCTGGCCCACTGGATGCAGGCCAAGGCCCGCGAGCAGGGTGTCGCCGAGGTGGGCATGCCGCAGCCCGAGGGCTCCCCGGGCGACCGCCTGATGGAGCAGCTGGGCTACCACGTCCGCTGGCACTCCTGGGTGCTGCGGCTCCCCGAGGGCGCCGTCGTCCCCGAGCGTCCGCTCCCGGAGGGCTACTCGCTGCGAGCCGCCACCGAGGAGGAGTACCCGCAGGTCCACGACGTACAGGAGGACGCGTTCCTGGAGTGGTCGGTCCGCGAGCGGGACAGCTTCGAGGAGTGGCAGGCCGGCACCGTCCTGCGACCCGGCTTCGAGCCCTGGCACCTGCGCGTGGTCGTCGACCCCGACGCAGCCGTGGTGGCGATGGCCTTCCTGGTGATGTTCCCCCGCGAGGACGGCCAGCTCGAGGCGTACGTCGACCGGCTGGCCACGCGCGGCGACCAGCGTGGCCGCGGTCTGGCCCAGGCGCTCCTGGTCGACGCCTTCGGCGTCGCCGCCGAGCACGGTGCCGTCGGCAGCTCGCTCTCGACCGACTCGCGCACCGGCGCCCTGGGTCTCTACGAGAGGGTCGGGATGGTCGTCACCCAGACCTGGGTCAACCGCGCCATCGCCGTCTGACCCTCTCTCCCGCCGAGCCGGCGTATCAATACGCCGGCTCGACCCACCATCCCCGCCGAACCGGCGTATCAATACGCCGGCTCGACCCCTCATCACCGGCCTGACGCACACTTGGGCCGGTGGACAGCACGCAGGACGGCCGGCTCGCGCCGATCGAGGGGGCTCGTCGGCAGCTGGCGCTGGTCGCGCTGGTCCAGGTGCTCGGCCTGGCGGTGTGGTTCTCCGCCACGGCGATCGCCCCGACGCTGCGGGCCGAGTGGGGGCTCTCCACCGGGGCCGCGGTGTGGCTCACCGCCTCGGTCCAGCTCGGTTTCGCCACCGGGGCGGTGGTGTCCGGGCTGCTGACGCTGGCCGACCGGGTGCCGCCGCACCGGCTCGCGGCCGCCTGCGCGCTCGGCGCCTCGGGGTGCACGGCGACGCTCGCCCTGGTCTCCGACGGGCTGGGCTCCGCCGTACCCCTGCGGTTCCTGACCGGCGCCTTCCTGGCCGGGATCTACCCGGTGGGGATGAAGCTGACCGCGTCGTGGGCGCGACCGGTCGACCGCGGCCGCGCCTTCGGGCTGCTGATCGGCTGCCTCACCCTCGGCTCCGCCCTGCCCCACCTCGTGGCCGCGGCGGGGCCGCTGCCCTGGCGGGCGGTGATGCTCACCGCGGCGTCCCTGACCCTGCTCGCGGGGCTCGCGGCCCTGACGGCCGTGCGTCCGGGGCCACTGCTGGCCCGCGGCGCCAGGCCCGAGCTGCGGCACGCGTGGGCGGGGTTCCGCGACCCGGCGCCGCGGCTGGCCAACCTCGGGTACTTCGGGCACATGTGGGAGCTCTACGCGCTGTGGACCTGGTTGCCGGCGTTCCTGGTCGCGCAGCGCGGGTGGGACCTCTCCGCCGGCGGCGTCAGTGCGGTGACGTTCGCGACCGTCGGTGGCGCCGGCCTGGTCGGCGCGCTCGTCGGCGGATGGGCGGCCGACCGCTGGGGTCGCGCCCCGGCCGCGTCCGGTGCGATGCTCGTCAGCGGCGCCTGCTGCCTGCTCTCGCCGTTGGTGTTCGACGTCCCGGCCGTGGTGCTGGCGGTCTTCCTCGCCGTGTGGGGCGCCTCGGTGATCGCGGACTCCGGCGTCTTCTCGACCGCGCTGAGCGAGACCGCCGACCAGCGCTTCGTCGGCACGGCGCTCACGGTCCAGACCGCCGTCGGCTTCACTCTCACGGTGCTGACCATCCAGGCGCTGCCGGCGCTGGCCGCGGTCGTGGGGTGGCAGTACGCCTTCTGGCTGCTCGCCCCCGGCCCCCTCCTCGGCGCCCTGGCGATGCGCAGTTTCCGCCTCGTGGGCCGGGACAGAAAGTAGAACACGTTCTAGAATCGCGCATGGCCACCTTCGTCACCCGCTTCGACCTGCGTGCCCCCGGCGCCACCGGGCGAGAGCGCTCCGAGCTCTACCGCCGATCGATCGAGCAGGCGGCGTACCTCCAGGCGCGCGGGCGCCAGCCGCTCATGGTCAGCGAGCACCACGCTGCCGACGACGGCTACCTGCCCAGCCCGATCCCGTTCGCCGCGGCCCTCGCGGCGGTGACCACCGACCTGCCGATCACGATCTCGGCGCTGCTGGTGAACTTCTACGACCCGATCCGGCTGGCCGAGGACCTCGCGGTGCTCGACCACCTCTCCGGCGGGCGCGTCTCCTGCACGGTGGGGCTGGGCTACCGCCGTGAGGAGTACGACCTGTTCGGCCTGCCCTGGGAGACCCGCGGGCGCGACCTCGAGGCGAGGCTTGAGGTGCTGCTGCGCGCATGGACCGGCGAGCCGTTCGAGCACGAGGGCCGCACGGTGCGCGTCACCCCGACACCGCTCTCGCGGCCCCACCCCTTCCTGATGTACGGCGGCGGGTCGGTCGCCGCGGCGCGCCGCGCCGCTCGGCTGGGGCTCGGCTTCCAGCCGCAGCACGGGGATCCCGCACTGCAGGAGGCCTACGACGCCGCCTGCCGGGAGGCGGGTCGCGAGCCGGGGTTCGTGCTGCTGGCGCCGCCCGGCCCGGCGAACGTGTTCCTCACCGAGGACGTCGAGGCCTTCTGGGAGCGCTGGGGCCACCACCTGCTGGCCGACGCGACGGCGTACCAGGAGTGGCACGGGGAGAACGCGTCGTACGTCCTCGACGCCTCGCGCACCGTCGAGGAGATGCGGGCGGCCGGTGTCTACCTCGTGACGACACCGGAGGAGCTCGTCGAGCGGTGCCGGTCGCGGGAGGTCCGGCTGGTGACCAGCCACCCCGGGTGCGGTGGCCTGCCCAGCGAGCCGTCGTGGGAGCACGTGCGGCTGCTCTGCGAGCGGGTCATGCCGGCGCTCGCCTGAGGGCGCGGGCTAGGACGGGAGCTCGACGGTCGTCACCAGGCTCGTGACCGACGGCGTGGCCGGGGTCGAGGAGAAGCCGAAGCCGGGCTCGGGGCGCACCGGAGCGAGCCCGCCGAGGTCGGCCGCGTCGAAGGTGCCGGTGGCCGAACGGACCGCGTGGTGGTCGGTGGCGGCGTAGAACTCGCGACGCCCGTGACCGGCCGACCCGCGGGTGCGCACCCCGCGCAGCACCAGGCGTGCGACGGGGTCGGTGACGGTGCACCACGCCGGCGAGGTGGCCAGCCGCCGCGGCACCAGGCGCAGCAGCCGCCCCAGCCAGGTGCGCCGGCCCACCACCACGTCCAGGCTCAGCGACCCGGTCCGCACCCGCCAGCACCCCGTGACGCCGCCGGTCACCTCGACCGGCTCGATCCGCACCTCGTCGAAGGAGTACGTCGACGCGACGAAGTCCGCGACCTCGTGGCTGGGCGCGAGGAGGATCCGCCGCCCCTCGGCGGTGGCGACCATCGCGTCGGCGAACGCGCCCAGCGGGCTGCGCTCCCAGCGGCCGACGACCACCCGCACGCCCGACGTCGAGCCGACCCCGGCGATGGCGCCCTCGAAGCGCTGTCGCGTCACCGACCCAGCGGCCTCACTTCTTGTGGGCGTTGACGAAGAACATCCGGTAGCCGAGGTAGGCCAGGGCGACGATGATCACCAGCGCGAGGAGGATCTTCATCCGCCCATCGTGACCGGCCACCGAGCCGGCGGGCTCACCTGATCGGGGCCCCCGACACGGTCCGGGCGATGACGAGCCGCTGGATCTCCGAGGTGCCCTCGAAGATCGTGTAGATGCGGGCGTCGCGGGCCCAGCGCTCGACGGGGTACTCCCGCGTGAAGCCGTTGCCTCCCAGGATCTGCATGGCCTGGCCGGTCACCTTGATCGCGGTCTCCCCGGCGAACAGCTTCGACATCGAGCCCTCCGCCTTGTCGAAGGAGCCGCCGGTCGCGGCCTTCCACGAGGCGCGCCACACCAGCAGCCGGGCGGCGTCGATCTGGGTGGCCATGTCGGCGAGCTGGAAGGCCACGCCCTGGTTCTCGATGATCGGCTTGCCGAACTGCTCACGGGTCTTGGCGTAGTCCAGCGCGGTCTCGTACGCCGCCCGCGCGATGCCGACCGCCTGGGCACCCACCGCCGGGCGGGTCCGCTCGAAGGTCGCCATGCTGGCGTTGGCACCGCCGGTCGAGGCGCCCTCGCGGGCCCGGGCCAGCCGCGCGTCGAGCTTCTCCTTGCCGCCGAGCAGGCAGCGGCCGGGCACCCGCACCTGGTCGAGGACGACCTCGGCGGTGTGCGAGGCCCGGATGCCGTGCTTGTGGAACTTCTGGCCCTGCGAGAGGCCCTTCGTGCCCGGGGGCACGATGAAGGACGCCTGGCCGCGGGTGCGCAGGTCCGGGTCGACGACCGCGGTCACCAGGTGCACGTCGGCCAGGCCGCCGTTGGTGGCCCAGGTCTTGGTGCCGTTGAGCACCCACTCGTCGGTCGCCTCGTCGTACGTCGCGCGGGTGCGCATGGCGCCGACGTCCGAGCCGGCGTCGGGCTCGGAGGAGCAGAACGCCGCGATCTTGAGGTCGCCCGGCTCGCCGAACATCTCCGGCGCCCACTCGGCCAGCTGCTCGGGGGTGCCGTTGCTGGCCAGGCCGGCCGCGGCCAGCGCGGTGCCGACGATCGAGAGGCCGATGCCGGCGTCGCCCCAGAACACCTCCTCCATGAAGATCGGGATGCCCAGACCGGTCGGGTCGAAGGACTGGGTGGCGAAGAAGTCCAGGGAGTAGATCCCGACCTTGGCGGCCTCCTCGACCACCGGCCAGGGGAACTCCTCCTTCTCGTCCCACTCCGCGGCCGCGGGTCGGATGACCTCGGCGGCGAAGGTGTGCAGCCACTGCTGCAGCTCGACGTGGTCGGGGGAGGGGCCGAAGCTCGGCAGGGGTGCGTCCGTCACGTACCGGAGAGTAACCGCGACACGATGTCGCTGTCAGGGGGTCCGGCGGGGTACTCCGCAGGAAATCGCACCCTCAGCGCACGCCGAGGGTGCGATGGGATGCGGACTACCTCCGGCTCACCGGTGCGCCAGACGCGTGAACGCGCGGGTCGCGGCGTCGGCGATCTCCTCGGGCGTGGTGTCGATGGTGCCGTCGAGCCAGGCGACCACGAGCTCGGAGAGACCTCCGACGAAGAGCATCGCCGCCAGCACGCCGCCGCTGCCCGGCTCGGCCTCGTCGCCGTACAGCTCGAGCGCCTCCACCTCGGCGAAGTCCGCGAGGCCCTTGAGCATCGCCTGCCGACGCGCCCGCAGGGTGGGGCGGCTCGGTGCCAGGATCATCGCCGCGCGGCCCTTGCGCGGGTCGTCGACGAAGAGCTGGACGAAGGCCGTCACGGCGGCGTGGGCACGCTCGGCCGGGCCGCCGAGGGTCTCCCCCACCGCGCGGGCGGTGACGTCGAGCACCTCGTCGTAGATCGTCTCCAGGACCGAGGACAGCGCCTCCTCCAGGCCCGTGAACTGCTCGTAGAAGTAGCGCTCGGTCAGGCCCGCCTCCTGGCAGATCCGGGTCATGGTGACCGGCGGACCCTCCTCGCGGCCCCAGACCTCCAGCGTCGCCTCGAGCAGACGGGCGCGCCGCTCCGCGGAGCGCTCCTGGGCGCTCTGCCCGCGGTAGACACCCTGCTTGACGGCCACGGCCCCCAGCATGGCACTTCTTTACCCGCCGTGGGCGATGGTGTGGATCACGCCGGGCCGGACCAGCCGGCGGACGGACCCTGGTGACAGGGACCGCTGTCAATTTACGATCCCCGGGTGACCCGAGCCACAGCACTCCGCCTGCCCCAGCGCCTGCCCAGCCGGACCCCCGACCGCGACGTCCGCGGCAAGGTCGTGGCCATCACCGGCGCCGGCCGGGGCATCGGCCTGGCCACCGCCTCCCGGTTCGCCGACGCCGGGGCGATCGTGGTGATCGGCGACCTCGACGACGACGTCGCCGCGAAGGCCGCCATGCAGGTCGGCGGCGGCGCCGAGGGGTACGTCGTCGACGTGGCCGACCGGGAGTCCTTCGCCGCCTTCCTCGACCGTGCCGAGGCGCTCGGCCCCGTCGAGGTGCTCGTCAACAACGCGGGGATCATGCCGCTCTCCCCCCTGGTCGATCAGTCCGATGCCTCCATCGACAAGGTCCTCGACATCAACCTGCGCGGCGTCATCACCGGCACCCAGCTGGCCGCCCGGGCGATGAGCGCGCGCGGCCACGGGCACGTCGTCAACGTCGCCTCGGCCGTCGGCCGGATCGGGATGGCCGGTGGCGCGGTCTACTCCGCGAGCAAGTTCGGCGTCGTCGGGTTCTCCGAGGCGATGGCCGGCGAGCTGCGCCCGGCCGGCGTCGACGTCTCCGTCGTGCTGCCGACCGTGGTGGCCACCGAGCTCGGTGCCGGTGTCTCGGCCACCCGCGGCATGCGCGCCTGCAAGCCCGAGGAGGTCGCCGACGCGGTGCTGTCGACGGTGCGCCGCCCCCAGTTCGAGACCTGGGTGCCGGGCTACGCCAAGGGCATCTTCTACGGCTCCAACACCTTCCCCCGCCGGATCCGCGACGCCATCAGCCACGCCATGAAGGCCGACAGCTCGCTGACCGCGATCGACGCCGAGGCACGGGCGGAGTACGAGCGGCGCGCCTCGCGATGAGCGGCTTCCGGCTCTCCAGCACGGTGCTCGCCGCGCCGGACCCCCGGGCCCTGGCGGCCTTCTACCGGGCGCTGCTGGACTGGGAGACCCGCGACGACGAGCCGGACTGGGTGGTGCTGAAGCCGCGCGGCACCGGGCAGGGCGCCGCCACCGGCCTGGCCTTCCAGCGCGAGGCCGAGCACGTGCCGCCGCGCTGGCCGGCCACGGGCGACGACCAGCAGATGCAGGCGCACCTCGACATCGGCGTACCCGACCTGGCGGCGGGGGTCGCGCGGGCCGAGGAGCTCGGTGCCGTGCAGGCCGACGTGCAGCCCCAGGACGACGTCCGGGTCATGCTCGACCCGGCCGGGCACCCCTTCTGCCTGTTCGCCGACCCGCTCGGGGCGCCCGCGGGCGGGTGACGGTCTCGGCGTTGCCGGGACACGACGTGGAGCCGTCCGGCACCCTGGTGGGGTGCCCCTCGCTCCCACGTCGCTGCGCCGCGCTCTCGCCGCGCTGCCCGCGCTCGCCCTGGTGGCCGCCGCCCCGGCGCTGACCGCGCCCGCCTCCGGCGCGGCCGACGGCGTCCACGCGACGAGCACGGGAAGCCCGACCGTGGCGACCACCGCGGCCCGCCAGGCCAAGGACCCCCGCAAGACCCGTGGGTTGTACGTCGACACGCGCATGCCCGCGCACCAGCAGGGGCCGGCGTACGCCGCGATCGCCAAGCGCGCGCAGGCGCTGTGGCTGGGCGCGGAGTACTACCCCACCGACCAGGTCGCGGGCGTCGTGTCGACCTACGTGGGTCTGGCCGAGCGGGCGGGCAAGACCCCGATGCTGGTGGTCTACTCCATCCCCGACCGCGACTGCGGGCAGTACTCCTCCGGCGGGCTCCCGGGCGTCGACGCCTACAAGAAGTGGGTCACCCAGGTGGCCAAGGGGATCGGCAGTAGCAAGCCGATGCTGGTGCTCGAGCCGGACGCGCTGCCCTTCTACCACGAGGGCACCTGCGGCAACGCGAACAACCGGATCAAGGCGCTGCGCTCGGCGGTGCGCAAGCTCTCCAGGGCCGGTGCCTGGGTCTACATCGACGCCGGCCACTCCGGCTGGACCACCGGCGACACCTCCAAGGACGACACCCCCTGGGACGGTCGCGCCGAGCTGCTGAAGAAGGCCGGCGTCGCCGGGGCCCGCGGCTTCAGCACCAACGTCTCCAACTTCCGCCGGATGAAGGACGAGAAGCACTACGCCGAGTGGATGGTGCGCCAGCTGCGCAAGCTCGGGGTCAAGGGCGTGAAGTACGTCGTCGACACCTCGCGCAACGGCGCCAAGAAGCCCGTCGACGGCGACGTCATCAACCCCACGTGGGCCCGGATCGGTCAGAAGCCCAGGCTGCGCTTCGACAAGGCCTTCGACGGGACGCTGTGGGTCAAGCACCCCGGGGAGTCCGACGGCACCGTCAACGGCGGACCGCCGTCGGGTCAGTGGTGCGACCTGCTGGCCGACCGGCTGCTCGGGGACGAGGACTCCCAGAAGTCCTGCTACTGATCACCAACCCCAGGAGCCCGGGCTCCCCTTGAACGGCCCGACCACGCGGTCGGTGATCCAGCCGCCGTAGAACCCGCCGTCCTGGGCTCGCACGACCTCGCCGTCGACCCGGCACTCGTCGACCAGCCCCGGCATGACGGCCCAGGCGTCCGCGAGCGCGGCGAAGGCCGGCGTCGGGTCGGGGTAGGTCCAGGCGGCACGGGGTGCCACGCGGCCACCGCCGTGGAGGTCGGCGTACGCCGCCTGCCCCTTCCACTCGCAGTGCGAGCTGCCCTGCGTGGGGACGAGTGCGCCGTCGACGAACGCCTCGCGCGGCAGGTAGTACGTCGGCGGGTGGCTGGTCTCCAGCACCCGCCACCCGCGCGTGCTGCGGGCGACCACCACGCCGCCGAGCTCGACCTCGACCAGCTCGTGGGTCTCCTCCAGCGCGGGCGGGCGCGGGTACTCCCACACCGACTCCTGGCCGGGTCCGGGGCGCTCGGGTCGCGGTCGTCGCACGATGCAAGAGTAGGCAGGGCCCGGTCGTAGGGTGGCCGCTCACGTCGTCCCGGGAAGGCCCCACGTGATCCGTCACCTCCGCGCCCCAGCGCGCGCCGTGTCCCTCGCCGCCGCAGCCTCGCTCGGCGTCGCTCTCCTCGTGCACGCCCCGGCCGCCGTCGCCGGTGAGCGCAGCGACCTACCGGTCGACGAGGTCGTCGACCTGTTGCTCGACGAGGGCCGCGATCGGCTCCTCGTCCTCTCGGGCGCCGGGAGCGAGGAGGTGCTGGTCACCGACCTCACCGGTGCGTCGACCGGCACCATCGAGCTGCGCGACGCCGTCTCCGCGATCACCGACGAGGAGCGCGGGTGGTACTGGTTGGCCCTCGGAGAGTCGCAGGCCATCGCAGCCGTCGACGCGGAGACCCTGGAGGTCGTGGACACCTTCGACATCCGCGTCGAGCCGGTCTGGGAGTCCGGTTGCCCCGACGACCTCGCGCTGGTGGGGGGACGGGTGGCGTTCTCGAGCTACTGCCAGAACCACTCCAGCGGTGAGTACATCCGCGTGCTCGACCCGACGACCCGTGCCGTCCACGGTGAGAACCGCGTCCACGGCCGCCGCCTCGTCGGGCCCCCGGCGGACGCGCCGGCGGACTCGGTGCTCGCCCGCTCGCTCTGGACCTTCGACTTCGGCCGGATCAACCGGGTCGAGGTCGACCCCGAGACCGTCGAGTTCTCCGCCGGCGCTCGCACCGACATGGACGTCCAGCGGCTGGCGATGTCGGCAGACGGCGAGGTGCTCGTCGGCTCCCGCGGCGTGCGCCTGGAGCCGGTGACGCTGGAGGAGCTCGCCCCCTACCAGCTGCCGCTCTCCCACCCCGACAACGACTTCGAGGGCCTCGACGTCGCGTTCGGTCCTGACGGACGCACGGTCTTCACGACGTGGTCCATCTTCCCGGTCGAGACCGTCCAGACCGTGCCCGCCGGCTCCCTGGTCGCCGGGCGCTCCTACGACCTGTTCGACGAGCCGCTCAACCGGTGGCGCAACGCCGCCGCCCTCGCCGTCGGGGAGACCGACGTCTACGTGGCCAGCCGCGGCCGGGGCGGTCCCCGTCTCGACGTGCTCAGCCCGGGCGAGGACGCCACCGTGTCGCTGGGCCGTCCGCAGAAGTCCTACCCCTACGGTGCCACCGCCACCATCCCGGTGACGCTCGACGCCCGCTCGGAGCGCCGGACGCTCCAGACGTGGGTCGCCAGCTACGGCGGCAGCTACCTGCCGGGCGCCGAGGTGGAGCTGGCCGAGGACGGCACCGGCACGGTGTCGGTGCGCCTGAAGAGCCGCTCGTCGCTGCTGGTGGGTTACGACGCGGTGGACACCTCCGAGTCCGACCGTGACACGGTGAGCCTGTGGGTGCGCCCGCGCCTGACCCTGGAGTTCCCGAAGGCCACGGGCACGCGCCGACCGACGTACGCCGCCGGGTCGAACGCCCGGATCGCCGTCGAGGTCAAGGGTCGGCCGGCGTGCGTGCGCCTGCACGTCGACCAGCGGATCGGCGGCCGCTGGAAGCGGATCCACCGGTCCGACTGCGAACCCCCGCGCCGCAAGCACGTCTCGACCACGCTGCGATGGAAGCCGTCCCTGGCGGGGGCGAAGCTGCGGGTGCGGGCCACCTCGCAGAAGGACCGCTTCTGGGCGGCCGAGCGCACGAAGAAGCAGCAGGTCCGCTTCCGCTGACCTGCTGGCGGACCCTGGCACCGTCGGTGCTCCCGCCGTACGGTCAGGCGCTGGGCGCGGGTACCTCGACGCGGAGGTTCATCAGGTCCAGGGCCGTGTGCAGGTCGTCCGGGGAGTCGAAGGCGGTGGTGACCTCGTCCAGCAGGACGCTGCACCACGTCGGTTCCTCGGAGAAGACACTGCTCCCGAAGTAGGCCTCGATGGCCCGGGTGGCGGTGTCGTTGTCGAGACTCATGCGCGGCAATATGCCAGGTCAGAACCCCTGACGGGGTCATCCTTGCGGCGTCTTCACATCTGGGACGACCGGCCGGGTGGTGTCCGGGCGACCTGCGCCGGGCAGCCTCGAGGCGTGACCGACTCCGACGGACCGACCCTGCCCCCGCACGTCCTGGTGCTCTTCGGCGCCACCGGCGACCTGGCCTCGCGCAAGCTCTTCCCCGGCCTCTACCACCTCGCGGCGGCCGGCCGGCTGCCCGACGAGTACGCCGTGATCGGCACCGGTCGGCACTCGCCCGGCACCGACGACGAGTTCCGCGACCGGCTCCGCTCCGCCCTGGAGGAGAGCGTCGAGGACCTCGACGCCGCCCTCGCCGACGACCTGCTGTCGCGGCTGCGCTTCCAGACCTCCGACGCCGACGACGGCTCCGACCTCGCCGCGGCCGTGCGCGAGGCGGAGGAGTCGATGTCGGCCGACACCTCCGACGTCCGCCGGCTGCTCTACCTCTCCATCCCCCCGGGCGCGGTGGAGCCGATGATCGCGATGCTGGGCAAGGAGGGGCTGATCGACCGGGCCCGGTTGGTGGTCGAGAAGCCCTTCGGCCTCGACCTGGAGTCCTCCCGCGCGCTGGACGCCGCGCTCAAGGACGTCGTCGACGAGGACCAGGTCTTCCGCATCGACCACTTCCTGGGCAAGGAGGCGGTGCAGAACATCCTCGCGCTGCGCTTCGCCAACGGCCTGTTCGAGCCGGCGTGGGACGCCCGTTCCGTGGAGTCGGTGCAGATCGACGTACCCGAGGAGCTCGGGCTGGAGGGGCGCGGCTCGTTCTACGAGTCCACCGGTGCCCTGCGCGACATGATCTCCACCCACCTGACCCAGATCCTCGGCTTCGTGGCGCTGGAGGACCCCGGCTCCTTCGACGCCGAGGCGCTGCGTGACGCGAAGGCGGCGGTCTTCGGCGCGATGCGACCGCTGGACCCCGAGCGCAGCGTGTTCGGCCAGTTCGAGGGCTACCGCGACGAGGAGGACGTCGATCCCGACTCCGACGTCGAGACCTTCGTCGCGCTCGAGGCGTGGGTCGACACCGACCGCTGGCGCGGGGTGCCGTTCCTGCTGCGCACCGGGAAGGCGATGGCCGCGACGCGGCGTACCGTCACGATCCGCTTCCGCACGCCGCACTCGGGCATCTTCGAGGGCAACGTCGCGTGCAACGAGCTGGTGCTGGAGCTCACCGACTCCCCGGTCGTCACCGTGCATCTGCAGGGCAAGCTGCCCGGCCCCGACATGGAGCTCACCGGTGCCACCATGTGCCTGGACCTCGGCACGGTGCCCGACGCCGACCCGCTGGAGGCCTACGAGCGGCTGATCCTCGACGTCCTGCGCGGCGACCGGGCGTTGTTCACCCGCGCCGACGAGGTGGACCGGATCTGGCAGGTCTGCCAGCCGCTGCTGGACTCCCCGCCGCCCGTGCAGTCCTACCCGCAGGGGTCGTGGGGCCCCGACGCCGCCCTCGACCTGCCGCCCGGCGGGTGGCGGTTGTGCCGGGAGTGAGTCGTGTGGCGGTCGGGTCCGGTGGGGCGTCGGAAGGTCTGACTGATGTCGGTCCAACCTTGCACGTGGCGGTCGAAGGTTCGACCGCGATCCCCAAGGTCTGACTGACATCAGTCGAACCTCGCAGCTACCGCGCCGACTCCCGCAGCGTCGACCCCCGCGCCCCGCGCACGGTCAGGGTGGCGGAGACCAGCGCCACGGCACCGAACAGCGCGGCGGTGACCAGCGCGAGCAGCGCGAGCCGCCACGGGTCGATGGCCGCGACGAGGGCCGGGGTGGACAGCGTCTCGGCGTAGCCGAGCGTGACGGTGCGCAGGACGACGTACTGCGCCAGTGACCCGGCCGCGAGCCCGGCGACCGCCGTCCCGCCGAGCACCAGCACCAGCTCACGAAGCACCGAGCCCATCACCTGTCGCCGCGGGACCCCCACCACCCGCAGCGCGGCGGCGTCGCGGCGGCGGGCCGGCAGCTGGACGGCGGTGCTGACCGCCAGCGACGCGACCGCCATCAGCAGCACCAGGGCCGCGACGACGGCGTAGAGCCGCAGGGCCAGGGCGTACGCCGTCGCGTCGAGCCCCGCCTTCACCTCGTCGTACGTCGTCTCCTCGGTGAGCCCGGCGTCGCGCAGCTGCCCCACGACCGACGCCGGGGTGTCGGCGCGGGCCATGACGTAGACGTCGGTGTTCTGGTCGTAGACCTTGCGGCCGGTGGCGAAGGTGTCGTAGTCGATGAGCAGCCCGCGCGGGCCGAGGAGCGGCACGCTGCCCGCCTCGACCACGGGGTCGACGTCGAAGCTCAGCGGGGTACCGGCGTTGTAGGTGTCCGCGGAGGTCTCGGTGCGCGCGTCGACTCCCGCGACGACCGGCAGCTCGGCGGGCGGGTCGCCCGCGCCGATCTGGACGATCACCGGCGTGGGGCTCGACACCGCCACGGCCAGGCCGGCGCCGTCGCGCTCGAGGGAGTCCACCGCGTCGTTGCCGGTGGCACCGGGGACCAGCGCCCAGCCGCCCTCGGAGAGCGCGGTGGCGACCGGCTGGCGGTCGACGGTGACCGACTCCAGCGTGAGCGTGCCGTCCATCGCGGTGGGCAGGGCGGCGGCGGAGCCGAGGGTGATCTGCTCGAGGCGGCAGCCGTCCCGGCAGAACGGCGTCGCCGCCGAGACCGCCGACCGACCCTCGGCGACGGGGCCGAGGAAGATCGTGCGCGGCCGGTCGGTGGGCGGCACCAGGCGCAGCCGCACGACCAGGGGCTCCTCGGTCCGCAGCCGGTTGTCGAGGTCGAGCCCGACGCGCCGACCGGTGACGACGGGGACCGGGCCGGTGGCGAGCAGGTCGGCGACCTCGGCGGCGGAGGTGCCGGGGGTCCACTGGTCGTTCCAGAGCCCGACCCGGGCGAGCCGGGTGGTGTCCAGGACGGAGAAGACCGGGCCGGGCTGGGGGGTGGCGATGGTGCTGCCGGCCATCAGCCACTGGCCCTCGGGGTCGATGCCCCGGGTCAGGCCCACGGTGTCGTCGAGGCTCTGCTCGGAGGTCCACAGCACCGCGGCCGGGGCCCGGGTCGCGGCCACCGAGGCCCGCCACGCCGACGAGGAGTCGTAGACCCCGGCACCGAAGACGCAGATCGCGATGGCCGCGGTGACCGGCAGGATCACCAGCGTCCCCTCCTGGCGGCGCGACAGCGCGCGCACGGCCACGAAGGAGCCCAGCGACCGGGTGTGCGGCACCGCGCGGGTCCACCACGTCGCCAGCGAGGAGGTCAGCCGGCTCGCACCCAGGCCGGCGACGACGGCCAGCAGCACCGGCAGGACCAGGTCGGTCACGTCGGGGCGGCCGCGCTCGGTGGAGCTCAGCTTGCTCAGCAGCACCGCGAGCGCCGCGGCGACCAGGGCCAGCTGGGCGACGACCGCGGCCCGGCGCGCACGCCGCGGGCGTCGTACGCCGCCGAGCTGGTCCTCGAGGGGGATCCGCACCACGAGGCCGACCGCGGCCACGGCGACCGTGGCGGCGCCGAGCCCGACCAGGCCGCCGGCCGCCAGCGAGGTCCACGGCACCCGCAGCGGCAGGCCGGGCACCAGCCAGGCCTCGATCAGCAGCAGCACCGTCCCGACGCCGACGAGCCCACCGACGGGCACGGCGAGCGCGAGCAGGGTGAGCGGCTCGGACATCCCCAGCGTCCACATCCGGCGCCGCGGCAGGCCGCGCAGCGAGGCGAGCGCGAGCTCGGGCATCCGCAGGTCGGCCGCCGCGGTGAGCAGGCGCAGCAGTAGGGCGAGCGCGACCAGGACGAGGCTGATCGCGGCCGGGGACACCGAGGCGCGGGCCGTGGCCTGCTGGTCGCGGACCTCCGCCACGACGCCGTCGATGTCGTTGATGGAGCGCTCGACCAGGGTGCCCCCCTCGAGGGCGGCGCTGTAGTCCTGCTGCGCGCGGGCGACCACGGCGACCTGCTCGAGGTCGGAGACCTGCAGGTCGGCGGGGACACCGAGCCGGCGGTCGACCAGCACCTCGTAGCCGACGCCCGCGGCGGCGCGCTCGACCGCCTCGGCGGTGCCCAGCATGGGGGCCGGCTGGTAGGGCATGTTGGCCGGCGGGGGCGTCGGCGGGCGGGTGCTGAGCCGCCCGGACTCGAACCAGTAGTCGGCCTCCTCGGGCCCGGGCGCGGAGTAGGTGCCGACCACCTCGATGGTGCCGAGACCCGCGACCGGGGAGGTGTCGCCGATCGAGAGCCCGGTGATCGTGGAGTCCAGCGCCAGCAGCAGCACCTCGTCGGGCGCCTCGGGGCAGCGCCCCTCGATCACGAGGTGGTCGCAGTAGTCCGGCGCCCAGCCCAGCCGCGCGAGCCCGCCGAGCCCCTCGGTCTGCTGGGTGCGCACGAAGACCTGCGGGTCCAGGTAGAGCCCGGCCCCCTGATCGGCCCCTCCACCAGCCACCTCAGCGGCCTCGTCCGTGGCGCGCCCAGCTGCAGCGCGGGCGTCCCGCAGCACCTCCTCGAGGTCGGGGGCCACGCCCGCGTCGGGCGTCCACACCCAGGACAGGCCGGTGAGGTTGTCCGGGGCCTCGGCGAGCCGGGTGACCAGGAACGAGCTGGTCACGGCCCCCTGGAAGGCCGGCCCGAGCACGGCCGAGCCCACGGCCAGCGCGGTCAGGACCACCGAGCCGATCGACAGCAGCAGGCGGGAGCGCAGGCCGCGCAGGACCGTGGGCAGCAGTGCGGGACCCCTCATCGGGCCTCCTCGCGCAGCACGGCCGGGGCGGACTCGCGGGAGCCGACGTCGCGGCCGCGCAGCAGCACCACCACGACGATCAGCGACGCCAGCAGCGCCGGCACGACGAGCGGCAGCGGGGCGACGGCGGTGCGCAGGGCGACCGCGTGCTCGGGCACCACGACCAGGCCCAGGCGGCCCAGCAGCAGCGCGACCGCGAGGTAGACACCACCGACCACGGCGACGCCGGTGGCCACCAGCAGGAGCACGGCCTCCACGACGGTGCTGCGCCGCAGCGTCGCGCGGGTGATCCCCAGGGCCCGCAGGGCGGCCACGTCGCGCACCCATGCGCCCCGCTGCCGGGCGACGGCGGTCACCAGCACCAGCAGCGCCACGAGCAGGCAGCAGATCGCGGTCATCAGGTAGGCCTGGGCCTGGGTCGCGCCCGTGGCGTCGCGCACCTGCTCGGTGACCCGCTCCAGGGGGCGGGCCTGCGAGCCGGTCTCCTCCGCCAGGGCGGTGAGCAGCTCGGCGGGGGCGTCGGCGCGGGCCAGCACCATCACCTCCGCGGCGGGGATCGTGGGGGGCGCGCCGGCGGCGGCGCGCGGGAGGTCGGCGTAGACGCCGTCGGCCTCCACCAGCGGCAGCGCGGGGAAGCGGGCCACCACCCGGGCCGGCAGGTCCTCCCCGCCGGGCGACTCCAGCACCGGGTCGCCCTCCCAGGTGACGGTGCGGGTGACGAGGACGGGGACGGCTCCCTCGCCGCGGGAGGGTACGGCGGTGAGCCGGTCGTCCGCGGTGGGCGCCAGCAGTCCCTCGGCGACCTCGACCGGTCCGCCGGGGCCCGCGGCGCTGGGTGCCCGGGCGGGCGACCAGGGCCGGTCGAGCACCGGGGTCGAGCCGAGCCGCAGGTCGGTCAGCAGGAACGGCAGCGGCCGGTCACCCGCGACGCGGGACAGGGTGATCGCCTCGACGGTGCACCCGTCGAGACAGTCGACCGGGGCGGAGACCGTCCGGGCCGCCCCGTCGAGGTCCAGCTCCGTGCCCAGCTGCACGCGCACCTCCTGGCCGGAGACGCGACGCAGGGTGAGCTCCGCCTGCGGCCGGAGCCGCCCCTGCTCGCGGGGGCTGACCCCGGCGACCTCCACCAGCACCCGGGACGCGGGTGCCGCGACGCTCGCGGCGGAGGCGGGGTCGACCAACCGGTCGGCCAGCTCGCCGATGCGTGCGGCGCTGGTGCCCTCGTAGAACTCGCCGACCACCCGCTCGGCGCGGTCGACGTCGACGAACGCGCGCCGCGCCGCCACCGACCCCTCACCCGGCACCACGACCGCACCCATCAGCCACCGGCCCTGCGGGTCGAGCCGCTCGGTCAGCGCCAGCACGGCGGCGGCGTCGCCACCGTTGCCGCGCTCGAGGTCGAAGCGCAGCGGCGCACCGGCCTGCAGCCGCGCCGTCTCGTCGGCCCAGGCCGCCACCTGGACCGCACCCGTGACCGCCACCCCGGCCACGACGCCGGCCGCGACCAGCACCCGCAGGGGCGCTGCGGCATCGGCCGAGCGGGCCAGTCGCCGGGTGGCGAGGTAGGCCGGCAGACCACGCCGGCCGGTCCGGCGTACCCCGACGCGGGCGAGGGCGCCCATCGCCCACAGCGCGACGTGGCCGGCGGCCAGGCCGACCAGGGCGGGCCCGGCGAGCACGAGCAGGTCGGACTGGGTGCCGTCGACGACGCGCGCCCGGTAGACCGCGACGACGGCCCCGACCACCACGAGCACCTGCGCGAAGACCGCGGCGATGCCGGAGGCGCGGGGCCGCGCGGCGCCACGGACCTGCGCGACGAGGGGCTCGCGCAGCGCGGCGGCCATGCCGAGCAGCACCGCGACGAGGGCGACCACGACCACCACCGCGACGGCCGCGGCGACGTCGGTTCCGGGTGCGCCCATCGGGTCTCCGACCCAGGAACGCGCGGCGAGGTCGGCGACGACCAGCCCCAGGCCGGTGCCGGCCGCGGCCCCGACGAGGAGCACCAGCAGCGGCTCGACCAGCAGCAGGGTGAACAGCTCACCACCCTCGAGACCGCGCAGGCGGGCCAGCGCGATCTCGGTACGCCGAGCGGAGGCGAGCTCGCGCCCCGTCGCCGGCACGGCGACCGCGCCGACCAGCAGCAGCGGCACGGCGAGCAGGCGGGAGGTGCCGGCCGCGGCGGCGAAGCCGACCACGGCCACGACGCCCCCGACGACCACGACGGTCAGCAGGAGCAGGGGCAGCAGCGTGCCCCGGCGCGCCCACGCACCCTGCAGGGTGCGGGACCGCAGCCGCGGCCGCGAGCCGCTCACGGGCTCCCCGGGGGTCGGCGGAACAGCTCGTACGGGTCGTCGTCCTCCTGCTGGTCGGGCGCCACCGTCGGGTGGTCTCGACGCCCGCTCGTCGCTGGCGCTCCTCGCTGCTCGACCACCGGGCCCCGCTGGTCGAGGTCCGGGCCCCGCTGGTCGAGGTCCGAGGGCGACGAGCCCCGGGACCCGGTGAGGTGGACCGGCTCGGTGTGGTCGACCAGGCGCCCCTCGTCGAGCGCGTGGTGGTCGTCGCAGGCGTCGACGACGGCAGGGTCGTGGGTGGCGACGACGACGACCGCGCCGCGGTCGGCCTCGCGCCGCAGCTCGGCCAGCACCAGCCCGCGGTTGCCCTCGTCGAGCTCGGAGGTCGGCTCGTCGGCCAGCAGGACGCCGGAGCCCACGCAGAGCCCGCGCGCCAGGGCGACCCGCTGCATCTGGCCGCCGGAGAGCTCCTCGACCTGCCGGTCACCGAGGTCGGCGATGTGGAAGCGGGCCAGCGCGGCGGCCGCCCGCTCGTCGGCCTCGTCGGGGTCCACGCCGCGGGCGCGCAGGGCGACCGAGACGTTCTCCCGCGCGGACAGGATCGGCACCAGGCCGTAGACCTGCAGGACGAACGAGACCTCCGGTCGCGGGTCGCCGGTGCCGCGCCACATCGGCGCACCGGCGTACGTCGCCTCACCGGTGGTGGGGCGCAGCAGCCCGCCCGCGATGGAGAGCAGGGTCGTCTTGCCCGAGCCCGACGGGCCGGACAGGGCGGTCATCCGCCCGGCCGCGAAGGTCAGGTCGAGGTCGTGCAGCAGCGTGCGGGACAGCTCGTAGCGCACCCCGCTCAGGATCAGGTCGCTCACTCGGTGCGAGCCTCTCCCTCGCCGGCCCCTCCGACCGCTTCTGCCGAGCGGGACACCACGAGCCGGTCGCTCTCCTCGGGCTCGATGCGCACCAGCGTCCCCTGCGGCCACTGCTCGGCCAGGTGGGTGGGCAGGTGCACGACCCCCTCGGCGCCGATGACGACGTACTCCGCGCCGTCGCGCCCCTCCAGGCCGACCCGGCCGCCCTTCATCGTGATCGTGCGCGGGAAGGTCGCGGCCACCTCGGGCTGGTGGGTGACGACCACGATCGTGGTGCCGAGCTCGTCGCCGAGCTCGTGGATCAGGCTGATGACGGCGTCGCGGTCCTCGTGGGAGAGCTGGCTGGTGGGCTCGTCGGCCAGCAGCAGCTGGGGGCCGGTCGAGACCGCGCAGGCGAGCGCGAGCCGCTGGCGCTGGCCACCGGACATCGTGCTCACGACCTGGTCGGCGACCGAGGCCAGACCGACGCGGGCCAGCAGCTCCCGCTCGGGCACCGCCTGCTTGCGCTCGGCGCCGGAGAGGGCGAGGCGGGCGAAGGCGATGTTCTGCCGGGCGGTGGCGTAGGGCAGCAGGTTGCGGGTCGCGCCCTGCAGCATCGTGCTGACCCGCCGCGAGCGCAGCCGCGCCAGCTCGGGCTCCGGCAGTCGCGAGATCTCGGAGTCACCGAGGAAGATCCGGCCCGCGCTGGGGCGCTGGATCCCGCCGAGCAGGGTCAGCAGCGTGGACTTGCCCGAGCCCGACGGGCCGAGGAACGCCACCCGCTCGCCGGGACGGATCGACAGGTCGACCCCCTGCAGCGCGACGACGTCGTGGCCCTCGAAGGTGCGGTACAGGTGCACGACACCCAGGCAGCGCACGCCCAGCCCGCCCTGCCTGTCCAGCTCCCCGAAGTCGACGTCGGCATCGACGACCGTCACCTGATGACCTCCTGTCCGTGGGCCAGCAGACAGTAAAGGGTGCGGTCGGGGCAACCGTCGGCGCCGGTTCGTTGCGGGCTCGTGACCCTGGCCGGGTGGGGCCGTGACCGCGAGGCGTAGGTTCTCGCCCGTGACGGGGGCGGTCGGACGGTGGCGCGGGCTGGCCGCTGACACCCGGCCGCTGAAGGTCCCCGACTTCCGGCGGTTGTGGACCGCCAACATCATCACCGTCATCGGCGCCCAGCTGACGGTCGTGGCGGTGCCGGCCCAGATCTACGCCGACACCGGCTCCTCGGCGTACGTCGGGCTGACCGGGGTCTTCGGCCTGGTGCCCCTCGTCGTCTTCGGCCTGTACGGCGGTGCGCTGGCCGACGTGTTCGACCGCCGCACGATCCTGCTGGTCACGACCATCGGCCTGATCGTGACCAGCGGCCTGTTCGCCGCACAGGCGTTCGCCGGCTCGACGAACGTCTGGCTGCTGCTGTCGCTGTTCGCGGTGCAGCAGGCGTTCTTCGCGGTCAACCAACCCACCCGCAGCGCGTTGCTGCCCCGGCTGGTCCCCGCCGCGCTGCTCCCGGCGGCCAACTCGCTGAACATGACCGTCATGCAGGCCGGTGCGATCGCCGGCCCGCTGGTGGCCGGCATCCTCATCCCGTTCACCGGGTTCGGCTGGCTCTACGCGCTCGACACCGTCTCGCTGCTGGCCACGGTCTGGGCGGTGGTGCGGCTGCCGTCGCTGCGCATCGAGGGCGTGGCCGCGGTCGTGCCCGGCGTGCGGGCGGTCGTCGACGGCTTCGCCTACCTGCGCCACCAGCCGGTGCTGCTGATGTCCTTCGTCGTCGACATCATCGCGATGGTCTTCGGGATGCCGCGCGCGCTGTTCCCCGAGATCGCGCACCTCGACTTCGGCGGCCCCTCGGAGGGCGGGCTGACCTTCGCGCTGCTCTTCGCCGGCATCCCGGCGGGCGCGGTCGTAGGCGGCGTGCTCAGCGGCTGGGTCTCGCGGATCGTGCGGCAGGGCCTGGCCGTCGTCGTGTGCATCGTGGTGTGGGGCGTGGCGATGGCGGGGTTCGGCGTCGCGGTGCTGCTGGCCGACGCCGGTGGTGCCGGCTGGCAGCGGGCGATGCTGGTGACCGCGCTGCTGATGCTGGTCGTCGGCGGTGCGGCCGACATGGCCTCGGCGGCGTTCCGGTCCTCGATGCTGCAGAGCGCGGCGGCCGACGAGGTCCGGGGCCGGCTGCAGGGGGTCTTCATCGTCGTGGTCGCCGGTGGCCCGCGAGTCGCCGACGTGGCGCACGGGGCGACCGCGGCGGCGGTCGGTGCCGGCGCAGCCGCGGCCGGCGGTGGCGTGCTGGTGGTGGTCGGTGTGGTGGTGGCGGCGCTGGTGGTGCCGTCGTTCGTGCGCTACCGGGTCACCGCCGCGACCCGCTGACGCGTGGTGGGCGGTGAGCCCTCAACCGGTTCCCCGAGCGGGACGGTTGACCACTCACCGCTCCCGGGCGGCGCCCCGCCCCCGGCGGTGAGCCCTCAACCGAGCGGCCGGCCGAACAGGTTGACCACTCACCGCCCCCCGGCGTCAGCCGGCGAGCGCGACCGCCACCGCCGCGCCGTACGCCGCGTTGGCCCGCACCAGCGCGATGTTGGTGGCCAGCGACGACCCGCCGGTCAGCTCGACGATGCGTCCGAGCAGGTAGGGCGTGGTCGCCTTGCCGGTGATGCCCAGCGCGTCCATGTCGGCCAGGGCCTGCTCGATCACGCCGCCGATCTCCTCGGCGGGGATCTCGTCCTCGGCCGGCACGGGGTGGGCGAGCGCGACGCCGCAGTCGAGCCCGAGGTCCCACGTCGCGCGCGCCACCGCAGCCGCCTGGGCCGCGCCGTCCACACGCATCGGTGCCGCGAACCCGCTGCTGCGCGAGTAGAACGACGGGAACTCGTCGGCCCCCTCCACCAGCACCGGCACCCCGAGGGTCTCCAGCACCTCCAGGGTCAGCCCGATGTCGAGGATCGACTTCACCCCGGCGCTGATGACCGCGACCGGGGTGCGCGAGAGCTCGGTGAGGTCGGCCGAGAGGTCCATGGAGGTCTCCGCGCCCCGGTGCACGCCGCCCAGGCCGCCGGTCACGAAGACCTCGATGCCGGCCATCGCCGCCAGCCGCATCGTCGCGGCGACGGTGGTCGCGCCGTGCAGGCCGCGCGCGGCGACGTACGGCAGGTCGCGGACGCTGGCCTTGACCACGTCGGGGTGGCTCGCGAGCAGCTCGAGGTCGTCCTCACCCAGGCCCACCCGCGGCCGGCCGTCGAGCACGGCGATGGTCGCGGGGACCGCGCCCCCGGCCCGCACGACCGACTCGACCTCCAGGGCCATGGCCACGTTGTCGGGGTAGGGCATGCCGTGGCTGATGATCGTCGACTCCAGCGCGACGACCGGTCGGCCCTCGCGCAGCGCGGTGGCGACCTCGTCGGTCACGGTCAGCATCGGGTGGATCGGGGCGGCGGTCATCGGGCCAGCATCTCCCCCAGGTCGGGACGGACGGTCAGCGGGGAGGCGACGGTCAGCGCCGCCGCTTCGTGGGCGTACGCCGCAGCCTCGGCGTGCCCCTGTCCCGCCAGCACCGCGTGGCACCACGCCGCCAGCATGGCGTCACCGGCGCCGGTGACGTCGACGACCGCGGTCTCGGGGGCCGCGAGCTCGACCGCCCCGGCGCCGTCGGCCGTGTGCAGGACCGACCCCGACGCCCCTCGCCTCTCCCACACGAGGCCGACGCCGCGCGCGAGCAGCGCGGGGACCCCGCCGAGCGCCGCCAGCTCCCCGTGGCTCGGCGTCACGGCCAGCAGGTCACGCACCTGCGCCGCGAGCCGCGCCGCCTTGGGCACGCTCACCGGGTCCACCACCACCGGCACGCCGTGGGCGGCCGCGAGGTCCCGGGCGGCGGCGAAGGTCTCGACGGGCAGGTTCCCGTCGAGCACGAGCATCCCGGCACCGGCCACCACCGACTCGGCGGCCCGCACGTCCTCGGGGGTGAGGGCATCGGCCGCCGCCATGTCGGCGACCCCGGCCACGAGCTCACCGTGGTGGTCGAGCAGCGCGGTGTAGGAGCCGGTCGGACCGGGGCGGCACCGCACGTGCGTCACGTCCACGCCGGCCGCCGACGTCGCGTCGAGCACGAGCCGCCCCAGGTCGTCGTCGCCGACGACCCCCAGCAGGGCCACCGGGCGACCCAGGTGCGCGAGGTTCTCGGCCACGTTGCGTCCGACGCCGCCGGGGGTGAGCGTGGCGGTGCCCGGGTTGGAGGTGCCCGGCACGAGCGGGGCGGTGGTGCGGGCCTTGAGGTCGGCGTTGATGCCGCCGACGACGACCACGCGGGCGTCCGGGGGCGCGGGTGGCCGCGTCACGGGCGCCCCACGAACGGCACCGTCGCCGGCCGCCGGACGTAGGGACCGGGCGCCCACCGGACGCCGGCGGGGTCGACCTCGAAGTCCGGGTACGCCGCGAGCAGCTCCTCCAGCGCCACCCGGCCCTGGAGACGGGCCGCGGCCGCCCCCAGGCAGTGGTGGCTGCCCTGGGAGAAGGTGAGGATCTGGGTCGGGCGCCGGCCGACGTCCAGCGAGCCGGCGTCGGGGCCGTAGCGGCGCGGGTCGCGGTTGCCGGCGGCGTACAGGAGGAGGACCTTGCGGCCCGCCGGGATCGTCACGCCGTGCAGCTCGACGTCGCGGGTGGTGGTGCGGGCCAGCCCCTGGACCGGGGAGGTCAGCCGCAGCAGCTCCTCCAGCGCCACCTCGACCGGCACCTCGCCGGAGGTGAGCCGGGCGCGTTGGGTGGGCTCGGCCGCCAGCAGCTGCACCGCCCCGCCGAGCAGGCCGGTGGTGGTGTCGTTGCCGCCGGTGACCATCGTGAACACGTAGCCGAGGACCGCCACCAGGCCGTCCTGGTCGTCGGCGC